>JBBRMF010000065.1:0-21831 GCA_038230975.1 Tepidisphaerales bacterium
CTTATCGAAGAACGCCGTGCCGTAGATGCGCGTCAGTTGTTCTCGTTTACTGTCGCCCCGCCAATACGCGCCGGCAACGCTCTGCAACTTGAATGACTTGATCTTGCCCGTAGACGGAATGTGCGGGCCACGGCACAAGTCGGTAAAATCACCCTGCCGATAAATGCTGACCGCCGTCTCACCGGCAGCGCTCAACTCATCAATAATCTCATCCTTAAATCGCTGGCTCTGTTCGCTCAACAGTTTTTTAGCAGCAGGCGGTTCCACTTCCTCACGGCTGAAGCTCAGGTTCTCGGCGATGATCTTCTGCATTTCCGCTTCGACCTTCGGCAGATCTTCCGCGCGGAAGCTCACTCCCTGCGGAAACTCAAAGTCATAGAAAAATCCATTCTCAATCACCGGCCCGATCGTGTATTGAAGCGTCGCCCCATACATCCGACGAAGGGCCTGCGCCAACACGTGGGCCGTGCTGTGTCGCATGACGTAGAGCCCGTCCGCATCTTTTTCCGTGACGATCGAAACCTGGTGTTCGCCCGTAAGCGGGTGCGAAAGATCGACGAGCTTGCCGTCGACCTTGCCGACGATCGCCGCCTTCGCCAATCCGCGGCCGATGGATTCGGCGAGTTGATAAACCGTGCTGCCATCTGGAAGTTCGCGTACGCTGTTGTCGGGAAGAGTGATCTTTGCCATTGCGGTCAGTCCATTGTCTGTGGTCAGTGGTCCATCTACTCAATGTAGTTTTAAGGAAGAGATGCAGGCTTGCAACCGTGCAGGTGCCAGCCCGTCAGGAATTGTTTTCGCAAATGACGTTTGCAGACTCACCGAACACAACGTTTGAGCTGAGACTACGGAGTAGAATTTTTCCGCACAGGCACCTACAGCTCAGCTATCGAATGACACATGTCTTACTTCTGATACAGCGGCAAATACCGATACGGCACGCACAGTGCCAGCACCGCCATTGAAGTGGAATAGGTGCTTCCCGCCGACTGTTCCGCCCCGGGGCCGTCCGGCCAGGAACCATCCGGACGCTGACGACTCAGCAGGGTCTCGCGAATCTTCGGGTAAATGCCATCCCAGTATTTTCCGCCGAGCTGGTTTGCCGCCTGCGAGCCGTAATAAACACTGTAGTAATAAAACTCATCCCCGGCATTGATCAGAGGATTTTTCAAAAGATACTCGCCCCCCGCCAAAGCTTCGGGCAAATGCGGTTGTTTCTCCGTGCGCTGTCCCAACATTTCAAGCGAGAGAATTCCGGTGCCCGTGCGTGCGCGATTCGGACCATCGCTACTCTGGTAACCAAAGCCCCCTTCTTTCACGGCCAATCGGCGAATGTACGCCACCCCTTTATCCAGCGCTTCTTTGGGGACTGATGCGCCGCAGTTGGCCGCGCCGCGCAGAGCCATCAGTTGCCAACCGGTGACCGAGATATCCGCATCGGCGGCATTAATCTGGTATCGCCAACCTCCTTCGTGCTGGCCCTTTGGAATTTTTTGGGCATCGAGAATCACCTTCGCCGCCTTGGCGATGGCCGCGCCCAGCTTTGCGGTTCGCGTGTCATCGACCATTCCAAACGCTTCACACAACATGACCGTGCTGACCCCGTGGTCATACATCGTTCCATTGCTGGCCGACAGGAGGCCGTTGGGCATCTGATGAGATGTCACGAAATCAATCGAGAGATTGATCTTTTCACCGTACGGACCTTGACCCGGACTATGGCCGCGAGCCAGAAAAGCCATGACCGCCAGCGATGTCACCGCCGAACTTGGGCCCATGCCCGTTTGCCAGGTGCCCTCTTTATCCTGTTTTTCGGCAAGATACTTCAGAGCCCGGTCGATGGCCGCCTCTGTCTTAGGTGAAACAGGTTCCTCCGCGGCCATCGCAGGACACGACGATTGAATCAGGAAACCCACCATCATCACAAAAATGATCTGTCTCTGAGCCTTCATTTCCCCTCCCCGTTCGCCTGGATCTTGGCGATCTTGACAAAGTATTTCTTGATCCGCTCCTGGTAACCCGGCGGGCCGTTTTGCTGGGCGGCGCTCACCAATTGCTGCTGAACGAGCGGCGGAAGTCGCACCCAATCGCTCGCGCTGATCCCGATTTCCTTGACAGAAGCTGGCCGCTCATCGACCCGCGCCATGCCGGTCACATCCGCCCCGCGCGATTCCGTAGCCTGTGTGGGCTGCGAACCTTTTTCACCGGGCGTAGAGCCTGGCTTCGCTGAGGGTTCCGCAGACGGATTCGCCGGGTCCCCCTTTGCCTGCGATGGCCCCTTCGGTTCACCCGACTTCGGTCCATTGGAATCAGACGGTTGATGGGCAGCCGATGAAACCTCCGCAGCCGCCTGCTCCAGCGCTCTTGCCGCCTCTGCTGCCGCATTCGATTTGCCGCTCATGGCTTCCTGCTCTGCCTGTCGAGCTTCCTGCGCTCGATCGGCAGCTTGCCGCATCTGATTCTCTGCCGACGGTTTATTGCCCTTCGATGCCGCGGCATCACTTCCCTTTTCGGCAGAACCATTCTTCGCCGCCGCGTCCTGATCTGACATACCACGTGCCGCCTGCTCGGCCTGAGCCAGCGCGCTCTCGGCCGCCTGCTGCTCAGCGGCCGCCTGTTCCGGCTGATTGTCGTGCGCGGCCTTGGCGGCGGCCTGCTCATGACGGGCCGCTTCCTTCAAGTCTTTCTGCACTTCCGTAGCACGGCTTGCCATCGCCGGTTCCGACTGCTGTTGATCCTGTTGCGCCACCTGTGCAGCTTCGTTCGCCACTTGCTCCGCCTGGGCAGCCGCCTGTTGCTCGCCGCGCTCTAGCTGCTGTCGGTCGCCTTGCTGTTGTCGCGCCTTCGCCAATTCCTGCGCGGCTTTTGCAGTCTGATCTGCCAACTCCTGCTGCTTCTTCGCAAGAGCCTCAGCCGTCTTCGCATCGGCGGCCATTTCTTTTTGCTCTGCCTGTGCAGCGGCATCATCGGCATGCGCGGCTGCCTCCAACTTCGCCGCCGCATCCGCTAATTCCTGCTCGGCTTTGCCGGCGTCTCCATTCTGTGCATCTTGTTTTGCCTGATCAATTTCTTTCTTTACCGCATCCAGCGCATCCTTTTGAGCAGGATCGCGAGCCTTCATTTCACCCGTCTGTTGCTCCAGCTTTTGAGCCAACTGCTGCTCTTTTTGCTTGATCTGTTCCTTCGCTTGATTCTGATCCTTGGCCGTCTTCGACGCGTCAATTTCCTTCTTTAACTCCCCCGCTTCTTTGGCGGCGGCTTTGGCGCGATCGATATCCTGCTTGTCTTGTCGTTCGCGCTGACCCGGCGGCGCATCATTTGATTTTGCCGCGTTCGCCAATTGTTGCGCTGCCTGCTTCAACTCATTGGCCGCCTCTCGCTGCTGCTGATTTGCTTCGGCTTCCCGATTCGGCTGTTCCAGCGCCTGAACAATGTTGTCCAACTTTTGATCAGCCGGCGGGTGTGCCCCGGCATCCTTCAGTTCCGCTTGCTCTTTCTTCGCAAATTCCTTGATCTCCTGATTCAGCGCCTTTTGCTGAACCGCGAGCTTTTTGAGAGGTTCCTGCGCGGCCTTCACTGCCTGCTGTTTCTCCGCCAACCCATCCAGACGTTTTTGCTGCTCTTCCAACTGCTCGATCTTCTGAATCAACTGCTGATTCCGCTGTGCCGCAGCTTGGGCAGACGGTGTATTCAACTCCTTGTTCTGATTCAGTACCTCTTCCAATCGCTGCCGCAACGCCTCTTGTTGACGCAACGTCTGCCCGCGATCGATCTGCTGCTTCTCCGGCTTGGCCAATTCCTGCGCAATCGCTTTTTCGTGGTTCGCCATGTCCTGTAATGCCCGCGCGACTTCCTCCTGTTTGGCTTCAACCTTCACCTGTTCAAGCAGCTTCTGAAGGGCCTTCTCTGCGGCATCCACATGTTCTGCCGAGGCCGCAAGATCCTTTTGACGCTCCTCTATTTTGTCTGACTCCAGAACGGCTTTGGCAAGTTCCTCACCCGCGGCTTGGATCAACCCATCGGATATCTTCTTGGCCGCTTCCGCCGCATCTGCCAAAGGCCCTTCTTCGTTTTTCTGCGCCACGGCCTTCAAATCCGTATCCGTTTTAACGACCGCGTCCTTCACCGCGTTTGCATCTTTCCTGGCTGCCGCCGACAGTATCTTCTTGTCCGCACTCTTCACCAACTGCTTCACGCGCGATTTTTCCTCGGCCAGTTCAGCGATCGCCTTTTGAATCGCCGCCACAAGCTCTTTCGCTGCTTCGGCTTCCTTTCGAGCAGCCAATGTCTCTTTGAACGCGTGATCGATCTCAATCACTTGCTTGGCCGAAAATCCCACCTGTGGATCGGGATTGCGATTGTCCGTCACTTTCAATTGGTATTCGATGCGATTCGCATCGCGCAGCTTTTTCTTCGCCAGTTGGTCCGCAATCACCAGATTAAATCGACCCGATGTTTTTGTTTCACCGGTTGAAATCTCGACATTCATCGTCTCAGCGCCTTGTCCCTCAATCTGCACGATCGCTTCGAGTTTCGTCAGCCCAAAGTCATCCGACGCGGCAAATTGCACCGGGACCGTATCATCCAAAGGCGCGATGATTTTTGCCGCCGGTGAAGTAATCGCTATAACTGGGGGTTGATCAGGCCGCGCCGTGATCGGCCGCAACAGATCGTCGCGGCCGGTCAGACCTTCAGAATTGATCAAATCCAATCGATAGGATGTCGTCTTCGCAACGATCAGTTTGGCGTTGTAGTTGTTATTGCCGATGCTCGTCAGCGAAATGGATTGCTCATCGCTCGTCTTTTCACCCACGATGAGCCGACTTTTTTCACCGAGCGTTTGACTGGCATGGAGCGTAATTTGAGCCTCGGTTCCGGCCAGCGCGTCAATCGCGCCGTCTTTGCCGGCATCGATCTTAGAGGGCAATTTTGTATACGCCGGGTAGTTGTACCGAACATCTATCGCCAGCAACTCCGGGCGCGGCATGACCTTGGCGATGTACCAGGGTGAAACTCCGTCTTCCCCCGAAACGCGGTAGCTAAAACCGATGTTCGCGTGATCCATTGCCCACCGAAATGCCCGATCGCCTGTGCGGGTCATTTCGATTTTTTGATTTTGCCCGCTCGTATTCCGCATCTGCAATTCCGCTGCAGGCGCAATAAGCTTGTAGCGGAATCGCGGAGCAAACACGGCGGTGATTTCCAGCGGGTCACCGTCAGCCAGAGCGATATCGCCGGGGGTGACCGTGACCGCCGCCAACCCGGGCGGCAGTTGCACTTTCCAAGGTGTCAGCAAAATGTACAGCCCACGACGCAAAGGCGTCGGCATCGCAGGAATAAGCACCGCCCAACTAAACAGCACGATGTACAACGCCATCGCCCAGCGATTCAACGGTTTGAACGAAACGAGCGATTCCGGGTTGATAGCTTTTGCCGCCGATTCAGCTTGGTGAATCACATGGGCCACCAGCTCCGGGGAACCTGCGAAACGCGTGTCTTGATCAGCCGACAGTTCGACGGCACTACTGAGAAGTTCACGGGAATCACCGAGCTCCGACTCGATCTGTCGAGCGAGTCCGGAGAGCGTTCGGCGTCGAAACATCGGAGGCAAAAACACGACGACTGAAAAAAGAAGGGTGGCCCACGCCAACACGCCAAGCGATACCCGCGCGACGCGTGGTAAATCCACGACCGTTCCCGCGATGAGCGCTGCTGCCAGCCAGACCGTCAGGCAGACAACGAGTAGTTGCAACAGTCCGATTCCTGCCACCAATCGCCATCGACGCTTCGCCACCTGGCGCAGCGGCGCGGCGACTGCTTCAGACAATAAATGGGGTCGTGGAATGGCGCTCATCTTCTACTCCTTTTTCTCAGACCAGGCCGATCGACTTGCGAATCACCCACTCAAGGGAAATCAACAGACAAAAGATCCCGAGAAAAATCCAATGCGTCAACTTTGTGTAGCGATTCGTCGGATCGCCAAAGAATCCAAGCTGCTCGATCCTCGTCTGCTCAATCATCGGGCGCGGGATATATTTCGCCAGCACGGAGGCATACTGCCCATCCAGCATGATCCCGCCACCGGCTTTGGCGATCTCGGCAAGTTTCGTTTTGTCCGTATTGATATCACGTTGTTCAACCGTGACTTCCGGCTGTACGCGAATCGAAAGCGCCTTCTGCTTTTCATCCGTCACATCGGCCAGAAGATTTCCGATGCCCGTACCGCCCAGCGACAACTCCATCTGCCCCGCCCGAACCCCTGCCAGCACGGCACGATATTGACCGGGACTCTCAGGCACTTCAACGAAGTGTGACTGCCCGATGATTTTTCGTTCCTTGTCAGCCGACGATGACTCTGAAGATCGCGCGATCACGTCAATCACTTGACCGTTCAACGGAGTCAGATCTTCCTTCAGAAATCGTGCGGTAACGATGACGCTTTCCCCTTCCACATAGTTCGGCTTATCCGTCCCAAATCGGGCACGCGCCCCACCCGCCGGTAGATCATTCCCAACAGCCCATCGCACGGTTTGGCCCCAGAATCGCTCTTGCAGATTTTCCCCGTTTACTTGTCGCCATCGCCAGGTCTGATCGCTTGCCAGATACATCACCCGACCACTCCCATGCGAGGACGTCGCCAGAAGCGCGCGGCGGCGATTCATCTCAGGGGTATTGGTTTCCCCCGTATTCTCGATCGACCAGAGCACCGTCGCGGCGGGCTTCACCTCGGTTTGCTCACTGTGCCAGTACCAAGACGGCGATGCCAACCACGCCGCCTTATTTTCATCACTGTCAAACTTCAATCGGCTGAGGATCGACGCGCTTCCCTCCGACGTCACACTCGGAATGAACCCCGTTTTGAGGTGCGAAGCCAACATATCCGCAGTCCATTCCCCGGATAGGATCACGGGCAAAACCTCCGCCAGCGGAGAGTTCAAATAACCGCTCGGCATATTCCTCGGGCCGGCGATGACAATCAGCGCTTTGCCACCATCCTTCACGGCAGACGCAAGATTTTTCTGTTGCTCCACCGGCAGATTCACCGATGCCACATCGCCTAGCACCACCACATCAAATGCGAGCCATTCTTCTTTGGTTTGAGGAAGCACCTGGGCTTCGGTTTTTGGGTTGACCGGTGACGCTTTCACCCCCGAAGCGACGGCTACATCATTGATCTGCGTCGGTTTGAAAAGCACGGTCTGAAGCTTCACGCGCGGATCTCGCGACAAATACGACACCAGATGTCGATATTCCCAGCGCGGTTGGTCTTCCACGAGCAACATCTTCAAACGATCCTGCTTCACGGCAACGCGAGTACTCTGGCCGTTGTTCTCTACGTTCTCCTCGCCGACGATCTTCGGAATGCGAATCGAATAATCATGCGTCCCTAATTCAGGATGCGCATCGGCAAACGCGATCGACTGCGCATCCTGCGATTTTCCGGGACGAAAAGTTTTTGTGTCGAGCTTCTCCGCTCCCCTCCAAAACTCCACTGTGACGTCTTTGCCGGCCAGTCCATTTGCCTTTATTCGGGCCGAAGCACGAACCGTGTCATCCTTATAAACCCAATCGGGAGCTTCCATCGATTCCACTGCGGCATCAATCGAAAGCTGATTTGAACCGATTCCAAGCGCGTAAACATGAACTCCCTGGGCAGCAAGTCGTCGCGCGGCGGCGGCCGCGTCTCCCTCCACGTTCTGCTTGCCATCGGAGAGAATGAGTATGCTGCTCTGTTGCCCGGGGGTCGACTGCTCGGCCACCAACTGCAACGCCGTCGCAAGATTGGTTGCCCGGCCTTGGGTCGACATGGCGCGATTAATTGCGTCCGGCAACCCCGCACTATTCTCGACCGACGATGACTGCACCTTGTCCGTGAAACTCGCGATCTGCACATGATACGACGGCAGCAATTCTTTCAAGCTCGCCGATGCGCGCGAGACCTTCTGCGTCAGATCAAGCTGAGCCAATTGCGAACGGCTCAGGTTCGCGACAGACGCGATGGCCGCCTTTACCGGAGCTTCATCCCCGTGTGCCTTGAGGAACTCGGCATCGGCCCGATCAGCTATCGGAGTGAGAATCTTGATCGCCAGATCCATATCCGCCTCAAGCTGAATCCACGGAACGGTTTTAATCGCGTCGGCAAGCGATTTACTTTCGCCAGCCATCCGGATCGAATCGCCGATTAGCTTTGCCGTCTGTTGTAGATTCGTCACAAACAACGTTGCGCCGGGTTGCTGTTTGGCGTCTGAAGTCAGTTGTGAAACGGCTTCATTCAAGAGTTTCCGCCACGCCGTGATCGCATTCGTGAATTGCTCGACAGGTGCAGTCTGATCCTGAAAAGTCTCGGCTGCGCGAAGCCGGGCCAGATCGTCGCGCAGGCAGATCAGTTGAGCAACGGTCTGATCCAATTTGGCCTGCCGACTGTTTTCCGGAAGATATTCCAGTGCTTCAGCCCACCGAAGTTTTTCGACCGGTGTGGACTGCGGATCGGTGGTTGCCATCGATCCGGTCGCGTCGAGTAATAGCCATAGCGAGCCTGCCGAGGATTCACGGTGCATCCAGCGAATGGCCGGCTGCAGCAGCAGCACCAGCATGGATAATAGTAAGAGCAGTCGGATTCCGGTGAGCAATCCCACCAGTCGCGGCGACGCGATCTTCTGTTGCGCCCGATAGAGCCACCCGACCAAAGTAAAAGCGATCGCGAAGGTGAGTCCCATGACCCACGGATTCACTGCGGCATGAAGATAAAACGTTCGCTCTGTCGCTGCGAGGATGTGAGGGATTGGGACCAATGAGTGCTAAGCCGCGAACGGCATTTTTCCTTGTTGAGTGGTTTTCACCGCGCCCGTTTGCAATCGGATCATTCGGTAGGTCATGAATGTTTCCAGAACCAGCAATCCTACGACGGCAAATGCAAGCATCGGCCACAATTCACTGCCGCTGCCCGGCGCGCTCATGACGAAGTTAATTTTGTCGGCAGACAATCGACCCTGCAGCAGCCCATTGCTCTTGAGGAACTTGATGTCGTCGGAGGAAAGTACCGCCGGGTCTATTTCTCGCGGATCGATGCCCGCCGAATAGTAAACCGGTTGGGGCACCTCAGACGGCACGAATCGCAATTGGTATAGCCCTGGATTGTGGGTTTCCTCAAAGCGCGTCGTCGACCGACCGGATTGCATAGCCACTTTGAGCGGTGTGATCGCCGCATCAGACATTCGCGTGACAGTTGCGCTTAAAACCTGCGAAGAGGTTGCGGCGGTCCATGCGATGGGTTTGCCGGCCTCAAGATTGTGCGCGAACGTCGCGCTCGCCGTCGGACCGAAAAGATGCAGCAGCGTTTCCTGCACGAGCGGAACAAACGCGCCGGCCATCGGCAAGGTGTTCCACCGGCCGTCCGCGCTGGTCGTCCAGACAATTACCCGTCCACCGGCACTTCCGATCGCCCGATCCAATACCAGCGGGTCGCCCGTCGCCGTCGCGAGCACAACCTGTGCATCCGGTGAAACCGTTTTGAATCTCCACCACTGGGTTGCCACCACGCCGGTGAAGACATTTTTTTCAGCTGCGCTGAGGAGCGACACGATTCGATGAGAAGGATCTTTCACGGCGATGCCAGGCGGATCTCGATCGGCCTTCCCGGCAACCGCATCCAACTCGGCAGTGAAAAGCCCGGCCTTGGAAAGCGCACCATTCACAAAATCGGCCTGTGTTCGAGGTCCAAGAACAAACCACACGCCATGCCCACCGCGCGCATAGTCCGCCAGGCGAGATAACACCTCAGAGGGAAGCGAAGGAACATCATTCACGATCACCGCAGCATAATCTGATATTCTCGCCTGCGGGGCATCAGATAAGCTGATGATCGTCGGTCGAATAAGCGACGATGCCTCCATACTTTCGTCTTCCGGTTGCATGGCCGCTCGAAGAAACTGACTGCTCCGAAAAGACCCCGCCGCCGTCAGTTGCCCGTCGATGACCAACACCGGAATCTTCTCCACCACATTCACGGCAAGGCTGGCGGAATTGTCCGCTTCAAGCGCATCGGCAACGTCGGCCTGGATCTTCACGCCATGTGATCCCGGCGCGGCAAATACATGCTCAAACCGCAACGAGCGCGATCCACCCGGCAAAAGATCACTTACGGTTTGCGACGCAACAAGCTTTCCATCGATCCAGAAACTCACCGGCACGACGGGGACCGGCCGCGATCCACTTGCCGTCAATGAAGCAGTGAAGGCGACCGGCCGATTGGGGCTGATGACCGGCGGCTGAATCTCCAGCGAACCCACCGTCAGATTGCTCATTTCGCCATCCGGCGCGATCGCTAAATCAAAGACCCCAACCCTGCGATCAATTTCCCCCGAAGCATCCGCGAGCGCCGATTTCCAGGCCGGAAGGTTGTCGAGCTGCCAACTGGTTTTTTGCTCATCGCTCAGCACGATGATTTTTTTGTGAACACCGCGCCCATGACTGACCATTTCTCGCGCCGCCTGAACTGCCGGTGCAAGGTTGGCGCGGGTCAGTCCGGGCTTCAATTTGCCAATGGAATCATTTACTTTCTGTAATTCGTCGGATCCGAAAGCCATCGGGCGTTCGTTCAAGGTCTTCGGCACCTGCTCGGCAAGTACGACCGAAAGCGTATCGGTTGGTTTCAACTGATGTGCGATCTGAGCGGTCAGTTCAACGCTCCGGGCAAAGACCGTTTTTCCCTCCCCCGCCGCTCGACCCGTAGAAAGCGAATGATCGATCACCACTGCGAAATCGGTCGTAGTCCCGCCCCCAAGCGGCGTAGCCAAATCAGCATCGAGAAGCGGCCGGGCCAACACGAGCGCGAGCAACCCGAGTACCGCCATGCGCGCCAGCAAGAGCAACCAGTGCTCGATATGTCGCCGTCGCTTCTGCTGCAATGGCGATTCAATGAGAAACTGCATCGCCCCCCATTGAATCGGGGTGGTTTTCTGGCGATGCAACAAATGCACCAGCACCGGAATGGCGATGGCGCCGAGTCCCCCGAGCATGGAAAGCATTAAAAACATAGGTTCCGCAAATCGGTCAATCGCCTGTCAATCACACAATCAAATTGCCGCACTGTGCCTTCGTCATTTCTTCCCCATCCGCTCCGCCAGGTACGCCACCAGCGCATCATCGAATGGCCGAGTCGTGTTCAGCAAAAGGTGCTGGATCGCCAATTTGCTTGTTCCTTCCGTCAAAATCTGCTGATGCTTCTCAAGGTTTTCCAGATATCGAGCCCGCACAAGAGCAGGATCGAGCTTCATGCGGAAATCATCTCGCTCAAGACTTTCAAACAGACTCCATTTGCGAAACGGGAAGGTCAGTTCATCGTCCGCCATGATCTGCAGCAACATCACTTCGTGCTTCTTGTGTCGAAGATGGTGCAGCGCTTCGACAACATCCGGAGCTTTATCGATGCAATCGCTCAGAATGATGACCAATCCCCGTTGCTTCAACCTCTCGGCGACTTCATGCAGAATCGGCGCGATGGCCGATTCTTTTTCCGCGCGGGTTTCATCAACCGCACGGATCAACCTAAGCAGATGTGACGGCGCGGTGCGCGGCGGAAGCATCTGCCGTATCTGGTTATCAAACGTCACCAGCCCCGCAGCATCCTGCTGACGCAAAATCAGGTAGCTCAGACATGCCGCGACGAACTGGGCGTAACGAAACTTGCTCATCGCATCGTTCTGCCCACGGTACGCCATCGAACCACTGGCATCCAGCACGACATGCGCTTTTAGCGTCGTGGAAACTTCGTATTGCTTAATGTAAAAACGATCGGCCTTCGCGAAGACGCGCCAATCCAACCGCTTAATGTCATCGCCAGGCGTGTACTGGCGATGCTGGGCAAAATCCAGCGCAAAACCCAGGTGCGGCGAGCGATGCAGCCCCTGCACATACCCGTCCATAAACTGATTGGCAACCAGCTCGAGCTTGCTGATTTTCGCCAGCGATTTCGGGTCGAGCAGCGAAGTTGACGTGTGGGTCGATGGCGGCATTCACTTTTCCAGATCCGTCCCCTTTATTCTCACTACGCTAAATGACCGTGCGCGACTCGGGGCCTTCACTCCCTCTCCCGGTACTCCGGGGGAGGGCCGGTGTGGGGGCCGCATCGAGATAAATGCCGCCCCCCACCCTAACCCTCCCCCGGAGTACCGGGAGAGGGAACGATCCGCAACATAGCGATCGATCGCGCAGTCATTCGACTTGCCGAATCGATCTCAAGCTGCATTCGCTTTGGTTCGCGGAACTTCCTTCAGCAATCGATCGATGACTTTGTCACTGGTCATTCCCGAAGCCTCGGCACTGAACGTCGTGAGCAGCCGATGCCGCAGCACGGGATGGGCTACTTGCACGATGTCGTCGGTCGTCACGTGGACCCGACCCTGCAGAATCGCCCGCGCCTTGCCGGCGAGGATCAGATAAATGCTCGCTCGGGGGCCCGCGCCCCATTGAATCAGTTCATTCACAAAAGGCATCGCCCCCGGTTCACCCGGCCGCGTGGCGCGAACCAGATCGCGAACATAATGATAAACATGATCCGCCACCGGAACCCGCCGCACAATCTGCTGAAGTTTCTGGATGGATTCACCGTCCAGAATGCGCTGCAACTCCGGCCGATAGTTGCTGGTCGCCTGTTTCATGATCGTGACTTCATCTTCCGGCGTCGGATACCGGACATTGGTCTGAAACATGAACCGATCCAACTGAGCCTCCGGAAGCGGATAAGTGCCTTCCTGCTCAATGGGATTTTGCGTAGCTAATACGAAGAAAGGTTCGGGCAACTGATAGGTTTCGTCGCCGCAAGTCACGCGATGCTCCTGCATCGCCTCCAACAGCGCGGCTTGTGTTTTGGGTGGTGTGCGGTTGATCTCATCCGCCAGCACCATGTTCGCAAACAACGGCCCTTTGACGAATCGAAACGCGCGCTTGCCGGTCGTTCGATCTTCCTCAATCACTTCGGTGCCGGTGATGTCCGAAGGCATTAAATCCGGCGTGAATTGAACGCGCTTGAACGACAGATGAAGCACATCGCTGATCGTCTTCACCAGCAGCGTCTTGGCCAATCCAGGAACGCCGACGAGCAGCACATGGCCCTGACAGAACATCGCCGTCAGAACCTGCTCGACCACTTCCTGCTGACCGACGATGACTTTTCCCAACTGTTCGGCCATCTGCCGATACCCGCGCGCCAGTTCATCGACGGCCTGCAGATCCGTTGATGCTCCGAATGTTCCTTCATCCATCCTGTCTCCAGATTCGAGGTCGTGATGCGAGATTGAAAGTGATACAAGACTCAACCAGTCAACGTTGAAATATTGTTTTTGTGAGGAATGCAATCTGAAGATTCTTTTTGCTTGACTCCGCGCGCTCGATCCCTACATTGCAGAGGAGAAAACACCATCGCCTGCGGGAGTTTATCCATGAGTGCCCCCTTCACAGTTCAACAGGTGGAAAATTTCACCGTCATTGAATTCCAGACCCCTTCACTGATGGAGCCGGGAGAGCTGGAGAAAATCGGTACTGAATTATACCGCCTGATCGAAGAAGAAGACCGCCGCCGGATCATTCTCGATTTTGAGAAAGTGAAGTACATCTCCAGCCAGGCAATTGGCATCATCATGGCCATGCGCAAGAAGATGGCCGCCCTCAAACACACCAAGCTCGTTCTTTGCAGCGTCAGCCCGGCATTGCAACAACTGCTGAAAATCACCGGTTTGGATAAA
Source organism: Tepidisphaerales bacterium (assembly GCA_038230975.1). Taxonomy (GTDB): domain Bacteria; phylum Planctomycetota; class Phycisphaerae; order Tepidisphaerales; family Tepidisphaeraceae; genus JANXVV01. The sequence goes on from JBBRMF010000065.1 coordinate 13,743, forward strand.
CTGCTCACCGTCAAACCTACCCAAAAAGAAGCGATCAAAGTGTGGGAATGAATTTCGCAGCATCAGCGACCCGCCCATTTTTTTTGAAAATCACAAATACGGGTTCGATGCCCCGCATCTCCCTACAATCAGCGGTATGCAATACGAATTGACCGACCATTTCATCGTCAAATCCAATGAGCACGAAACATGGGATTTTTTCAGCCAAGCCGAAAACTTGCCCGCGATCACCCCACCTTGGCTCGCGTTTAAAATCCTGACCCCGCCTCCCATCAAGATCCAGGAGAATGCCTTACTCGACTACACCATCAAATGGTTCGGCCTCCCCATTCACTGGCGAACCCGAATCATCGACTGGGCCCCGCCGCGCATGTTCATCGATCTCCAACTCAAGGGCCCCTACACCCTTTGGCATCATCAGCACACTTTTAAACCTTCGCCGGAGGGAACGATCTGCACCGACCGCGTCATCTACCAATTACCCATGGGTCTATTGGCTTGGCCGGTTCAACAATGGATCGTTCGAAAACAGCTCGTCGAGATTTTTAGATTTCGACGCAAGGTGATCGCCGAAAGACTCGGCTGGGTCCGTGCGGTTCAGGAAGACGTGGACATAAAACGACTACGATAGAAATGATTGACGCGCCTTGTGATTGATTATGACACTTATCACAAACGCCTGAAAAAGATTTTGGAACGAAATATGAACAACTGAACTCATGCTCTTCGTGGTGGGAATTATTTTCCGAAAGTAGTCACACCCCGTGCACCGAATCCGCCGGATCAGCATGGCGAAGTGTCGCTTCGGGATTGCGTTCTTTTTGCAGCCGATACTTCGACAATTCCAATCGTTGAATGACTGCATCCATATCCGCCGGGCGCTTTGAAGCGCGGGTGGAAATGGATTCCACAATCAACGTCGAAAGACCCTGGGGAACCTGCGGATTCAAATCGATTGGCGTATCGAATCGGGCATCCATTAAGAAGCTGTTATTGCCCTTCTTATTCACCGTGTAGAGCGTCGGAATGTGTCGACCGGTGGTGGCCCAGTACATCGTTGCACCGAGATTAAAGACATCGGTTTGCTGATTGACCGGCTGGCGATTCACCTGCTCCGGCGAGATGTAATCCGGCGTACCCTGAATGCGTTCCTTCACCGTGCCGATTTTGCAACTTTGGCCGAAATCGATGATCTTGATCTGCCCAGTCGCCGTCCTTAAAATATTGATCGGTTTCAGGTCGCAATGCACATATCCCTTCTCGTGCATGTGCTTCAATCCCTGTGCCACCTGAATGAAAACTTCGATCAGTTCGATCATGTCCACCGGCTTGGCAATGTCGATCGTCTTGCCTTCCACCAACTCCATCAGCAAAAATGCTTCATTCACTTTCAACAGCAGGCTTTTTTGTACCTTCAGCTCGTAGCTTTTCCGTAAGTTCGGGTGGTTGAAGGTCTTGCTGATTTCAAGCTCGGTCTCCATCTGCTCGATGAACCGGATATCCTTCGGATCGGATCGGGTGACATGTTTCAGCGCGAATTCTTTGCGCGTGGCGGGATCCTTCACGGCATAGATGGTGCTTCGCGCGCCTTCGCCTAGCCGTTCCAAGACTTCGTACTGCAAAAGTTTCTGGGCCATGAAAAAATCTGACGTTTGCTCGAACACCGCACATCGACCCGCTGCAACTCACAAAACACAGCGCATCCTATGCATTGTCCAGCAGATAAAAATATTACCCTGAAGCGAATGCTCGTTCGAGCAAGGCTTCCATCCTTCCCGCAACCGATACCAGAAGGATTCGGGCCGCTGGCTCGCCCCCGCGTTCACGACCCGGCAATTCCATGATTGCACTCGGCCGCGCCCCACTGAGCGACTTTCCTACCAACTACCTTAAGAAATGAATGGGTTCTTGGCAAGCGAATTCCGCCCCTTGACGATCGGGTAACTTGGGAGACTTGATGAACTTCTGGATTCGATCTGATCTGAGAAGAGTGCCGTAAAGCAACGCGGCGAAAAACTTTCCTGGGTTGCCCAGAGTCTCAGCAAGTAGGATTGCTTAGTCATCTTGACAAAAACAGCCACAGAGTCACCGAGAACACGGAGAAAAACTCAAGAACGAAATTCTGACGTTCTGTTTTTTTCGGTGTCCGGTTCTTTGTGCCTCGGTGGCTATTCCTTGCCTTACATGGCCCTCTCGAGCAAAGATACGCCCCAGCCGCTGAAAATACTCAAGGCGTTATCGATGGCCACGACCGAAGCTGCTCGTGAAACGACGCCGCCGGGAAGTATCTGCCGATGCCCGCAGAGGATCCCCCGGCCATCGAGCCGGCACCATCGTTCAACCATTCCACGCGGTTGGCGGGAATACGGCAACGATTTTGCAATGCCTGCACGAGTTGACCCAATCTGCCCAACTGCATCGGAGTGGGGGGTTTGCGATCGAAATCACCTACCAGACTAATGCTGACGCAGTTCGGCTGCACGACGAGATTACCCGTGGGCGACAGGGCGGACTGTTGATGGTTCCAGCGTTGGCTGATCTGCAGTTCACCGTCCGCAAGGCCTTCACCATTTCCGATGATGAAATGGTCTGCCACACCTTCCGGGCCGTTCCCCAGCATCAAGGCGTTGCCACTCGTGGTCTTGGAGTGGTGGATGTACAGGTATTGCCAGCGCGAAAGCTGTACGGGCACTTGCATGCGGAAAATGGCATCGATCGAGTCGCCGGTCCCGTAGGCGAAAAGCGTATCCGCCGCATCCGGTTGCATCGGTGACCGCGCCATCGCCTGGAGCAGCAGACTGGTCAACGTCAACACCGCCAGCAGGCTCAGGAACACCACAACCCGGCGGCGATTGGACGTCCAGGCCCGCCCATTCGAACCCGATGAGGAACGGCGAGCACTCGTCGATTTCTGTTTTCTTTGCGTCGACTTCGTCACAGTGGCCTCTTGCCCAAGGCGGTTTAGCGAACGTTGCAGGGATAAATTTTCAAACCCAGGCCCGATAACCCGCGCTTGAACATGACAGAGCAAGGAGTCCGATAAAATCGGCCACCTATTCCTAACTCCTTCATCGGGATCGGACAGCGCGAAGCATTAGCATTCCGCCAAAAAAGAAACAAAGCCGGTTAAACCGGCGATTATCGGATGAAAAAAACTCTGCAAAAGCCCGCCGCGATTCCATCCGCGGTTTTCGTTTTGACTTTTTACCCTGGCTCCTGCCCGGCAAATGTGCCGAGGGGTAATAAGTCACGTCGCCATTTACTCTTACTTAGATTACTCATCGCGTCACGGACTGCAACTCCGCACGCGACACGAATCTGAAAGTTCCACCTGTTTTACGCGACACTTCAGACATGGACTGCGCGGAACTTCGCTCAGCCAACGAAACACAGTAGACCCGCGCACCGCTTCCACCCCGGGCATCCATCACCATTTTGCCGAATTCTTCGTCCAGCAACTTCGCCGTGACGATCACCACTGCCGTCGGTTGCGCTGCGAACGCTTTCTCCAGCGCCGGTTTGGCGTCACTCTGCCCAAAACTTGTGACCTCTTCCATGGCAATGGCCAACTTCTTCAGTTCAGCCTTATTATCCGCCCGCGCAATGGCGTCAGGAATCGTGACCACCTCATTACTCTGATCCAGCTTCCAAAAAATGATTTGATATTTCTGGTCCGGCCGAAAAGTATCGATCGCGTTCAGGCAGGCCATCTTCATGTTCTCGAATAGTTCGTGCGTCGCACTCCCTCGATCCAGAACGAAAATAATCGTCGGCTCCGTCAGCCCAACCCCCAGGAATGAAGGCCCCGTGACTTTCGGCGTAATCTCAGTGACCGGAACAAGATTGGGCGTCTTCGATTCCTGCCCGGCTTGTACCCTGGCGCTTGAACCTGAATCATCAATCGCCTTGTTCTCACCCGATGTGCCCGTTGAATTATCAGAGCCTCCACCCCTCAGCAGCAACCCGATCAGCACGCCCAACAACAGAACGATGAGGATTCCAGATCCCACCAGGATCAGCATCAACTTATTTTTGCCAGATGCGTTCGCGTCGGCCTCGGGCGCCGCAGTCAGCTTCGTACGCCGACCTAAATTTGAAGTCAGCCCACTTCCCGACAATCCGCTTCCGGCAACCGCATCGGCAATGGCATCCAATCCACTGCTTAACCCGGTATCGATTTTGAGTTTTGATTTCGACGACGGGCTTGAGCCTCCCGACTCAACGCCAACCTTCGACGGAAGAGCCCCTTCGGCGGCTTTCTTAAGATGCTTCGGAACCGTCTGAATCGTCCCGCAAAACTGACATCGACACACCGCCCCCGCAAACGCATCATCGATGCTGAGCTGAGCTTTGCAGTTAATGCAGGTGATTCGAATCATAAATTTTCGTCAGCGGTCAGTGGTCAGTGAATTAGCGCTCTTCACTCGATGTCCGCATGATCCGCATTTTACAACTGACAACTGGCAACGGACCATTGGCAATTGACCAATTTCTATGGCTGCCACAAATAGTAAAAACCCGTCGGCAAAATGGATTGCGCTCCCGGCAGATTCAATTGCAATACATTGGCTTGCGGAGTTGGCGTTTGACCTTCTGCGTAGATCGATCCGCCGTACCCATAAGGTCGTTTATACAAGATTGCCTTCGCATGTGGCGAATTCGCCGATCGACGCGCCAACTCAATCGCATCGCTCAACAACCCGGTCTGATCGACCAATCCCAATTCCATCGCCCGAGTCCCACTCCAAACCCGACCGCTAAAAATCCCCGCATAATCCGCCGATGGCATCGCCGGAGGTGCCGGCGGAATCTCTTTCACATTCGGCCGGTTCTTCTTCACCACGTTCGCAAACCGCACATAATATTCATTGACCATCTCCGACATCACCGACTTTTCCAGCTCCGTCTCATGCTTGAACGGCGAACCCATCTCCTTCAGCGTCCCCGTATGCACCGCACGGCTCTGGATTCCCAATTTCCCCAAGCCATCCGTGACATCAAAATTGCTGAAAATCACCCCGATGCTGCCCACGATACTCGTCGGATGCGCCACGATCTTGTCCGCCGCGCAACAGACGTAATACGCACCGCTGGCGGTCACTTCCTGCGTGGCGGCTATCACGGGCTTGTGGGTTTTTTCCTTGAACCGCCGCACCTCCTCGTACATCGTATCCGAGGTCGTCACGGTTCCACCGGGTGAATTCACCCGCAGCACAATCGCCTTCACATCCTCATCTTTTTCGGCCTTTTCCAACGCCTGCGTGAACAGGCTCAATGGGTTCTCCCCCGCCTGCAACAACCCGCCCGTGCGAACATTGGCCAGCATTCCTTCCACTTCAATAATCGCTATTTTCCCGGCCCCAAATCCTTTCCCTTCCTCCACCACTTCTTCCCGAAGCGTGTGAGAACTCGACACCGGCGTGACCAGAAAACTAGGCGCGCCACACCCCGCCAACAGCGCGACCACCAACAGTGCAAACAAAGAAGCGAACCGCATAGAAAATCCCGGGTAACGACCAATACAACGTCAAACACGAAATGTACGAATTAGATCGATCTCTCGACGAGCCCGAATCAAATCACAATGTACCGCAGCATGCGACCAGAGCAAAACCTGTCCAAGCATTCACATTGTACGCGGTTCAAGCGCAGAAGTTTCAGGAGGTTATCGAAACTTTCGATCCAGGAATATTGCATCCATTCAGTGAACGGCTCGACGAGTCCCGTAACAACAAATCTGACTTCATCCGCGTTCATCCGCGTTCATCCGTGGTTCCATCCAACATTACTGACAACCGGCAAATCAACAACTCTTCCTGGCAAAGCAATTCCGATTTCAATTCCGTTAGATTCTCAGACTGAATCGCGTTGAATTGTTCCTTGGGGAAGGGCCGGGATCACTTGACAGTCGCCGTTCACTTTGTATTGTAAAGTTAGACTAATTGACGAGAGGACTCCCATAAAGACTCAAGAACAACTCCGGGAATTCCAAGCGGCGAAACGGCGGGTCAGTCGACGCGGCCCGCTGGCCCTGATCCTGATGTTGATGCCCGGCCTCTCATTCGTGGTCGGTTTGGCTATTTTGCGAAATCATTCGCGATTTTCCTGGGTCAGCCACTTCCACGCCTATCCTTGGGAATTTTGGGCGATCGCGACCTGCGGCGCAATCGCCTCGACGGGCGGCATCGGGGACTGGCTCTTTCATCGCTCGGGTGTCACCGCCGTTGGTGCCGCAGAGCATCGGGCACACATCCTTGCACTCGGATTCGGCGGTGTTCCGTTGTTCGTATTGATGGCCGCCGCTTCAATCTCCGCTCATCCCATGGTATTTCTCCTCCCGGTCATCGTGGTTCTAATCGGTACCGTGGTGTTGATTTGCCAGGACGAATTTCTCTTCCATCGGCGATGCGCCGCGAGGGAAACGGTGTTACATCGAATGCTGACGATCGGCAACGGGCTGGCGTGGCTTGCCTGGGTTCACTGGTGCTTCGTTCGCGGAGGGGGACATGCCTGAGCAACCTACAGCCATGCAACTGTTGGCTCGCGCGGCTGCGATTTACGACGCACCCGGAAGTCCGCTGCGGCCGGCAGTTCTGGCCGCCCGGCGCAGTGGGTTCCAGTCCGGCGCGCAATGGATGGCACTGGCGATGGGGACGATCCGACGACAAGCGCCGGCCCCGGTTGCTTTAATCTATCAACGACTCGGAATCACCAAGTATGCCATGTCATTCGCCGCGACCGGTATCTGCGCCCTCATGGCAATGGCGCTGGGGAAGCCGTGGCTCGGGTGGATCGGCGTCTTGGCGTTCTACATGGTCGAAGCGCAGATGGTCTTCATCTTTCCGCTGGCACTGGACGGTACGGACCACCTCTTTCGCGAAAGTCGTCGATGGACGGTTCGTGCCGGCGGAACCTGGCCGGTATTGCACATCGTCCTCCCGCTGGCCGCCACGATGATCTTCGGCGGGTTTTTCGGTCGTGGTTTCCAGCGATCGTGGTGCCTGGGGTGCCTGGCCGTCTGCATATGGTACGAGGACTTGCGTAATGTTCACGCTGTCACGGTTTGAATTCGGCGCGTGTGCCCCGCTACACGTTCGACGCGAGTACGTCTCGCTTGGCTTACGGTCGCCCATTCGGTTGCTCTACGCAAGTGATCTGCACCTTGGGTGGCCGTGGTCCAACCCGGTGATCCCGCAACTCCTGCAAGCAGCCCAAATTCAACGGCCCCAGGCGATTGTGCTTGGCGGAGATCTGGTCGATCGAACGCGCGGCCTTGACCCGTTGCGGCATTGCCTCGCCAGACTTGTGGCCGTTGCACCGGTTTACGCCCTCGCGGGCAATCACGATCATCGCTTCGGCAACGAAGCCGTGCGGTCGATCGTGGAGTCCGCGGGCGGCGTCTGGCTTTCCGATGATCGGCACGCGGCTCCGATCCGGCTGGGTGCGGAATTGTCACTTGGCGCGACGGTCCAAACGCACCCAACACCCGGCGTTCATCAAGTGCTTTGCGGTCACGATCCGGCCGTCTACCGCGCCGCCCGTGAAGCGGGCTATCGGGTTGTCCTGGCTGGCCACCTTCATGGAGGGCAATGCGTGCTGGCAACCTACCGTGGTCGCCTGTACCCCGGCGCTTGGTTCGCACGCTGGACCGGATTGCGATTCCATGACGGCGCTACCACCATGCTCGTGAGTCGTGGAGCGGCTGACAGCCTGCCGGTGCGTTGGAATTGCCCGCGCGAAGTGATCGTCTGCGAAATCGTGTGACGGATGGTCATTTGACCACGACGCACGCTCAAATTCGGTGGCACGTCTTGAAGTGAATACGTCAACCTCAGAAGCTGGACTGGATTCTTTCCTGGGGGGAAAAGAACAGAAACGCTTTTGACCCGCAATTCGGCCATGAGGTCGCCCGCATCAGTTCAGGTTTTCAGCAACGTTCTTCTTGTGTGCCATGCTTCGTCGCATGATCGAGGTTCCAATCATTCCAGCGGAAGTCGTCGATCACGCGACGTCAATTGTAGGACGAAGTGCGCGATGTTCAATACCGAATCAAATCTACAACCGACTAATCAACAACTCCCTCTGAAAC
>JBBRMF010000066.1:0-21825 GCA_038230975.1 Tepidisphaerales bacterium
CTCTCCTGGTACTCCGGGGGAGGGAAGGGTGGGGGTCTTTTTCGATAAATTGACGTGGTTCAGCGGATTTCCCCCACCCCAACCCTCCCCCGGAGTACCGGGAGAGGGAGAAATCGGGTACGCCGGAACTGTCACACACCCGTGACTCGGTTGGAAGTAGCCCGCCCCTTCGTGGACATTGCATTATCCGGTAGTATACCGAGTTGAAAAACGCGGAAGCAGTAAAAGAAGTCCCATCAGTCAATGCGAAACTTTGGAGCGCGAATGAATCCGATTGAATCTCCCTCCCGTCGCGAAGTTCTTGGAGCTACGGCCGCCGCACTGTTTGCGGCTTCGTCGGTAAGAGCGGCTGACGCGCCGGTCGCCGCCGCGCCTAAGCGAGCGCTTAAGAAGGCGATCATGTTTGACATGCTTCAAATGGATGGAACGCTGATCGACAAATTCAAGTCACTGAAAACATGCGGCTTTGATGGCGTGGAGCTAAACGCCCCGGACCAGTACAAGGCGTCTGAAGTGCGAGAAGCCTGCAAAGAATCTGGAATGGAAATTGAAGGCGTGGTCGACCGATTTCATTGGAGTATTACGCTTTCAGATCCGGATTCAAAGAAGCGAGCGGCGGCCGTCGAACACCTCAAAGGCGCGTTACGGGATTGTAAAGCATTCGGCGGCACGAGCGTGCTGCTCGTACCGGCCGTCGTGAGCAAGAACGTTTCGTACGATGACGCCTGGAAGCGCTCGACCGAGGAGATTCGCAAAGCAATCCCGACCGCCAAGGAGAATGGGGTCAAGATCGCGATCGAAAATGTCTGGAACCAGTTTCTCTTAAGCCCCCTGGAAGCCGCGCGTTATGTGGACGAGTTTAACAGCCCGTGGGTTGGCTGGCACTTCGACATCGGCAATGTCATCAACTACGGCTGGCCGGAGCAGTGGATTCACATCCTCGGCAAGCGGATTCTGAAACTGCATTTCAAGGACTACAGCCGCAAAAAAAGAGATGCCGAGGGATTGTGGAAAGGGTTCGTTGATCTTCTGGAAGGAGACAATGATTGGCCTTCAGTGATGAAAGCGCTCGACGCGGTGGGATACAACACCTGGGCATGCGCCGAAGTAGGCGGTGGCGGGCCGGAGCGGATGAAAGTGGTGTCGGCGAAGATGGATGAGATTCTGCGGAGTTAGTCAACTACCGGCCACCTCACCCACGGACAGCCGCTTGAAGAACTTCATTTAACTTTCTTCCCGTGAGATGCCCGCAGCAATTCGCCAGGCGCGATGCATCTACTGCGACCAACCAGCGGGGAATTGCCCAGCACGGCTTTGTAAGTCCGCTTTTCGTCTGAGGAATGTCACGAGTATTCGGCATCTCGATTCGCGTCGTGTCCAAGTCCGTCGCAGAAGTAGTGCAGGCCATCACCACAATTGGTGAGTTGGACCTCAACAGCGCGGCGGGGCTTATAACAATAACAGGGCGTCGTTTTTCGTTCTTTCCCTCAAGCGGCGGGCATTGGTCAAGCCAATAGATTGAACCTTGACGTATCGGAAGATCTGTTCGAATGCGAAGCAGTCAAACCCCCTGCACTAGAACCGGGTTTTCCCAGTCAGTCGCAAAGTGTTCGCCTCAGCCTTCGCGATGAGATCCATCTTCGGAGATGCAAGACTTCGGTTTAATTCTTTTCTCGTAAACTTGCGCGCGTAAGGTCCGCGGGTAATAGGCTCCGGTTTTAGCAGTTGTTGCAACTCTCCGAAGACCGCTTTCGAGCCTTTGGTCTGTATTTCCTGAAGAATCGGTTGCTCAACTCGCATTGTCGTCTCCAAGGACTCTAACGGTAATAACTGAATCGGCGATCGGCTGGTCATCGGCGAATATCACCACCGCATAAACCGATCCGGGTGAAATAATCCGCAATGGCGGAACCCAAATTATAGCATCGACTGTTTCTGGTCGACAAGCAAATTCCACGGGAATTCCGCGCCGGCGGAATATTACCAGGTTGTTCTTCAGATCTTGGATTTCGATGTCAATCGAATATTGGCCGACGATTCCGTCCGAAAGCTGAATAAACAACCAAAAAGGGGAAAATTGAACCGGGAACCCACGAACCGAAAATTCAGTAAAAAGTCCGATCAGACTACGTGATTTTGAAATCTTGTCGTCGATTACTTTTTCGCAAATCAAGAATGCCTTGCAACGAGGTAAAGGTTTGGGCTTCTTCGGTTTTTTTCCGGTTACCTTTTTCTTAGCCATTTTTTTCCTTGTCCGGCATCATTGATCACAAATTGAGATCCACGCCGTGACGCTGAAAATCACCCATCCGAGATGAATTGAAAGACCCTGTTTTGCTCGGTTGCAATGAAAAAGGGCAAGCCGTTTTCGGATTGCCCTAACAGCCTGTATAACCATCACTAATATGCGCCATCCAGGACTTGAACCTGGAACCCGCTGATTAAGAGTCAGCTGCTCTGCCAATTGAGCTAATGGCGCTACCGAACGGAACACTCTAATCGGCAGGTGAATGTTGTCAAGTTCAATCAATCTTTTTAGGCATCGTTCGGATGATTTTGAATCATCAGGCCAGAATGCTGGTGACCAGTTCACCCGAGATATCTGTCAGGCGGAAATCACGGCCTTGGGCTTTGACCGTCAGTCGCTTGTGATCGATCCCCAACTGATGCAGCAAGGTGGCGTGCAGGTCGTGGACGGGGACGATGTTTTCGACGGCGTTGTAACCGAGATCATCAGTTGAGCCGTGGGTGATTCCGCCTTTGATTCCACCGCCGGCCATCCAGAGAGAGAAGCCTTTGATGTGGTGATCGCGCCCGTTGCCCTGTGCCATGGGGGTACGGCCAAATTCACCGCCCCAGATGACGAGCGTTTCATCGAGCATGCCGCGCTGCTTGAGATCTTTGATCAGCGCGGCAGCGGGTTGATCGACCTCTTTGGCGATGGTGCTGATGCCATCTTTCAGACCACCGTGATGGTCCCAATCGCGATGATAGACCTGGATGAACCGAACACCGCGCTCGGCGAGTCGACGGGCCAGCAGGCAGTTGGCGGCGAAGGAACCGTCCGCGCCTTTTGTGCCGTACAGCTCCATCGTTTCTTTCGGTTCCTGCGACAGATCCATCAGGCCGGGCACGCTGGTTTGCATCTTGAAAGCCATTTCATACTGGCTGATGCGCGTGGCGATTTCGGGGTCTTCCACAACGGCATCTTCAATTCGATTCAGTCGCTCGACGGCGTCAATCACATCGCGCTGTTGGTTTGCGCTGATGCCATTGGGGGTGCCAAGGTACATCACCGCATCACCCTTGGATTGGAAATGCACACCCTGAAATTTGCTTGGCAGGAACCCGCTATGCCACATGCGCGAGGCAATCGGCTGCTTTTGTCCGCTGTTGCCGGTGCTGGTAAGTACGACGAAGCCGGGCAGATTTTCAGCTTCGCTGCCGAGCCCGTACCAGAGCCATGACCCCATGCTCGGCCGACCGGAGATGGTCGTGCCCGTGTTCATAAACGTGTGGGCCGGATCATGATTGATCGCTTCGGTCACCATCGATCGAATGATGCAAAGCTCATCGGCGACGGAACCCATGTGCGGGAACAGCCCGCAGATTTCCTGGCCGGATTTGCCGAACTTTTTGAACTCATGTTGCGGGGCAAAGCATTTGAGGGCTTGATTTTGCAACTGCGCGATCGGCTGCCCTTTGGTAAATGATTCGGGCATGGGCTTGCCGCTCATTTCCAAAAGCTTGGGTTTGTAGTCGAGGGTTTCAAGATGCGAAGGGCCGCCGGCCATGTAAAGATAAATGACGCGTTTGGCCTTCGGAGCAAAATGCCGGGGGTTGATGACGCCCAGGGATGATGCGTTGGCGGTGCCGGCCGCACGGGCCATCGCTGGATTGAGCAGCGCCGCCAGAGCCAAAGATCCGATTCCGCAAGCCGATCGATTCAGAAAAGATCGGCGCGAGGCAAGGCGTTTCATGGATTCGTAAGCATTCATGGAAAATCTCAATTTCGCGTGATCGTCTCGTGGAGATTCAAAACGGTTCGGGCCACACTCGTCCACGCGGCAAGCTCTGCGGGATTTAGATCTTTCGCGGACGGGGCATCACCGGCGGAGACGATCTTTTCGGCGGCCGTGTTGTCGGCGATGTATTCTTTGCGGTGCTTTTCCAGCAGTTTCAGTACAAGTTCTGATTCCTGCGGCTTAGGTGAACGCGAGAGGGCCTGGCGGAACGCAAGATCGATCCTCGCCTGATCGCCGGTTGCCCCGCGGACGAGATGCTCCGCAAAAACGCGCGCGGCTTCGACGTACGTCGGATCATTGAGCAATGTGAGCGCCTGTTGGGGAACGTTCGATTTCGTTCGTTCACAGACGGCCTCTTCGCGGGTCGGGGCATCGAACGCCAGCAAACTGGGGTGCAGGAACGTGCGTTGCCAGTGCGTATACAGGCCGCGCCGATACAGATTGGTGCCCTTGTCGTTTTGCCATTCGCGGGCAGGAAAATTCAGGAACGACCAATAGCCGGCTGGTTGATACGGATAGACGCTCGGGCCACCGATTGAATCGACGAGCATGCCACTGACGGACAGAGCGTTGTCGCGGACAAATTCCGCATCGAGCCGAAAACGACCCTGGTGGGCGAACCATTGATTGGCCGGATCGTGTTCGCGCTGTTCTTGCGTAGGGATTGAACTTTCACGATAGGTGGCGCTGGTCACCATTTGGCGGACGATTCGCTTGATGTCCCAGCCGTTCTCCATGAAATCGACGGCAAGCCAGTCGAGCAGTTCAGGATGCGTCGGCCATTCACCTTGCGAGCCGAGGTCGTCGACTTTGCGAGCGATGCCTCGGCCGTAGAAAAGATTCCAAAGTCGATTGACCATCACGCGGGCGGTGAGTGGGTTTTCGCGAGACGCGATCCAGCGGGCAAGATCAAGTCGGGTGGGGCGATGGTCGGCGGATTGAATCGGACCCAGCTTGCCCATGGAGGCCGGAACGACCGGGGTGACGACGGCACCGGAATCATCCAACCAATTGCCGCGCGTCAGAACGCGAACTGTTCTGGGCGTCCCCGCCGTGGTTACCAGGCACTTCGGCATGGCGTCGAGCAACTGCTGTTTTTTTTGCTCAAGTGAGACAATCTGATCCCGAATCGGTCGAAATAGCGGTGATATCGTTCGATAGTGGGCGGCCACGACATTCTTCTGCGCGTCAGAACGCTTTTCGGGTAGGACAGCCAACGCATCACGAACCGGGTCGGGAATCGTATGGCGAGAAGGTTGGGCCGCAGTACTGCTGGAAAGCCGGAATTTGCCGATTGTGTGCTGGGGAAAAGCGGATTGAAATTCAAGCGTGAATATCAGTCTGCTGCCGCCTTCACCGGTCAGGGGTTTTGCGAACTCGAATAAAGCCTGATGAGATTTTCCGGTCTGTGGGAGGATTGCCCAACCGGTGTTTTTTTTGTTCTTCCGTTTTGCATCCACCAGGGTTGCGATGGAATATCCTTCTTGCGAAAAATCTGCGGATACACTGCTTAACGTGACCGGCGTTGCATTGCCGTCTTTCCCGACGGTGGAAACCTTGATATCGCTCAGAACGAAGTTTCCGTTTGGCGCATTGCCCGGGCCCTGAGCAGGAAGCGCGTCATCGCGCAGCGTTTCAAGCCGGAAACCGGTGATGCCATTGGCGGGGGCGTGCGCGGTGATGACATAGTTCTCGGTCGCGGCCACTTTGTAGACCGTCTGCAGGATTCCACCTTCAAGTTTCTTGAGTTTGGATTCTCCCTGCACGACAAACGTCTGGGGGTCGAGCACATCCCATTTCACTTCAGTGGAGACTGTCTTTTCCCACGCCAACTGGGCGGTGGACAATTCGGGGGCGGCCGCATCCAGCTTTATTTTTGCGGCAGCAAGCGTTCGGTCGATGTCATTGATTTCCTTCTGCTGTGGCGCGGTTGGCAAGGGCAGGCCCGGCTCCCGCTTGCCCACCGCGGCTTCCTGCACGTCGGCAAAGAATGCTTCCATGCCGTAAAACTCTTTGGTTGTGATCGGATCGAATTTATGATCGTGGCATTCGCAACAACCCATCGTCTGGGCCATCCAAACTGCCGACATATTTCGCACTCGGTCGGCAGCATATTTTGCGATGTACTCGCGCGGTTGCGCCCCACCTTCCTCAGTGGTTTGCAAAAGACGATTGTAAGCCGTCGCCACCTTCTGAGCGACCGTGCTGTTGGGTAGCAGATCACCGGCGATCTGTTCGATCGTGAATTGATCGAAGGGCATGTTCTGGTTGAACGCCGCGATCACCCAGTCGCGATACGGCGAAACATTCATCGGGTTGTCGCTGTGGTAACCGATCGTGTCGGCATAGCGCACCTGATCGAGCCAGAATTGAGCCATCCTCTCCCCGAAATGGGGATTCGTCAGCAACATATCGACGAGCTTGTCATAGGCATCCGGCGATGGATCGTGCGCAAATTGATCCACCTGCGCCGGTGTCGGTGGCAGCCCGAGCAGATCAAAATAAACACGCCGGCAAAGCGTGATTTTGTCAGCTTCATTTGCAGGTTTCAGATTCTGCTCTTTCAACTTCGCAAGGATGAATTTGTCGATCGGGTGTTTGATGTTGCCATCCACCGCAGGCTCTGCCGCGCGCACCGGGGCAAGATAGGCCCAATGCCCTTTGTATTCCGCCCCTTCTTCGATCCACTTTTTGATTGACGCGACCTGCTCGGCCGAGAGTGATTTATTCGATTTTGCGGGGGGCATGTGGTCTTCGACATCTGTGGTAAGCATGCGACGAAGCAGATCGCTATCCGCAGGCTTTCCCGGAACGACCGGATGCGTGTCGTCAATTTCGTCGAAGAGGCCTTCCTTCGTGTCGAGTCTTAGATCGGCTTTGCGCTTATTCTTATCCGGCCCGTGGCATTGAAAGCAATTCTCAGAGAGGATCGGACGGATGTCGCGGTTGAAGTCGATTGTCTTTTTAGCGGGTTCGGCGTGCGCGGAGTTGCCGATCACACAAACCAGTGAGATCAGGACGATTCGGATGCGTGGGAGAAGTCTTGCGTTCACTCACTTACTATACGCCACTGGCCGGAATGTTGATACATTCCAATCCGGAGGCAGAAGGAGTAGCCGACGCACCGGGTTCTTCTGTTCGCGCGAGAAGAACCCGGTGCGTCGGCTATGCCTTCGGCCTCCGGCTGGGGAGCTAAACGTAAATCACCGACTTAACCAGTGAACGATATCCTCTGGTTTGGCATCCTTCTCGATACGAATATATTCCGAAGCTTTTGGTTCGAAATGTTTTTGGTCGATCCAAGTTAGATGAACGTCTGCCGGCACGTTGAAGATCCTGTTTCCACCTTGACCCATCGACGCGAAAGTCTGCAATCCTCCATACCGCAATATCAAAGGGAGAAAGCCACCGTCCGCTGGGTTGGGGCTTGTTTCAAACTTGAAGAAATTCGCGTCGACAATGGATCGAGCGACGAATTTATCTTTGGTGTCGGGATATAAAACGCGCGCGAATACACACCATGGTCCTGCTTCCCCGATACCGACCAGGTCAACTGATTTGGATTGAGAGCATACCGCTTCGATCGTAATCGCGACATTCCTTACATAGCGCGCAAATGGCGTCGGATTGTAGCCAGCCGGAAATTCCACCGGGTTTTTTCCGATCACGGCACGTTGCCACGCTTTTTCGTCACCGGCGATGTCCGGAACAATCACACGGTGCCCATCGCTAATAAGACTTGCGATCAGCGATTGGGAACTGCCGTTCGGATCCAGCGCGTCTCGTGAACCGTTCGGAAGAACAAGGATCACCGTCGACTTTTCCGTGTTATCTTTTTTGCTCTCATTTGGCTTGGGTGAAAACGAGACGGTTGAGACTGAATCCGCGCCACTATAAATAATGTGGCGTACGATCGCATCTTCGTCCCGGGAGACTTTATCGGAGCTATCGACAACCCAAGTTGCGGAAGGCGCAAGCTCACCGCCATTCAAATGGAGCAACACTTCGCGGAAAAACCATCGGACTTCCTGCACATTTCCGTTCTTTGGATTCATCGCTTCGATCTGCCGAGCCGTCATTTGCACCCACCATTTTTTAAAACCGGCTGCATCCACTGCATTTTTGGGACGCGGATGTTTAGCATCCCAAACCGATAAATCCTCCGGCTTAACCGGAACAAATTTGGGCTCGGTGATGATGCCCTCATGCCCCAACTTCAAATGCTTATTAAAAAAGTTGTACACGGCTTCGCGGGCGTGCAGGTTGTAGTTATGGGGTGCTTTCTGCCTCATCGATTCGACGTTGGCTTCCGCTCCGAATAATTTGTAAGTGGCCTGTATTTCGGGGAAGCCCTTTTCGAGAAAATCCTTGGTCCAGTCACCGGTGGCAGTCGGGTGGATGAATGGTTTAGGGGCAAAGGTCGCCGCCAACTCCACATTGTCCGTGCCGATGCGCAACAGCGAATTATTTTCACAGACACAGCCACCCTGGTGGTCGCCTGCCGAAATCATGTTCACTGGGGCGGCAGCGGCCAGGCGGTCGTCGATCGTCATCATCACAAAAGTCTGGGTACCACCGCCGCTTGCGCCGGTGATGGCAATGCGTTTACGGTCGACATCCGGCAGAGATTCGAGGAAATCGAGCGAGCGGATACTGTCCCACGTCTGCAAACCGAAAACGCTCAAGCCATGGAGATTGCTATCCAGATCGAGATAGGTCGCTCGATGCGGGAAATGCTCCGGGTCGGAATCGGCAAAACCGACCATGTCGTAGAAGAAGACGATGCAGCCGAGCTTGGCGAGTGAGGCACAGCGCGCCTGCAGCGAATATCGCGCGGCGTCCGGATCTTTCTCCCATCCATTCGCAATCTGGTTTTTCACTTCATTGTCCGGCGCTTCATAGAGTCGCCCATTGTTCCAATGACCGTGCGGTGAAAGGATCGCGGGGAATGGGCCGATCTTTCCCTTGGGGCGATACAGATTCCCTGTGACGTAGAAGCCGGGATAGCTTTCGAAATAGACTTTTTCAATCGTGTATTCGTCGCGATCAATTCGCCCGTGGATAACGGCATTGAGCGGAGATTTCTCGGGCATCGGCCAAAGACCGGCGGAGATTAGCACCTGCTCGCGAAGATAGGTGGCCCGTTTCTGCCAGGCTGCCTTGTCGGGGTACGGTTTGAAGTTGCTTCCTTCGTACAAGGTACGAATCAACTCCGTGCTGTCGCGCGATTTCTCTGAGGTCGCCGTTTTATTTTCGGCGGCGAGCGCGAACAATGGAAGTGACGCGATGAGAAGCGGAAGGTATCGCATGAACGTCCTCCGAAGGAATGGGTTTTGGCACTGCAGGCAGAAGAATCCGGTACGTCGGCTACGTCTTCGGCCTCCGGCTTTTGCTTTCACGATCGACATTATTTTTCAAGCGACTTCAACTGAATATCGCGAATCGCGGCCGTGCATTGGAACGATGCCAGGCCGAGCGGTTTACTGTCTTCGATATCCAGGCGAAGCGATAGCTTTTTGCCAGTGGTGACCAAATCAATGATTTTTTCGTTGTCGATCCAGGATTCGATTTTGCCGGGCGTCACGCGAAGGCGGATATGATACCACTTGTTGTTTTCAAAGCGTTGGAAGCTGCGCGTGGCGTTGTGCGCGGCATCTTCATCGTCGATGCTGGAAATGCCGCAGACAGTTCCACCCCAGCCGCCAACGATGAGCGATGCAAATGAATCGGTCACGGGAAAAGTCACACCGGCGAAAAAGTCGGTGCCGTCAACGCGCTTGGCGTCGAAAGACATCTCATAATTCATCTTTGGGACTTTGCCGGTATAGGCGACACCCGTAAGCCGCTCGCCCACCGGGAGGACAATGCTGCCATCCTCGACGGCAGGCATTCCTGCACCCGCGTAATCCGTGGGTTTCCAACCACCCAGAGTTTTTCCATCGAATAAACTTACGGGCTTGGATTCGACAGGGCGTGTGCTTGTAACCGGAGCCGGAGCGACCTTGGTATCTCGCACGGGCGCGGAATGGCAGCACCCCGCGACTGACGAGACAAGCGCGAGAATCACGATAGAAGGCAGCGCGAATGGGTTCAATGAATTCATAGATCAAGGTTTGGCGCGAAGTGATTCCTGATACCGCCCGTGTCGGCTGCTTGTTCGCCGTTCCAGGAACTCAATAAGCCGCTTGACGAGCGGGTTCACACCGTTGTTTGTATCGAATTGGGCCATCGCCACTGCCAGCGGTTTTTCGCGGCCGAAGAGAGTTCGGTGGGCGTCTTCGAGGGCGTCGATGTCGACTTCGGAGATGCCGTTCATCTTTAGGCCCTTGGCATTGAGCGTCCGAATGACATCTGCGCCATCGATCTTGCAGAACGGTGGCACATCATGGTGAATGCGGGAATATCCACCGATGTACGCAAACTCACCGATCGTCACCAGGTGATGAATCGCCACGCCGCCCATCATGTTGACGTTGTCACCGCAGATCACATGGCCACCGAGCATGCAGTTGTTGGCGAACACGCAATTATTCCCCACCTGCACATCATGACCGGCATGCACATTTACCATGAAGAAATTGCCGCTGCCGACGCGAGTGACTCCGCCGCCTTTTTCAGTTCCGATGTGGAGCGTAACACCTTCGCGGAATAGGTTGTTGTCGCCAATCTCCAGTCGAGTTGGGGCGTTTCGGTATTTGCGGTCTTGAGGCGGGCCGCCTAAGACACAGTTCGGGTGAACAACATTGTTCGCACCGAGTGTAGTATGACCCGTCAGAACCGCATGACTGAGGATCTTTGTGCCGGGACCGACGACAACGTCCGGGCCGATCACACAGAATGGCCCCACTTCCACATCCTCCGCCAGGGATGCTTTTGGGTCGACAACGGAATGGGGCGAAATCTTGGGCATAATGATTGGGTCGTCAGCGGTCAGTCGTCAGTTGTTCGTCGCAATCAGGAATTTGCATTTCGCTGTTCACGGACATTGGGAAACCCATAACCGACAAAATTCTTCAAACGGGTTCAGCGTCCACCAGCATGAACTTTATATCTGCTTCACAGGCTAATTTATCCTCAACAAAAGCCTTGCAACGGACATGACCCGTGCGGCTTTTGACTCGGACCGTAATCGCTTCGAGAATCAATTGATCACCCGGAACAACCGGATGACGCATCTTTACCTTATCCATGCTCAACAGGACCGCAAGTTTACCCGTGTGCTCAAGCTTCTGACTCAGAAGCAAACCACCGAGTTGGGCCATCGCTTCCACGATCAATACACCAGGCATAATGGGTGTGCCGGGATAGTGACCCTGAAAGAAAATATCGTTGAATGTGACATTCTTGATCCCGATCGCCTTGTGATCGCCTTGGATTTCAAGCACTCGATCGACAAGAAGCATCGGATATCGATGCGGTAGAATGCGCTGAATCCGGCGGATGTCCAAGGCTGCTTCGCGGTGAACGAGCGATTCACGCGAATTACTTTCCTGTACATCAAGCAGCCGTCGAACCAGTTGATGGTTCAAAGAATGACCGCTTTTGTGCGCCACGATGCGCCCACGGACCGGGCGGCCGAGAAGATACAGATCACCGATCAAATCCAGCACTTTGTGCCGGGCGCACTCATCTGCGAAGCGGAACTCATTCTCGATCGGACCGGTTGGCGCGATGACCAGGAAATCCCTGGATGTCAGGTGCTTGCCGAACCCTCGTTTGCGAAGTTCCTCCACCTCCTGCTCAAACACGAACGTGCGGGCCGGCGCGAGCTGTTTGACGAAATCATCATCACCGAGATGAAACGCAAAGACCTGCCTGCCGATAGGTGCCGGGGCTTCGAAATCGTAGATGATTTCCAGGCGGTCGGTCGGACCCGGAAGGGCGGCAATCGTAGCGTCTTTGTCAGTGACCTGAATCGGCTTTTTGATGATGAGCGGTAAGAGCGGCGAATCCTGCTCGGTCAGGCCTGCTTCCTGAATAACCCGCACGAATGGCTCGCTGCTTCCGTCACCACCTGGCACTTCACCGGCGGTACCACCGCTGACTTTAACGATCGCATTATCAATCCCAAGGCCAGCCAAGGCGGCCATGCAATGCTCGATCGTTTCGACGAATAGTGTCCCGTTTTTCAGACAAGTGCGTCGAGGCCGCTTCATCACGTTGGCGACCAGCGCCTGAATATGAGCGACCTTGCCATCCTGCTCGCGCACGAACGTAATCCCGGCATTGGCCACCGCCGGCCCGATCGTGAGCGTGGCGTCCTCGCCCGAAAAGAGCCCTGGCCCGGCAAAGGTGACCTCCCGCGAAATTGTCTTTTGACGATCACTGGCCATGGGCAATCGGCGCATCGAAATTCAACAGTCCTCCGGCCAATCGCGAGATCCATTCGTCAACCTGGCAATGAGGAATCATGAGTATAACCGTTTGCTGCAAAACCGAAAGCGTGACGCAAACGGGCTTGGGGTGTCCAAACCCACTAAAATAATCGTGCGCGATTACGGTAGATTCCGCTGTGAGCTTGTGAATCAATTCGTGGCACGGGCTTCCAGCCCGTGTTGAGACTTTGAACTCGAATCGCTGCTGAAGAACTGGTTTTTTTCCGTCCTGATCCACTAACACGGGCTGGAAGCACGTGCCACAATTAAGTTCCCAAGCTCACAGCAGAACCTTCGAAGTTCAAGGCGCACGGTTATTTAAATTCCCCGCTTAAAGATGTAGTTATATTCAATGCGCGTCGAAAGTACGTAACCGAGGCCACTCATGTACTGGACGTATTCGTTCTTGTGAAGATAGTTTTCAAGGACGACGACTTTGGGTTTGTATTTTTTCGTGTTGAAACCGCGCATGACCGCAAGTTCCCAGCCTTCGACATCGACTGCGACAAGATCAACATGTTCGACGCCGAGTGATTCCAAAATCGTGTCGAGTTTTCTGACATTGACCTTGGCCTTGATCACCTTAAGGCTGTCGTAATGCGCGTGCATGCGCTTGTATTCATCCACCACTTTCAGGGCCGAAAAAGAATGGTCGGTGATCTCCGCGCCTTCGTAGTTCTCGCCGGTGTGCACAATCTCAAAGTCCTGATCGTCCTTGTCTTCGTCACTGCAAGCGAAGGCGTGGATTTCGTTTCCACGCTTTTGGTGCATCTCAACGTATTTTGGGTTTGGCTCAATGCCGATACACCTCCAGCCGCTCAGACGAAAGTGCTGAGACATGCTCAAAAACTCCGGCGTTGCCGCACCCACCTCAACCATGACCCCTTGATAGCTAATATCTGGGAAAAAGGTTTCGCGTATGAATTTGTCCGTCCCGAACTCCGCAAAATAGCTCTCACTCATAGTGTCCTCGTTGATGGGCCCGCTTTGTTTATATCTGGATCATTCACCACTGACCAGCGTTCGCTCTGTGAAGCGACGGAATGTAAAACGAGCCGTGCCGTGTGAGGTTACTCCAACCAATCTTTCTTCTTTAACCGCTCCGGGACGTACTCTTCGGTGACATAGCTGATGTCTTTGGTAATCAGCGATTCCACTTCCATTTTGAACCCGTTGGAGAGCATTTTGGTGATTTCTTTCTGCCAGCCGCGCTGATCTTTGAACCAGGGATAGGCCATGATTTCGTTGGCGCGCTTGCGGTCGTTGTCGTTGAGTTCGATCTGCACATCATCGGTCAGCCCGCATTCCTCGTAGTCCTTGGAGCGGACTCCGATGAACTTGGCATCGGGAATAGCCAAACGTTCTGATTCGAACGCGAGGCTGATCGAGCCCTGCTTGATGACGCTATAGATGTAGTGTCCCCAGGGGTCGCAATCGAGCAGGCAGTAAATGGGAAGGCCGAGCTCTTCGTTCAGGCGACGGAGTAATCGCCGTACACCGCGAGGAGGTTGGCCGGAGCCTTCAGTGAGAATGCAGTTGTGCTTTTCCCAGAATCGATCTTCATTGAATCGGCCCCAGACGGTGTCCTTTTCGACATGGAGTACGAATTTAGCTTCGCACTTTTTGAATTGGATCACATCGGGTTCAGTGATGCTCGGCACTGCATAGCCGCCGCTGCCCATGCGACGACAGTCAATTTCATCGCCGCTGTCGATGATCGTGATGTTGCCCACCATCGTGCCGCGCTTTTTCGCATAGACGTGAAGCTCTTCACGCAGAGCACCGAGCGATACTTCAAGATCTTCCAGAATGGCATCTGATTCATCCTGACCGCCGAAAGTCTTCTCACCCTTCGTGCCCTGAATGGTATGCAATGCCTTGTAAAACATACCGCGAAGGCTGAGCGTTTTTTCCGCTTCGATCAGTTCTTTGATACTCTTGCCGTGCAGCACGGTTTGCATGAACTGCTTTGCCTGGCCGAGATTGAAAAGCTCTCTCGACGACTTGGCATCCCCCATCTGAAGGATGCCCTTTTTCTTGTTCCAAAGCGTATTCGACCGCGTGCGTGCGGGGATGGCGACGGCGATGTCCTTGCCATTAAACGCGCTCTCCGAGACGCCGTCGGCAAGTGTGACGATCTTGCCCATCGTTGCGGTGTCTCTCTCTTTGATCCGCTTATTGATGCGGCTGGCCTCGGCGGCGGATAATTTGTCGGTGGTGCGTTGCTTTGCCATTTTTCTCGTCGAAGAGGGTCGGGGAAAATTCCCACGGATCTATTCCCGGTTTTACCGGATATTTCCAACACGCTCCGGTTGGAGCCTAACAGTACGGATTCACACGAGGTTACGAACAGGGATCCTTTCGGATCGGTTCCTGACAATTCCGAACCGTGCGGAACAACACTAGCAAACTTTCAGCCAACTTTACACCTTAATGTCATTCCTCCGACGGGAACTGTCAATGTGATCTACTGCCGATTCAGTTCCGAGCTGCAGCGCACGGAAAGTATACAGGATCAAGCCCGCCGCTGCCGAGATGGCCTGGATCGAAGAGGAATTCCTCTGGGGAACTTCATTGTTCTGTCCGATGAGGCGATGTCCGGCACCTGCGAGGCCCGCCCCGGGTTTCAGCAGCTTAAAAAGCTGATGCACTCTAAACGACTGGGGATCGTCGTGGTCACCGAGCAGTCCCGACTGTCCCGCGGTGACAATACAACCGCGTTGATCAAGGATATCATTTTCCACGGCGGTCGGTTTATCTCCATTACAGAGGGCATCGACACCTTCCAAAAGGGCTGGAAGATGATTGTCGGTTTCTCCGAAATCCATCATTCCCGCTCCAATGAAGATACCGCCGAGCGTGTTCGAGGCGGCCAGGAGGGACGCGTCGGCGATGGTGACGGCTCGGCGGGCGACTATCCCTATGGGTACACCAGCCAGTACGTCGATCCGCAGGGTGCGCTGGCCTACCGAGGCCGGGGCCCCAAGCCGAAGAAGGTCGTTGTGATTGAACCCTCCGCGACCAAGGTTGTTCAGGAGATTTTCCAAAGGTTTGTCGACGGTGACTCGATCAGTTCCATTGCCCGCTGGTGGGAAGCGCACCGACTGGAGTTCCCCAAGATCACCAATACGCACATTTGCCATGGGCATATTCGACGGATTCTGCAAAACACGAAATACATTGGGATTTGGACGTTTGGTCGGACCACGATGGTCCGGGACGGGAATAACCGCAAGAAGCAGGTGAAGGCGCGGGCGGACCAGACCGTGACGACCGTCGAACGACCTTCCCTACGGATCATCGACGCTGCAATTTGGAATCGCGCTAAAGCCCGCCTTGCAGCGCTTCATGAGATCTACGGCCAGAAGCCCACGGGCAAGAAGCGCGGTCCGCGACAACATTATCTACTGCTTTATGAAAAATCCCTGTTGGGCGGCCTGATCCACTGCGGCAGCTGCGGGTCGCAATTGTTGGTTCACCGAGGCGGTCTGAAACGCGTGGCCTGTCCTCTCCACCGGATCGGCAAATGCACCATGGGCGCGGGCGTACGGATTGATCAGGCGGAGACGGCAGTGCTCAAACTGCTTACTACCTTACTAAAGGCCTATCCCGACTGGCTGAAAGCCGCGGCGGATGCCACCCGAGCGCGCCTGGAGCAACTGGCGCGGTCCGTTCCGCAAGAGTTGGACGACGCCCAGCTCCGGCTTCATGAGAACTCCGATCAAGCGGAACGGCTGATCGACTTTCTGGTCAAGGGCCAGGATAGCGTCGCGGTCCGCACTCGATTGACAGCGCTGGAAGCTCAGAAGCCAGCGCTGGAAAAGCGGATCGAGGACTTGCAGGCCGTACGTATGGCACAGATCCAGATGCCCACCGAAGACTGGATCCGCCAGCAACTGGAAAGCCTATCGACCTGGCTCGATCAAGAGCTGGCGCAGGCGGCCCGGCACCTTCGGCCTCTGCTTGGAAAGATCACGGCCGAATCCGTTCTCGCCCCCGGCAAAACACGTGGGTTCACGCGATTGCACATTACGCTCGACGGCTGGCCGGCGCTGGCCAAAGTACTGGAAGGCAAACTGCCGGATTCCCTGCTGACCACGCTCAGGCCGGTGAACGGGGCTTACAGTGAGGCATTTGTAGTGAATCTCGGGAAGCCCACGCTGATGGATACCTGGGCACCGCAAATCGCCGAATGGCGGAACCAAAATGTGACTTGGCACCAGATCGTTCAGCGTACCGGGCTTAATCTCGGCAACGCGTGTACCGCCTGGAAACGCTATCACAACGCGCAACCGGCAGCTTGATCATGCCTCGGTGAGTTCCTGACCCCTTCTCAATCCTCTTTGGACCCGGCCTTCTGGCCGGGTTCTTTTTTTGCGCAAAGGAGTTTCGATGAAATCCCCTCTTCCCGATCCCAGGATGCAGCAATTGGCTCAGCAGGTCGGCGACCTGATCGCCAAACGATGGCTGGCGACCTTATCCAAACCACGGGCGAACGAGCCACTGGCGATCGCAGATCCAGACCCCAAGTCCGCCGAGGATCCCATTCCGACGGAATGAATCGATCACGGTTCGTTCAAAGTCCCTACGCATCAACCCAAACCGGAGGTACCCACCCAGAGAGCGTTTCGTTCCCCTTTTTCGGATCGTTATTTTTACCCACTTTCAGTTTTTTTCAGGAGATTCTCATGACCATTCTATTTATCAATTGCACCGGTGGCGGCTTTGCCGACCGGATCGAAGTCCCCGACGGCATGACCGTTGACGAACTTTTTCAGTCCAAAATGCCAGGTTGCCAACCGGCCGACTTTCTGGTCCGGGTGGATCGCCAGCCGGTGGCGGCCAACGAAGTCCTGATGCCCGGTTGTCGGATCAGCATCACCCCCCTGAAGATCCAGGGTGCGGTCTTCCCCACCGTGGCATAACCGGGCCATTCTCTCAAACCTTCAATTAGATAGGCATGGGCCGAGCCCACAACTTTTGGGCTCGGCCTATGGTTTTTATGACAAACCCCATCGCCTTGAACCGAACGCCGCCCCCCGCGCCCGAGAAAGCCCTCCGAGATTGAACGCTCAAGATGGCGCTTCGACTACAACGGGCGCTACATCAAAATCGATCCCAGTGGACGGTGCGAACACATCTGGAACCGACGTACCGCCCGATGTGGGAGATGACCGAACGCTCAGAGCTTCTCTGGCGCCAGATCGGCCTTGCCGAATCCCGTGGCTGGCACGCCGCCGCCGGACTACTGCGTCACAACCTTATCGCGATCACCGAACGGACGCTCCAGCAGACCCAGACCTTCTTACGATCTTTAATGACTGACCCGACCGAGGGTTCCGCCGTATCTCTCCTGGACTTACTCGCCGAATTGCGCGCCCTGCAGCAGGAATTTGGTGACGTCCACTTCGGACCTAATCTCGAACTCTTTTCGGTCAACACCGACCCCATCGAACTGGAAGGATTCCATTTAGGTCCTTTTCGCATTGAACTGCATCTTTCGGCGTTACAGGCCGGACACGTCTTTTCCACCGCCCTGCGGTGCATCGCGCTCGATCCTCACCCGGCCGGCGGTGATCCCTCGATCACCCATCCCCACGTCCGGGACGATTTGCCGTGTCTCGGTGAAGCGACGGCACCGATCCGATTCGCCCTGCAAAGCGGCCGATTGGCCGATGCGTTCCTGGCGGTGCAGGCCGTTTTGAACACGTACAACCCCTCCTCGGCCTATGTCGTGTTATCCGAATGGGAGGGCCGAACCTGCGAAGACTGCGGAAGGGGCCGCTCGGAAGAAGACCTGTATTGCTGTGACGCCTGTCACGGAGACTTCTGCGACAGCTGCAGTCACCGTTGTGACGCGTGCGAAAACGCCTTTTGTGGTACCTGCCTCGAACGCGGTGAAAAAGACCAGAACCTCTGTCCTGATTGCCGTGGCCGCTGCTCGGAATGTCACGACATCTTCTCGATTCACGCGCTCGATGAACACGAAGGACAATGTCCCTCCTGCTTTGAATCCCATGCCGAAGAGGATGATTCGGCAATCGAACCTCCATTCCCCATCGATCCTTTACCAGAACAGGGCACCCCCGATCATGTTGCAATCCGTCACTCTAACAAGTCCATCCAAGTCCTTTGCGATACAACGTCCCTTGCTTAAACCCCCGGCACTGCGTTTTTCACCCTGGGCCTGGCTTAAACTCCAGTATCTGTGCCATGCGGGTCCCACGGAAGTGGGCGCCTTTGGCATCTCTGCGCCAGATGATCTCCTGTACGTGGATCAACTCCAGACCGTGCTGCAGGGCTCGACGATGACGAGCGTCGAGTTCAGCGATGAATCGGTCGCGGACCATTTTGACCGCTGCGCCGATGAAGGGATGCCGCCCGGCCGATGCGGGCGCATCTGGATTCACACCCACCCGGGCGCTTCAGCCGAGCCGAGCGGCGTAGATGAAGAGACCTTCGCCCGGGTCTTTGACCCCTGCGACTGGGCGATGATGTTTATTCTAAGCCGTACCGGCCAGACCTATGCCCGATTGGAGATCCATACCGGCCCGGGAGCCACCCTCGAATTGCCGGTCTCGGTGGACTGGCCTGCCTGGTCGACACTGGCCCAAAAACCCCCGCTCGACTTGCCCGACCAGCTGCGGCTCTGGCAGCACGAGTATGAAACGAATGTCTACAACCTGAATCCTTTGAACACCCGCGCTCGAACTCGGGGGAAACTTTGGGAGTGGCTCAATCCTGTGGAGACCTGGGAAGGAGGTGTGGAATGGTGAACGCTGCTTTTCCTTCACTCTCTTCAACACCGACCCGGGACATCCGTCAACGGGATCTGGTCCCACCTGATCGCCTGGCCGAATGTCATGCCCTGGTGATTGGCATCGGCGCGATCGGCCGACAGGTGGCCTTGCAACTGGCGGCCCTTGGGGTCCCTCGAATGACGCTCGTCGATGATGATCGGGTTGCCGTTGAGAATCTCGCCGCCCAGGGATACTGGCCGGCGGACCTCGGCCAAGCCAAAGTGCATTCGACCGCCAAGCTTTGCCGATCGATCTATCCGGAAGGACTCATCACTCCGATCGAGCAGCGGTTTGGGCGCTCCTCGGTCAAACGACTGGGCCCTGGGGAACCTTCGGCAGGTCCCCTGATCTGCTTTGCCTGCGTGGACAGCATTGTCACGCGAAAACGGATCTTTGAATCCCTGCGACCTTACCTCACCTGCTGGATCGATGGCCGCATGGCGGCTGAAACCCTGCGCGTTCTCGCCTCAGATTCTCCGGCCACGGAGGACTACTATCCGACAACCCTCTTTGCCGAATCCGAAGCGTTTGGGGAGAGCTGCACCTCCCGAAGTACGATCTACTGCGCCTCCATTGCCGCCGGATTGATGGTCGCTCAGTTCGCCCGTCATCTGCGAAAGGTTCCCGTCGAACGGGATCAGACCTTGAATCTTCTGGCCAGCGAGCTCGTGACGCTTTAAGTGTTAAACCTCGAGCGTCACCTTCCAGACCCTTTCAATCTTTTATCACAAAGGAGTGACTCTGATGAGTCACATCGTGACTGTGCGCACGCAAGTGCGCGATCCCCTGGCCCTGGCCGCCGCCTGTCGACGGCTGGGGCTGGCCGTTCCCTCGATCGGCACTGCTGCGCTGTTCAGCGGTTCGGCCGAGGGCCATCGGGTTCAATTGCCCGGCTGGCGTTATCCGGTGGTCTTCAATACCACCACGGGTGAAAGCCGCTATGACAACTATGGCGGGCAATGGGGCGACCCCAGGATGCTCAACCAGTTGCTCCAGGTTTACGCCGTCGAGAAAGCAAAGCTCGAAGCCCATCGTCAGGGCCACAGCATCACCGAGCAACGGCTGCTCGATGGTTCGATCAAACTGGTGATTCGCGATAGCGGTTCAGGTGGACCGGTGAAAGGGGGTGCGCTGTGAGCCATTCCACCGACCGCACCCTCGAGATCATCATCTCACCAACGGGACAAACCCGCATTACCGCCCGAGGCTACACCGGCACTGCCTGCAAAGCCGCAACCCGCGACCTGGAAAAAGCCCTCGGGTTCGTTCAATCAGACACGCCGACTTCTGACCTGTATCAATCCGAGGACGCTCGCGAGACTCAGCGTGAACGGGGTTAACGCCGAGTCCCACCTTCGCGGTTCTTTGTCCACCCACTTTTTTCAATCCTCCACCCCCCATCCCCTCACTACTCAACGGAGATTCCCTATGTCGCTCTATGAACAACTGGCAGAGCACCTGCGCGCTGCCTTTCCCGCACTGTATATCCAGACCCACGAACCCGAAGATGCCCTGGTTGAGATCGCCCGGCTCTGCCGGGATCAGCAATGGTCCCTGGCCCGCTGGGACATCGACCGGGGCCTAACGATCGGAGATCAGGCTTCGGCCCAGAGCCCTGATCCGGTGGCGGCGATCAAGGCCGTCAATGCCATGGCCACACCCGATGGCACAGCGGTGATGGTCCTCGTGAACTTCCATCGGTTTATCCAGTCCGCGGAAGTGGCCTAGGCCCTGGCCAACCAGGCGGCCCTCGGTAAGCAGAACCGTACCTTCCTGATCCTTCTTGCTCCGGTGGTCCAACTGCCACCGGAGTTGGAAAAGCTGTTCGTCTATTTACAGCACGACCTGCCCGACCGTGAACAGCTGGCCGAGATCGCCCGGGGCGTGGCAACCGAATCCGGTGAACTGCCGGAGGGTGCGGCCCTGGAGGCGCTTTTGGACGCCTCGGTGGGATTGACCCGCTGGCAGGCGGAGAACGCGTTGAGTTTATCGTTGGTGCGCCATCAACGCCTTTGTCCCCAGGTGATGTGGGAACTCAAGGCCCAGTCGCTCGAAGCCTCAGGCCTCTTAACCCTGCACCGAGGCCAGGAGAGATTCAATGATCTCGGTGGCTTGGAGGCCCTCAAAGGATTCTGCTCCAAAGCATTGAACAATCCCGGTTCAACCCGCGCCAAACCCCGCGGCATTTTGCTTCTGGGTGTTCCCGGTACCGGAAAGTCCGGGTTTGCCAAAGCCCTCGGCAATGAGATGGGCCGACCGACTCTGGTGCTGGACATCGGCTCATTGATGGGCAGCTTGTTGGGAGCCACCGAACAGAACACCCGCCAGGCTCTGAAGATCGCCGATGCGATGAGTCCCTGCATCCTGTATTGCGATGAGATTGAAAAAGCGCTGTCGGGTGCCGGAGGTCAATCCGACAGCGGGGTCTCCGCCCGATTGTTTGGCACCTTGCTCTCCTGGCTCAGCGATCATGAATCCGAGGTCTTTTTCGTAGCCACTTCCAATGACCTCTCCAGGCTGCCGCCGGAGTTTGCCCGCAGCGAGCGCTTTGATGGTGTCTGGTTCCTGGACCTGCCGGCCAGGAATGAAAAACAGAAGATCTGGGAGATGTATCAGCACACGTTC
>JBBRMF010000067.1:0-21804 GCA_038230975.1 Tepidisphaerales bacterium
GAACCTGTCGAAGTTTGATGATTCGCTGATTGCCGAGGCGATTGAATTTATTCTTAGGGGGCTGAGGCGGTGATTTTTTTTGGTCGCCGTGCCGAAGGCCTATTCGTGTTCGCAGTTGTGCTGGAAGCAGTCTTCGGTGTCGCGCGCGCGGCGCTGGCATTTAAAATGGTCACTCCGACGATGGTTCGTCCATCTTTCCGGATCAGAGTATCTTCATCGAGTTCGATGGTTTTGGTTGCGCCCTGCGGCCTGCGAAAGCTCATGTAAAGGACGTCCGCCTCGCGGTCGTAGTCGACCCACATATGCTGAGCAGGGAGGCGGAGCATTTCGGATGCCACGGCGGAGCAGGTCGCAAGGAAGTCACGCGTTGAGGCGGTTAAGGTCTTGCCCATTCGATTTTTCCCTTCGGTGTGGTGTTTAAAAAGTACGCCGTAATGATGAAGCCGTCGTTCCGCGACATTTCGCGGTAAACGACGATGAGCCAGTTGCGCTTTCCGCGGCTTCGTGCAGCCTTCAGCGAGCCGGCGTTACCGCGAACGACGAGCTGCGGTGTTTCGACTGCATCAAGGACGTCGTGAAAATGGCTAGCCATTTCATCGTGGTTCTCGACAATATGATACCACCGCTCGTGGGTCAAACGAATCGGGACGCCGTTCACCGAGCGGGCGGTAACCATTCATCTCTCCTGGAATTCCTGCGGATCTCACGACGGAAGGCACTATACCTCTCTGTCGTCTTAATTAACAACGCAGCGAAGTTTTGTGGTTCGCATCAGGCGCGACGATTTTCGAATGCGTCCCGCCCGTGGGGATTTTTTCAGTTGGCATAGTTGGCATTGATATTTTTCTGAAGGCACGGTTTGATTCTTAAGGAATTATTGTTTCATTCTAGATTGTGCCTCTATGTCCCACCGCATCGCCCAGCGAAGCCAGCCAATTCGTGAGACGGACCTGGGAAGACTTCCGTCCCAGTACGCTTGCGCAATCGAGACGCCGATCCCTAGAATCGGACCAACGGGGCCGATGAACGGAAATGCTCCAAGCCCGCCGACAACACCGGCTGCAAAGGTTAAATTTTTTTCGGCCGCCCCAAGTCGGGCCGGTAGTCCGACCTTTGCAGCCAGTTCCCGAATAACCCCACTCTCCACTTGACCGGGCTTCACTAAGTGGATTCCTAACTCACGAACAGCACCCCTTAATTCATGAATAAGCGAGGTGTATTCGTCCTGTGTTAATTGAGGTGCCATTTCAGCAATGGTTCGTGCGAACGAAATTGCTCCCATTGGTTTAGAGGCCGGCGCTATATCGAGCGACGGGTGAATCATTGAATCAGTGCGAATTGGGTGATTCAGGTATGCGCAGCCCGCTCCAGCTATCTCACCGTACATCGGATATCGAAGAACTACGTCCAAAGCGTATAGAAACGCCTCAAGTGTGATTCCAGCTAACGAAGCTTGCCGGCGCGCAGACTCGTTTGCGCGAACTTTTCCGACATCGAAAACGAAATGGTGTGGAACATGTTCTGTATGCCAATTACTAATCCAAGATTCTCGATGGAGGGCAATCCACTGTTGGATACTGTTTGGATTGCCTCGGCACCAGCCCGCGAACTGTTCTACGCATGTGGTTAGATGTTCGTCCGCAACGGCTCGCTGAGAATCAGTTGAGTAAAGTCGTGGCGTAAAGACATTTGAATCCCGAGACGCCAGCTGGAGAACTATTGCAGGACCGGTGCGTAACTCCGCAGCGTTGTTAGATGCCGGAAGTGGATAACTGACTTGGTCGCTGTAAACAGCGAGATCAACGAGATCACCTGCAAGCTGTGCCGCCCAAGGATCACGAACACCGTTTCGGAACAGCGACTCTACGGCATGAAGCGAGGAAATGTCGATGAGTGTCTGGGTCATAGATCAACCTGAAAAAAACGTATCGTCCACTAAAACCACAAGAGTTTTTCTCCTAATCTCGTCTGCCCAATCTTGTTTTTATACGTAGCCTTGGCCGAACTGCGTACATTGAATCCTTTAACATTTCAATCGCCGGATTAGAGCATCTGAATACCAAAAGTATTACAAACCATTTCTCATGGAAATTTCCGAGGAAATGCAATTTGTGCATTGCAAGCTATTGCCGTCATTCCCAAAACCCAACAAGTTGCCGCGCTACTTTCTCTCTTGCGGCCCCTCAATCATCTTCGTCGCCCCGACCTGCTCGAAACTTTTCAGGTCCGTCCAGAGCGTTCCCGGTCCAGAGAAGATTAAACGCAGATCCTTCGGCTCGAAACTTTTCGCGAAAATATATAAGTTATAGCTCTGCGGCGTTCCAAACGCGTCGATCATCAGCTTTGCGCCTTTGGCTTCGGCTTCGTTCTTCATACGTTCGACGTCGGCCATGGCTTTACCCATGATTTGGGTGCGTTTGGCATCGAGCTCGGCGATTTGTTTCTCGATGTCGGCCACATCCAATTCCCGTTGGGCATCGATCTCGGCGGCTTTCTTTTCACCCTCGGCTTGCAGCCCGGCGGTTTTGACCTTGGTGTCGCCGGCGACGGTTTCACGGGCGATATCGATCAGTTTCTCTTCTTGTTCGAGCGTCGCCTTCTTCGTGGCGGTGGTCGTTTTTTGCTGGTTGGTCAGATCTTTTTCGATTTCGATGTTCGTCTGCTGGATGGTCGCCAACAGGCCGGTGGTTTGATCCTTGCCGGTATTGTCGCGAACGGTGATGTTGCGAATGAGCGCGAGCAGCACATGCACATTGCGGCTTTCCATGTGCTTTTCCAACGACTTGGACAAAGCATCCTGGAATTCGCTGCGGGTTGAGCCCTGGATCAATTCTTTGGCGGAGTAACGCGCGCCTTCGTTTTGGCAGGCGGCCTTCATGGCAGGTTCAATCACGTTATCGCGCACCTGATCGACTCCACCGATATTGGCGATGATATTCGGAGCGTCGGCCGGGCTTCGTCCCCAGACGACGGTAAAGTCGGCTTCAATCTGATAACCGTCGCTGCTGTAAAACTTGATGGAAGTGTCGTCACTGGCGCGGCCGCCTTTTGCACTCCCACCTTTATGTTCCAATGTAATGGCATCGTATCCCACGGGCACGATATTGACCTTCATCAAACGTGGGTTGAGGTAGTAAATACCCGGTTGCAGAACGTTCTTTAAGATTCCACGCTGGGTGGGGCCGGTGACGAGTCGTGAGCGCGGAGCAGTCGGCTGTGTTGACGATGCGGCGTTCGCAGGGGCGATCGACAGCGGAGTCATATCTACCATTCCATCGGTATCGCCGGTCAAGCGAGTGACGACGCCAACCGATCCCGGGGGGACTATCGTCGCCAGTTCTTTTCTCACTTCTTTTTGTTGCGGATTGATTTTGTAGATGCCGGGTGTGAGTACCTCGCGCTGAATGCCTTTGTAACTTGCTTCAACCACATCCATGCCGGCCGGTGGAGTCTTGCCTTCCTTCAGGGCGACAAGACCAATTTCCGGGATGGTCGATTTATCTTTGATGTGACCTTCGGAATCGAATTCCCACTTCGTGGGATCGCCGGCGGAAATCTGCACGAGAGGGACCGTGCTCCAACTGTGCATTAATGGATTGAGAAAATATCGTCCCGGGCCGAGCAGTTCTTCTTGAACGCCTTTGAAGCGGTTGTCGTTTGCGGGGACGACGATGCGCTCGGTCGGCAGGGCGTCACCGAATTTATTGCTGACCATGAGCGCTTCATTCGGACCGACATAGGCCCGCTCGAATACCCAGTGCATGATGAGGTAAAAGCCAAAGAGTACGACACAGAGAGTGACGCCGGTGATGATTAGTTTTTTGATACTGTTCATAGGGTTTCCAAACAGTTTGTGCTTCTCTTTCTTCTGTCAAGGTCAGCTAAACTGACCAATCCGCAGTGCATTTGTGAAACTTAGTGTTGGGAATCCGTCAGTTTGCTTGATGGATTCGCTTTCACTGAAGGGGCGCTGAATTGCTTGAACAAATCGGCGAACGGGCCGTCGGTGTTGCTCAGGATCGATTTGATCGAAGGCGCGACTTTCTGATAGAAGAAGTAGCGGGCGTAGGTGTCGCCGTCACCGAAGGCCAGAACCTGCTGTCGCAATGGTTCGGCTTCTGCCTGCCGTTTCAGAAGAATGACCTCCGCCTCGGCTTTGCCGCGGAACATCATGGCATCCGCCACCTTTTGTGCGGCTTCCAATTTCAGTTTTGCAACCGCCAGATCCTGTTGCGCTTTTGTCATTGCGACTTCGCGCATCTGTTCGGCTTTCTTGGTGACAGTCACCACATCTTTATTGGTCTTGCCGATGTCTTGATTCTGATTGGCCATCTCCATCTGCGCGCCGAGGAGCGCGGCACTGCGGGCAACTTTGATCTGTTGCTCGTACTGAAGAATCTGTTCTTTGGCGATTTCGCGTTCGTTGATCGGTTGCTTGATCTGAATAGGTGGTTCGATGTTTCGAACCAGGGCTTGCTTGACGAGGATTCCTTCCTTCTTGCAGGCCACACGCAACTGTCGTTCAAATTCCATTTGGAATTTCAGCTTGGTGTCACCACTGATGAAATCGCGTGCGAGGTATTGGCTGCCGACCAATCGGCAAAAACTTCTGGAGTAGGGGAGAATGACCTTTTCTTCCAGGAATTCAATCAGGCCACCCCCTTCGGCATATTGCACATAAATAAGCGGCAATTGTTCCGGATCGATTGACCATTCGACGAATCCTTCGAGCTGAATGTCGAAGCTGTCTGAGGATGGGAATTTGATCGCATCCGCGCCGATCATTTGAAAACGCTGCGAGAGAATGCTGATCGGCATGATCCGTTTCTCAAACGGATTGACATACCGGAATCCTTCCGGTTCGGTCTGCTGCTGCACGCCTTGCTCACCGGTTTTGACCAGATATTGATTCGAGTCCGAGGTTGGTTTGCCGGCCATGATTGTGACCACACCCCGGTAACCGGGATCGATGGTCATGGGTGGCACGTGTTTAATTTCATAAGCGAACGGATTGGCATACTCGTTATAGCGGCCAGGTGGCAGCAGGATTTGCAGCGGGCCGCGCTGATCTCGCGCGGGGTCGGCCAGCACTTGCCCGGTATCGAGCGGCTTACCGAACTTTTTGACGACGATGCCGACTTTATCCGCCGGAATAATCGCTCCATCGCCACCCCCATATTCAGACTTATGATGGCTTGAATTCAGGGGGATGATATATCGTTCGTAATCGAATGGGCTGAATTGGAAATACGTTCCTTCGGGAACAACCTGTTCCAGAATTCCGTTACAATTACCGTATTCTTTTTCCCAAACGGCATATGCCGGTGTCCCGAGAGGTGGCGCTTTGGGGACGATGGTCTGATCGCCGCGCAGGCTCCTGTTGCCATTTTTCTTGAGAAGCACCAGGACATTGCCCTGCTCCACCACAACGCGGCGGACTTCCCAAATATAGAGTAAATATCCGACGAACATCACGACGGCGAGAACTCCAAGATTCTTCCTCCAATTCGGGGGTCGATACCCACCGCGCACATTTCGAAGCGGAGGAGGGCCGCTTCGGCCGCCTGACGACCTCACGCGAAATGCATCTGCTTCCGATGAAGGATCTGTCGTGACCTCGGACATAGAAATCTCCGTTCTTGTATTCAACTTCTGACTTCGTGCAAAATGGCGATGGCGATCGTTCTCACAAGGGTTTCCCGCATCGCCGACAGTATCGTGCCTGCGGTGGATGATCCTCACCGCATGCACGACATACGGGCAATCCGGCATTCGAATTCCGGCGCTTTTTTGGCGTTAAAATCGATAGCACCACATAGACCGTTACGATCAATATAAAAACGGCTAACAGGGGAAACTCCGCGAAAGATCCCATGATAATTCACCTTGTCACATTGAAGGTGGACTCTGTACGTTTCAGCCGCGGCACACATGGACAATCATCGGGACCGTGTCCGCTGACGTCTATTATAATCGACAGCAACATTATAAACCGAAGTATTGCGAAATTTACGAGATTACTTTTTCGGCGGCTACAGGCATCGTACGGCGTAGCCATGGAATTAAATGGGAGGGATCGGAAATTGCGAATTTCGTGCGACGCGGAATTTTGGGTGGGTTGCCGAGCGGGTTTATGTAAGTTTGGAACGGATTGCCAGCGAGAGGGTCTAACAGGTTCGTTAGAGGAAAGCGGATGAAGGTATGAATGAAGCGTTTTCCCAGGGATGAGGGATTGTCGAATGATTTAGCCGGGTCGCTTGCGAAGCGTGTCCGAGGCCTTCGGACTGGCCGCTAAACACGGTTCGCAAGCGAATCGGCTAAATAAATCAAATTAAATCGACCAATCCATGATTGGGGCGGTGATTGCAGGAAAGGTCACGCGGGGGCTCAATCCATGACGCCGAGCATGATGAGGACGGCTTCCTGTCGAATCGTCACGATCTCCCGCAACTCAGCCTGTTGCTTTTGCAGTTCGGCCTTGGCTTTTTCTTTGGCCGCCCGAAGTGCCGCGACTTTTTCTTTGATGTCTGCGGGCTTACTTTCCTTGTTATCGGTGACCGCGCGTAGATCGGCTGCTTTTTGCTGTACTTCTGATTTTGGCTGATCGTCGGCGAGGCTACCGGGTGGGCGGAATCCACCGCCACCACCGCCGAACATCATTCCGCCCATTCCACCACCGGAATCGCGTTTTTGCTGTTGGATGGCTTCGACTTTCGGTTGCAGCACTTTCCATTCATCATCGGAGGCGGCGAGCATCTCCTTCATTCGCTCGGACATACGCTGGCGCATCTGCGCGAAATCCGGCGGTCCACCGCCTGGCGCCGGTTGCGCCAGGGTCGGCAGGACTGCCGCAGTGCAGATCAAAAACGTGGCGAGAATAGAACGATTGGACATCTGATCCTTCCTTTCAAAAAGTGATCATTCATTTGACTGAACTGACTGGGATTGTGCGACAGAGTGGCAGTGCCGTCGTTTCCAGACGATCGTCCCGAGCACTCTTCATCTCCCGGGCTTCTAAGTCTGTTGCGCGGAGTGTGTTTTCCTCCCTCGATTCTTATAAATTAAATTCAGACCCAAAATATTTCGCCACGAAGAGATCAACGGGAACCCAGGTAGGCTACCTATTTTAACCGGATTCACCAAAATCAATTTGGATTTTGCTTGATTTCGGGCGGTAGGGGTTTATCTTCGTGGGATGTGGGATCGAGCATCCGGTAGTGGATGCAATGAGGCCGACAGCCGCACGTTGTGGGCTGTCGTTCTTGTATCGGTCATCTCTCAGAGTTTTATAAAAATTCAGTCGCATTGCTTGGACTGCAATTGATTGCATATCGTGTTTCCTGGCAGTGAAGTGGAGGTCTATATGGCTCGCAGCACGGAACGGTCACGAGGTCAAGGTTCGCGCACACGGTCTCGAAAGCCGGATACCCAAAGAAGCGCCTGGATCAACGAGATCGACCGAATGCTGGAGGCGCGCGAGCGGGCACGTCAGTTTTTTGAGACTCTCGAACAGCGAATGCTTTTAACGGGGACGCACGATGCCGCTCTCGCGGCGGCCATCCAAAGTGCGCTGGCAACAGGCAATTCCAGTGGTTTCTCCGCATGGAGTCACAAGCTGACCGGTGCCACTGCGCTTGGAAAACAACTTCCGATCATGGGGGGTGGATTGGGCGCGGGTTACGATCCACAGGCTCAATTAAATGGGTTGTTATCGCGACTTTCCGGTTCGTATACGACGCTTGCGCAGCTCCAAACGGCTTTGGAAGGATCGGCGGGAATTGGCGACGGCGTTGCCGTGGCGGCGACGCATGACAATGCCGATGACATCTCGCTCGATTTGCATTTCAACAACACTCAGAATGTGACGATCCCCGTAGCCGCAAATTATGGCGGCGTGAATTTCGATCTGGGCGGAAGTCTAAATGTTGCAACGACGCTCGATTTCACTTTCACGCTGGGGGCTTATTGGGATTCCGTCGCCAGTGCGGCGGTGGTCTATATCCCAACCGCCGGTAACCAGCTCAATGTCACTGCAGCCGTCAACACGGCGACGCTGAACGCAAATGCACATCTCGGATTTATTGGCGTTGCAGCATCTGCGGGGGCGGTCACGTTGTCGCCTAGTTTTGCGATGACCCTCGCGGACCCGGGCCCGGCGGGTGGGCCAGGGCGAATTACCTTCACTGAGTTGAATGCCACACCCTTGCCTGCACTCGTCACTTTGAATCTGACGGCCCCGCCTGCAACGCTGTCGGCCAGTATCACCAGCAGTCTGATCCCCGCCGCAAAGACTCTGACATTTACCTGGTCGGATATCAACGCGCCCACCACGGCCACCTCGAATCTGACCTCGGACGCAACTCTTGCCAACTATAAAGGTTTAAGCCAACTCACCGGCGCGCAGCTCAGCGCCGGGATCAACTCGTTTACGACGTGGACGGGAAACATCGGCAAGAGCCCCAACCTTTTGGGAATCAAGATTCCTATCGTGGGAACCGGGCTTGGGGCGGTCGTCAATCTGCCGTCGACATTGCATAACCGCCTTATCGATCAGGTGGGGACGTTTACGGATGTCGATCAGGTCCGAACGAAGTATGCCGCCGAAGCGGATCTGAACAATGTTACAACGACGCTAGTCGGAAATAATCTGCAGTTTTCAGTGGGGGTGCATCCCACGTTTTCGACGAACATTCCACTTCAACTGGAAATCCCAGGACTTGATCTTCAACTGGATACGCCGGGTGTGGCCAGTACGATGAGCCTGACGGGCACACTGAACTTTGGCGTGGATCTGTCGACCGGCAATTTCTACGTCAATGACAGTACCGGCGGGACCACGCTTTCGGTCAGCGCAACGGTCAATTCGCCCAATTTTAATTCCGGGGGTGAAGTCGGCTTCGCTACGTTGAATGTCACCGGCGGTGCGGCCACCGCGAACGCCAACGCGACGCTCACGTTTATAGCACCCACCGCCGGACACCTGACCAGCACCGACTTCGCCGGTGGACTGGGTACGGTGAATAATCTCAGCAGCATGCAGTTCGCGGGCTCCGGAGCGTTGTCACTTCCGATTTCATCAACCCTGCTCGGCATTCCGACGCAGACGCTCACGGCGACATTCCCTGATTTTAAATCGCCGGCGAGCACGATCAGCAATGCGGGCAGTTTTGCGCAGTACGAGAATTACACCACGATTTTGCCGGTGCAATTCAGCCAGGCATTGGACCGAATCGTTACGTTGCTTTCTAAGGAAGCGAGCGCCAACGCGGCCTTTAACGCGAACATTCCCCTGCTAAATCAGTCCGCCTCGAATCTGGTCAATATCGCCACGCAGCTTCATAACGTACTGACGCAGTACACCGATGCGGTCCCAGACGTCAATAACGTGCTGACCGTGCCGTTTCACGATGCGGCCAGCCTCCTGACGCTGCTCCAAAACCTTCCGGGCGTGGGCGTGGGCAACGTATCGGCGCTTGGGACGGCGAACGATATTCGCTTTACGCTGCACAAAACCGACACGATCAATCGAAGCGTGCCGATCAATCTCGGCATTGGTACGCAAGTGGCGCTGGATATCACCGGCACGATTAACGCGACGCTCGCCACGACTACAAATATCACTTTCGGCGTGGATAAAACCGGCAGTTTCTTTATCGTTGATCCCGGCGCAACGCCGGTGTTTCAAGCGAACGTTTCAGTCAACGCGAATCTTAACGCGAACGTCAATCTCGGTTTCCTTGGAGTGAATGTGACCGGTGGTTCAGCGACCATGGCCGGTGCATTTACGCTGTCTCTGCACGATCCCGCGACCGATTCCCCGGCCACCCCAGGAATCATCACGGAAAAGGAACTCAGCGCCGCAGATGTCACCACCCTGGCGACGGCAACCGTGAATGGTTCGGCGGCACTTGCGCTTCCGCTCAGTACCACTTTCTTCCCCGAAACCGCCACGCTGCAGGCCAATTGGGCGGATATCACCAATGCGAACACCTTCACGGTGAACACGGCGCAGTTTCAGAAATTCTTCAACTTCAGCAATCTCACGGCAGCCGGTGCCTTGCAGGGATTGCAGCAGATTCCGGCGATTCTGAATCATCTGATTGACAGCACTGCGTTCGGTAAGAATCTCCAGTTTTTCGGCTCATCATTGAGCAGCGCGATCGGAATTGGAAATCAGTTCCTGACGCAACTGAATAATATGGGGGCATTCACCTCTGTCCAGGCTTTGCAAACAGCGTTGAATAATCAACTCGGTGGCGCTGCGAATGTCATCGTGAACGTCGGCGCAAGTGATCTGGAATTCACGCTTTCATTGAATCAAAACCTGATCGGAAAGACGATTCAGTTCAGTATTAACAAGACGATTCCGGGCACGAGTCTTGGGTTCCAGACTTCCGGGAACCTGACGCTGACTGGCAATGTGAGGGCAAGCGTTCAGTTTGGCATCGCGTTTGGCAACGTGGCGACGGTGACCGATCGCTTCTACATCATTCAAGGTGCCAATAGCCAGGCATCGGTGAACTTCGGTGTGAACGGCAGCTTAAACGGGGCGGCATCGATCGGTTTCGCTTCGGTGAATGTGAGCGGAACGGCGACGGTGAGCGGAATGGCAGGCGGTACGACGCAGGCGTCGATCACACTACCGTTGATCGATAATTACAACCACGATGGCAAGATTACGGTGACGGAGTTGTTGAGCAATCCGGTCACGGCGCTTGGCACACCGGTGTTTGACGGCGCGGCTCAAGTTGTCTTCCAGGTCACCGGGCTTCCGGGCACGGGGCCGAATCCGCAACTGACGTTGAACTGGGCCGATCTTTCCAGCTCCGCGGTTCCCACGATCAATCCCAATGCGGACTTGATCGCGGGCATTAATGCGGCGATTGGTTTCAATGCGCAAACGATACTGGCCGGCATTCAAACCGTATTGAATCTCATTAACTCCTGGGCGGGCAGCTCGCTGCTGAATACCAAGATTCCCCTGATCCAAAAAACGGTCAATCAGCTCTTTGATTTTGTGGGGAAGACCAGCAGCTTTTTCACGTCGATTAAAAATGCCAATGTCTCAACCCCCTCGCTGTTTGACGCTGCGGTGAATGCCGCCGTGAGTGCGTTGCCGGGCGGGGTCATCACGTTGACCGCCAAGCCGGATAATTCACCGAGTAGTGGCATCTTCCACTACCTGATGAACATCAACTACAACGCCTTTGCAGGAGCTTCCCAGGCGTTTGACTTTGGTTCCAGCTTGTTTGCGTTGAATGCGATGCTCTCACCGATGTTCACATTCCATGCCGGAATTGAGTTTGGAGTGAACAAGACAGACGGTTTCTACATTGTCGATCAGGGAAATCTGGCCGGGCCAGAGGTGACTATCAATGCGGGAATCGGCGCGACGATCGACAAACTCGGGGGAACTTTCGGACCGGTGACATACGGTGTTTCGCAGGGAACCGCGAGCGTCAATTTCGGCCTTGGAATCGATCTGGTCGATCCGAATCCTAACAACGGTGGGAAAATCGGTGTGTCGGATATCGCGGGCAACTTGGGAACCGTGTTTCAACCGACGATCGCGGGTACGGGCCTCTTGCACTTGCCGATGGGCTTTCGTATCGGTGGCGCCAGCGGGCCAGGTGTATCGACCACGTTTGATGCGAACTGGAACTCGAACGATCCGGCGAACATTCACTTTGGCGCGACGGGTAATTCCACGGACCCAGCCTCGGGCTTTGGAGCCGTCAATTACGAATTAGGCGATTTCGTACAAGGGATTATCGGCCCGGTTTTGCAGAACATCAAGACATTCAATCCGCTTCCGAAGGATCTCATCGACTTCATGAACAAGAAGTTGCCGGTGTTCAATCAGACGCCGGCCGAAGTTCTGGGCAATGCTTTTGATCACCCGGAAGTGGCGTTGCTCTTCAAGATTGCAGGCGTGATTAGTGATCTGACGGCTGTTTCCGGCAGCGGTAGTACGCTGAACCTCAGCTCTTATTTCGCGGCGGGTGAACAGAACACGGGAACTGCCGGTTCGACCGGTGGCGGCAACACCGGGCCCTTCTCGACGCTCGTAAACGATCTGGCGACCTACCATGTGAGCGCGCCTATTTTGAGCGATACGGCGAGCACGATCATCGGTCTACTTCTCAAAAAAGATGTGACGCTCATTGAATTCAACCCCGGGAAACTGGATCTTCCATTTACCTTCCCGGGCCTGGAACTCAACATTCCTCTGTGGAGCGTGGGTGTGGTCGATGTCGAAGGCACATTCAGGTTGTCTGGCGGCATCGACTTCTACGCAAACGTGGACATCGGTTTGACGACGCGCGGGCTCTTCGGCAACACGATCGATGGCACATCCAATCTGATGAACGGATTCTTCATCGGGGATACCAAGCCCGGTGCGCCCAATGGTACGGATGCGTTTGAAGTGGGTTTGCGCGGCAGTCTGCGCATTGATCTGGGGGGCACAGTTCGCGTCCTTGGAATCAATGCGGCGACGATCACGGGCTATATTCAGGGAAATCTCGACCTGGGTTTGGATCTGGCAGATGTGGCTTACAAACCGGGAACAAACATACCGGATCATCGCGTTGGGCGTCAGGACGTTGGGGGCGACAATAAGGTCTACTTCGATGAAATGCAGTGGATCGCCAGCCATTACAATGGCGTGGAATGCGTGGCAACTATTGGTGGTTCACTTTCGATCACAGGTGGCGTGCATATTGAAGCGCTGTGCGGGTTCTGGGGTTGCTTATATTCGCAGGATTTCCCGCTCGGCACGCAGGTGCTGGTCAACTGGGATCTCCCTTGCCTACCAGTACCGCCGGTGCCATTGGCGCAAATTGTCGGCAATAAGTTGGTCATGTTTAATGACTCCAGCACGGGCGGAAAAGAAATCAACATCAATGTCACGCGCGATGACAATAATCAGCCGTACGCGATTCAGATCCAGAAAAATGACGGTTCAGGCCAGCAAACGGATCTCTACACTTTCGCGCAATTAAGTGCCGCCGGGGTCGATACGCTTGTGGTCAACGGCACTGAAGGCCCGGACAAAATCAATATCGATTCGAATCTGACCAAGCTCTACAACCTCAAGTACCTCGTCATCAACGGATACGGCGGTAACGACCGAATCGATACAGGCTTGATCGATCTGGCAACCAGCCAACTGGCGGGAACGACGCTGAGTGGTGGTGACGGTAACGACACACTGATCGGCACGTTCGCACCGGACAGTATTAGTGGCGGTACGGGCGACGATCTGGTTGTCGGTGGTGGAGGCAATGACACGGTCGACGGCGGCGATGGAAACGACAAGATCTCCGTCCAAAGTGGCAACAGCGTCATCACCGGCGGAATCGGTAACGACACGATCAATGCCGGCGACGGGAACAATAACATCGACGGTGGCGACGGGAACGACATCATCGGTGTCGGCAATGGCAGCAACACGATCGGTGGCGGGAATGGCGATGATGTCATCATTGCCGGCGATGGTGGCAACACTGTCAGCGGCGGGGCGGGAAATGACACGGTTCAAACCGGTGCGGGAAATGACAGCATCACCGGCGGTAGTGAAAATGACTCTATCTCCAGTGGCGCGGGCAATGACTATGTCGATGCCGGCAGCGGGGATGACTATGTCGACGCAGGCGTCGGAAATGATACGGTGTTCGGTGGCACTGGAAACGATAACCTGTTCGGGGGAGACGGCAACGATGTCATTCATGCCGGTGACGGCACGGACTATGTCGACGCGGGGATTGGCAACGATCTGGTTTACGGGGATACTGGAAACAAGAAGATTTACGGCCAAAGTGGTAACGACACC
Source organism: Tepidisphaerales bacterium (assembly GCA_038230975.1). Lineage (GTDB taxonomy): Bacteria > Planctomycetota > Phycisphaerae > Tepidisphaerales > Tepidisphaeraceae > JANXVV01. The sequence continues at coordinate 13,835 of JBBRMF010000067.1, forward strand.
GTTTACGGCGGCACGGGGAACAACTTCATTGATGCCAGCAGCGGCAACGACTACATCGTCGGCAGTGCCGGATCCAACACGATCTATGGCGGCACGGGTGATGACTATATCAACGCAAATGGCACAATCTCCGGCACCATCGACGGCGGCGAAGGTAACGACCTGCTTGTTCAAGGAGTCGACCAGAATCAAACGCTCACAGACACAACACTCACCACTATTTCCGGATCGATCGCACTGGCGAATCTGGAACGCATTCAGCTCAACGGTGGGGCGGGAAATAATCAGTTCGATGTCTCGGGTTGGAACGGCCTGGCTGGCACCGCCCCCGTAACGCTGACGGGTGGCGGTGGCACGGACACCGTCGTGTCTACCAACGATACCGATTTCATTCTGACTGATACAAGCTTGGCCCGCGCAACCGGTGTCAGCTTCGTTTTGAACGGAGTGACCCAGGCAATCCTGACCGGCGGCGTGTCTGACAATTCTTTTGATGTGAACGGTTTCAACCTGAGCGCAACGCTTACCGGTTCAGGTGGAAATGACAAAGTCATTGATGCCGGCGATACCAATTTTGCTTTGACGAATTCCAGTCTGGTACGAGCCAGCGGTGGTAGCTTTACGTTGGCAGGCATCAACCGTGCGTTGTTAACAGCCGGCGCCAGCGCCAACACAATCGATGCGAGCGGCTTCTCTGGTAATACCACACTACTTGGACAAGCGGGCAATGACAGTATCTACGGTGGAAGTGGTGACGACTCCATCGACGGCGGGCTTGGCAATGATTCTCTCGTTGCCAACGCGGGTAACGATGCAATCATCGGCGGAGGTGCTGCTGGTGGCGGTGACATTATTCAAGGTGGTTCTGGTACCGATCTGCTCATTGGCTCCGATGACGGAAATGACACGGTCACTGCCGGCACCGGCAACGCACGCATCTACGGACTCGGCGGGAATGACGTGATTGCGGGTGGAGCGGGTAACGATAGTATCGACGGTGGCACTGGCAATGATGTGATCTCCGGCGGCGGTGGAAGCGACCTACTGGTAGGTGGCCCAGGCGATGATCTGATCTACGGCTTCAAATCGAGCGGCACTCGCGTCGATGGTGGCGTCGACACCATTTATGGCGATCTGGCAACCAATGGAAATGAAGCGGGCGCTCTGGGTGTCGACTCACTCTACGGCGGAGGCAACAACGACCTCATCTTCGGTGAAGGTGGTGTCGATCAAATCTTCCCAACGGGGCCCAGCCCCTACACCGATCCAGGCACGTCCGGATCGACCGGCTCTACCGCTACGCCAGTGGTTGCGCCTTTGAGCCCAACCCTAGTTCCGATTCCCGTAGCTACGTTACCCACAAGCCCGGATGGCGGAGGTCGCTGGGGCGAGTTGGCAGGCGGTGGGTCGGCAACGGGTGTCAGTAGTAGCACGAATGCCGCGTTTGATCCGGTGATTGTTGCAGGCGCTGCAGGCGCTCAATATCTCGGGTGGGCTGATAATCGTAACGGCAATTTCGAGATTTACGTTGCGAAACACGTAGGCGGCCAGTGGGTTGAACTTGCGGGCAGCGCGCATGCGGGCGGTATCAGTTCAACTCCCGGAGCCTCGAGGCGTCCGGCCATTACGCTCGATGGTAGCGGGAATCCGATTGTCGTTTGGACGGAAACCACCGCGGCCAATACGGCGATCAAAGCCTCCAAATATGATCCCACTGCCAACGGCGGGGCCGGCGGATGGGTCGCGCTACCGAACGTCAGTGTTGGAACTTCGGCAGACAGTGCGCGCATTGTGAACCTGGCAACTGGACCGGTAGTCACCTGGATCGACAGTACATCAGGGCCGGCCAAGATCTTCGCAGCACAATACAACGGAAGCGTCTGGAATGCCTTCGGCACAAACGGCACAAGCAATACCGGTGTGTCGGCTTCGGCGACGGGTGTGTCCGACAATTCACTGGCAACCGATGGAACGAATGTTGCGGTTGCATGGACTAATACCGTAGCTGGAATCAAGCAAGTCTTTGTCGCACAGTCGAGTGGTGCCGCATGGACGCAGCTTGGCGGCGCGGGCGGCGCGAGCAACACGCCAGGTGACAGTCAGTCGCCTTCGCTCGCGTATCTCAGCGGCACACTTTATGCAGCTTGGCAGAGCATGACTCCGTCCGGGACTGAAATCTATGCCGCGATTCGAAGCGGTGGTACATGGGTCGCGGCGGGTGCCGGTTCCAATAGCGGCGCGGGCGTCTCCAATACACACGGTGGATCTACCTCGCCGCAGCTATCGACGGGCGGCGGACAGATGTACCTGGCATGGATTGATGATCGTACGATCAGTGTCTCGGGCAACACGGTTGCGCTCTACGCCCGTAAATGGGGCGGTTCCAGTTTTGTCGAACAGGTTCCCGGCGATTCGTCGGGTGGCGGCATCAATCTGTCGACAACTTCGCCGAAATCCCCTGTGTTGAGCGTTGATAGCTCCGGAAATCCCTTCATCGCGTTCGACGATACCCAGGGTGGATCTCCGCAGGCAGATAGTCGCGGGAACACTGCTACGACTGGTACCGTCTACTATGTCAACGATGCATCGATCGTTGAAGATGGTGTCTCGACCGCCGTGGGTAGTGCGGCTAATAACGGGCTGAGTCCCGCCACGCCGGCGTTGTCGATCGCACAGATCCTGGGCTCCTTGAACCCAGGCGATGTGGTCGTTATCGATACCGGCGATTACTCCTCTGTAACGATTAACCGCCCGGGTATTACGCTCGTGTCAGCACCGAATGCGTCGGTGCGAATCAACGGACTGGTCACCATATCCGCCAATAACGTGACGCTGCGTGGCTTGCAGTTGCTCGGAGGCGTGGGCACCACCGGCAATAATGTCACCATCGATTCTAACACGATCAAAGGCCCCGGAGTCACCCTGACAGGCGGTACCGGGTTGCAGGTTACTCACAATACGATCATCACGCCTGGGAACGGCATAATGCTCGCCGGTGCGATTGCCGGGCCGGATATTGAACATAACTCGATCATCGCCGGAGGCACCGCGATCACGATCGGCAGTGCCACCAATGTGCTCATCCGAGATAATCGCATACGCAATTCCGGAATAGGCATCTCGATTCCTTCCGTCACGGGTGGAACGATCAGCGGGAATGATATCGCGGCCGGCACGGGAATTAGTATCGCGGCCGCATTTATAGGTTCGATCGATCACAATGAAATTCACGATGGCACTACAGGCGTGGTCTACGGTGCGTCTGCTCCACTGGTATCGAATCGAATTCGTAACAATTCCACGGGTATTACCACGAATGTGGTTGGCGCGAATGCGCTCGGATACGTGGGTGTCGGCGCAAACCAGATCTTTGCCAACACCATTGGCATTCAACTCAGCGCTGCAGACCTTGTCGGGCAGCACGTATACGGCAATGCCACGGGTGTAGCCGGTAACGGCAACGTCGGCGGAACGGATTTCTCGAATCCGAATGTGATCGAAACAAACGGTACTGGCGTAAATATCACCGGGCCGGTGCGTTTCAATCGAATCGCACGGAATACGGTTGGTATCCGCGCCGCGAACGCCCAGCAGATCATTCATAATCTGGTTTACCGAAATGCAACCGGCATATCGGTGGTCGGGAAGACCGACGTTCGCATTTTCCAGAATACCTTCTACACGGCGGCGGGCGACAACATCAGCGTGTCGGGTGGCTCGCAGCAAGTTGAAGTTCGCAACAATATTCTCTGGACTGAAAATGGCTACGACCTGAATATCGCGGATGACAGCCACACAGGATTCTTCAGCGACTACAACGATCTGCACGCAAGTGGTTCCGGCAAGATCGTGCACTATTTTGCCGATTTTACGGATATCCTCGATTGGCAAGTCAATGTGAATAAGTATGACCTGCACTCGATCGGCGTCACCGCAGTAAATCCGCGGTGGAGTGAGCCGCGATTTGTCGATAAGTCAATCGACGACTATCGCGTGCTGGATATCGTTGGTGGACAGCGAGACAGCAGCCCGACGATCGATAGTGGCGACCAACTCGCTGACGTGGGTACGTCATCGCTGGTCCGCACCAATCTCCTTGCAAATCCGGGATTTGAAAACAACACGATCGGTTGGACGATTAACGCGACCGGTGGGACTGCCGTTGCGAATCCGACGCCTTGGGAGAGCACGCACGAATTCTCCGCGGGTTCAAACTCCAGCGCATTTGCGGAGCAGACCATTGATCTTCTAGCGTCTGGTTTTACCCCGGCAGACTTGGCGAACATTCAGGCGTTCGAGGTAGTATTTGGCGGCCGGGTCCGATGGAATACGATTCAATCCGGGGATAATGGCCGAATTCAGGTCAGCTTCCTCGATGCCTCTTCGACGCTGATAACCACACCGGCGACTGCGGCGACTGGAAATACCACCGATCGCTGGGAACTCGTCGGCGCAAGGACCGTCATTCCAAGCGGGACACGTTACCTTCGCTTCCGCTTCAGCACTGATCGCACATCAGGTGCCAACGACAGCTCGTTTGACGGCGCATTTATGTACGTCGTGCCAAGCGCATACGCGCCGGACATGGGTGCCTATGGCAGCCTCCCGCAAGAATCCGCCCAGCCGCTGCTCACCCATATCGCGATGCGGTATCCGGATCTATACGCTGACTGGACGCAAGGCGCGCCGCACGTCATCCGTTGGGAAAGTTATAACAATGTCGCTCAGCAGCCGGTCAAGATCGACCTCTACCAGGACACTCCAAACGGCCCGGCTTTTGTACTGAATATTACTCCTTCCACAACGGATAATGGGCAATTCACCTGGATCCCACAAAACAGCGGCGTTGCGGCTGGTACGCATGGACTGCGCATTCAGGTTTCACTGGTCGGCGTGCCCATCGCGGTCGATCGAAGTACGGAAACATTTACCGTTCCCGAGGCCGGGCATAGTTACTATGTGAACGACAATAGTGTCGTAGGCGACACCTATGTCACAGCAGTAGGCTCGAATCGAAATGACGGCCTTCTACCCAGTGCGCCAAAGCCTTTGCTGGCTACTTTGTTGCGTACGTACGGGCTTGGGCCGACGGATACGGTGTATGTTGACACTGGCATTTACAACGAATTCAGCCCCGTCCACATCACAGGTGCAAATGGTGCCGGTGCACGAATCACCGGGCCGTTGAATCCGGCAAACGTCGCAACCATCAGTCGCGCTTTCACCGGCGTGACAGGTGCCGTCATCGATGTGGACGGCGGCGGGTCCGTCAATGTTTCTCACCTGACTCTTGTGGGATCAGATCGCGGTGTTTGGGTTCACAACGGTGCGATCCGCTTCGCCGGTAGCTATTTGACGACGTCGAACAACACGCTGGAAGGCGTGCGACTTGAATCTGATGCAATCCAGTCATCGCTCGATCATCTGGATGTTTCTTACAGCGGCTTGGATGGAATCTATATCGGCGGCCCGATTACCAGCCTCACAAACAGCCATTCCTATTACAGTGCACTGGATGGAATTGATCTTTTCAACGGCGGCACTACGTCCGTCACTGGAAATGAGACCGATCATAACCGAATCGGCATTTACGCGGATAACAATGCCGGTGGCACCACGTTGGTGGGTGCGCTTGATCTAAGCGGCCCGAATCAGGTTCACGACAACACGCTCTACGGAATTTACGCCTATCGCAACATTCAGGTTGCGGGCAATGTGGTGTGGAACCAGACTGCACTGAATGACGCGGGAATCTACCTGTATTATTACGGCGGTGATTCTACTTTGCAGAACGTTGTGTACTCGAACTACAACGGTATCTTCGCATTACTTTCGTCGGGGTTAATCTCCGGCAACCGCGTTTTCAACAATGCCAACATCGGGATCAGTGCGGCCAACAGCGTCGTGCAGAATAACGTGGTCTACTCGAATGGCACGGGGATTACGCTCGGCTATTACAACACGACTACAACCGCCTCCGGCAATCTGGTCTATGCAAACGCGACGGCCGGGATCGTCGTCAATAATGCCAGCAGCAACGGCGGTGAGAATCTGTTTAACAACACGGTCTATGCGTTGACCGGCGATGCCGTGCGGGTTCTGCCGAACAGTCCGAACGTCCACCTTGAAAATAATATTCTCTGGTCGTTGACGGGTTTTGATATCAGTGTTGATCCCACCAGCCAAGTCGGTTTCCAGAGTGACTACAACGACCTGTACGCCACTGCCACAGGGGCGATTGCGCTTTGGCAGGGGGTTCCTCGTCAGACGCTTAACAACTGGCAGAACACCGCGTTCACGGATCAAAACAGCCTCACGCAAAATCCGCAGTTCGTCAATATTGCCGGCGCTGATGGAATCCTGGGCTTTTCCGGTGGCGTTGATCATGGGAGTGATGATGACTTCCATCTTAAGAGCAGCAACGCATCGTTCCATGGCGGTTCGCTCGCCCCGATACTCGTCGCCGGAGTGGCCGTTGCCGCCCCTGGTGTGGCAACCGCCGATGGATCGCAATCGCCCGCGATCGATCGAGGGGATGCGTCGTTTGCTTTTGGAAATGAGTCGACGCCAAACGGTGAGTTCCTCAATCTGGGATTTGAAGGCAACACTTCTCAGGCTTCCAAAAGTCCTGCGGAGTACGTTTTGGTGACTCGTCCCGATGGCGGTGACGTTTGGCCGGCCGGTCAAACTTTCCCGATTCGATGGCGTAGCAACAGTGCGAATGGTGGGGCGAATCTTGTGCAGAACGGCGGCGCTGAGTCGCCGGTCGTGGCCGGACAGCTTCCAGGTTGGACGCAGATTTCCGGAACATGGAGCGAAGTCAATACAACCGCAGTTCCGCAAGAAGGCACGAAGACATTCTTCGCAGGTCAGTCCGCAGTCTCAGAACTGAGACAGGATGTGGATGTTTCTTCGTATGCCCCGGCGATTGATGGCGGATTCCAAGGTTTTAGCTTTGAGGGCTTCGTTCAATCCTATGGCCAACTACCGGTTGATACATCTCGAATCGTTGTGGAGTATTTGAACGCCACGAAGACTACCGTCCTCTCGACGTATGATTCCGGCCTGGTCGGCAGTGTCAATGTCTGGCAACGCCTTGCGGATACTCGCCTGGCCCCAGTCGGCACTCGATTTGTCCGAATCCATCTGATCGCTACGCGTAACAGCGGCACGGACAACGACGGTTACTTCGACAACATCTCATTGCATCCGGCCAATGTCTTCAACATTGACCTGATGCAAGTTGGAAATGGTGTGCCAGTCCTATCCATCGCCACGAATGTAATCAGCGGTACGGACGGAAGTCTCCAATGGTCAATTCCGACTTCCGGGCTTTTGCCCAATACGAATTATACCGTTCGAGTCACCAAGCTTAGCACGGCGGTTTCTGACTCGAGCAACCTTCCGTTCAGCATCACTGCGCCGGTACATAACTACTTCGTAAACGACGGAACCACTGCCGGTGACCAATACACCACTGCAGTAGGTAACGATGCCAATAGTGGATTGGATGCGGCGCATCCAAAAGCCTCTATTCGCGCGGTGTTCCAGGCGTACACCTTGGGTGCCGGTGATACGATCTATGTGGATACGGGCGTTTATACGCTCGCGTCAAACGTTGTGGTATCAAACGCTGCCAGCGGCGTGACGATCGTGGGGGGCAGTTTGAATAATTCGACGAGCTTGTCTTACAGCCCGCAGGTTTTGGTGGATGGCCCGCTGGCGTACTACCGGCTGGGTGATTCGGGCTCGACGGCTGTGGATTCGAGTGGGAACGGATTGAACGGGACGTTTGTGGGGGGTGTGACGAAGGGTACTGCGGGGGTTCTGCCGTCGGATGCCAACACGGCGGTGACGCTGGATGGGCTGACGGGGGCGGTGAAGCTGGGGAGCGGGTTTGGGGACTTCACGAGCGGGTTTACGTGGGAGGGCTGGGTGAACCCGACGTCGTTCTCGGCGGGGAACAACCA
>JBBRMF010000068.1:0-21785 GCA_038230975.1 Tepidisphaerales bacterium
AAACTGTTTCATTTTGTTTCATTTTGTTTCATTTTGTTTCATTTTGTTTCATTTTGTTGCATCGCGTGTACCCGACACCCCTCAAAAAACCACGCCCCGCAAGGAGCTTCGCGGGGCGTGGGGAGGATCGATTCAACATCGAAAAACCGCGTCGCTGCGTAACGCATCACCCTTTTAAAACCCGGTCCACCACCGTCTGCACTGCCGCGATTCGTTGCTCGGCGGCGGGGCGGTCGGGAGCCTCGGCGATGATGCGCATGATCGGTTCGGTGTTGCTCGGGCGGGCGTGGACCCAACTGTTGGACCAGTCGATGCGGATGCCATCCTGCGTGTCGATCCTCTCGTTGGCGAACTCTTTCTTGAGCGCTTCCACCGCGCGATTCGCATCTTCACGACGGCACTCGAACTTGGTTTTCACGATCTCATACTTCGGCAGTTCCGCGACGAGTTGGCTGACGGTCTTGCCGGTTTCGGCCATGAGCTGCAGGACGTACGCCATGCCGACGAGGCTGTCGCGGCCGGGGACGATGCGCGGGTCGATCACACCGCCATTGCCTTCGCCGCCGATCGTCGAATTCTCGCGGATCATCGCTTCGACGACATTGGCTTCACCGACTGCAGTGCGAATCACCCGGCCGCCATACTTCATCGCGATATCATCCAGCATGCGGCTGGTCGACAGGTTGGTGGCGGTCGGGCCGGGCTTCTTCGACAAGATAAACCGCGCGGCGAGCGCGAGCGAATATTCTTCACCGATGTACTTGCCATTCTCATCAACGATCGCCAACCGATCCGCATCAGGATCCTGCGCGAAACCGATCGCCGCGTGTTGCCGGCGAACCTCTTCGGCAAGTTGAGTGAGGTTTTTTTCCGTCGGCTCCGGCTCGTGGGGGAACTGGCCATCGGGGAGATTATTCAGATGGCTGAACTGGCAACCCAGCTTGCTCATCAGCGTGGCCGCCGTCACGCAGCCGGCACCGTTGACGCTGTCGAGTACGACCTTGAATCGCTTCGTCGACACGCCCAGCACATCCACATAATCCAGCACGCGCTTAATGTGCAGGGCGTGGGTCTCACCATTCTTTTTCGGTTGGATGATCTTGTCGACGCGCACGTAATCGGTCGCCTTCGTGTCGTACAGTGCCTTGATCTTCTCGGCTTTTTCCGGCGGAAGGGCGATGGCCTGGTTGTTCAAAAACTTCAGCCCGTTCCATAAAATCGGGTTATGCGAAGCGGTGGCAATCAGCCCGGCATCTACGCCCAGGTGCTTGACCATCATGGCCGTGCCCGGGGTGGTGACGACGTCGAGGTCGATCACTTCAATGCCGCTGGCCGTGAGCGTTCCGGTGGCGATGTCGCGCACGAACGTACCGCTCGGTCGCGAGTCACGACCAAAGACGATGCGGAAATGCGTGCCGTTCGTCGGCTTCTCGTTCTTCTTCAGATACACCGCGAATGCCGCTGCCATCTGTGAAATCACCGTGGGCGACAGTGTGCCACCCACCGTGCCGCGCATCCCCGAAACACCGATCATCAAAGCTTCCATGAAATTCGTTCCTTCCTTCGCTGCATTATTGGTCAAGCGACGCTCGCCGCAAGTTGGACCTGTACTGTATGATCCCTTATCGTAAATGATGACGTGGGAAGTTGTGCTTTTTTTAGCGGCAGGTCCGCTAAAAATGAATCGCATGATCAGAGTACGTTATGGATCGAACTGAATTAAATAACCGGCTGCCGGCCGTTGTAGAAGCGTTGACGCAAAGCGTGCTGGCCGAACCGCGCATGCAGCATCTGGATCGCGTGCTCTTGCCGAATCGCGATGCGATCATCAGCGCAATCAAATCGCTGCGGCTATTGATCTTCCCTGGCTACTTCGGCAACCAGGCGCTCACCCGGCAGAATCTCCCATTTCGAATCGGTGACCTGGTGATCGAACTCTCTAAAGTGTTCTTCGAGCAGGTGCGCTGCTGCCTGCGGTATCGTGATAAAATCCCCGGCCTGATCAGCAGCGACGAAGAGTGCAAGCAATGCGACCACGATGCCGTGCGAATCGTGTCGACGTTTTTCGATCGCATTCCCTCGGTGCGCGAAGTGTTGGCGATGGATGTGCAGGCCGCATTTGATGGCGACCCAGCCGCGCAAAGCACGGATGAAACGATCTTCTGCTATCCCGGTTTGCTGGCGATTACCGTGCAGCGGTTGGCGCACGAGTTTTACAAGCTGCAGGTTCCACTGCTGCCGCGCATCATGACGGAGTATGCGCACAGTTTAACCGGCATCGATATCCACCCCGGTGCGAGACTTGGCCCAAGCTTTTTCATCGATCACGGTACTGGCGTTGTCATCGGTGAGACGACTGAGATCGGCGCGAACGTCAAAGTCTATCAAGGCGTCACGCTTGGCGCGCTCGCCCCGGCATTCGGCCAGGCGCTTCGCGGCCAGAAACGGCATCCGACCATCGAAGACGAAGTGACGATCTACGCCGGTGCCACCATTCTGGGTGGCGATACCGTGATCGGCAGAGGTTCGGTGATTGGCGGCAACGTGTTCATCACCAGCAGCGTCCCGCCTTTGAATCAGGTCAGCGCTGAACCCCCGAAGTTGAAGTACCGTGATCGTCGGCCCAAATCACAGCGGCAGGGGGATTTTGCGCCGGATTTTCAGATTTGATCGAGAGGCGTCGTTCAACACTACTTGTGTCCACGTTGATTTCTCGCCGCATGGAATGATGTGTTTTTGCATCATCCGCTTTAAACCGGCAACCGGGTATTCTGGTGAAGGTTCGATAATCACCGGCAATTTCCGTTCAAACGCCGTTGCCCGATTCCGGCACGGCATTTGTCACTCGCTACTTTTATGCGATTCGGTGCACTCCTATTGACTGGAATTTGTTTGGCTGGCTGCGCCTCCCGGCCGATCGCCGCGCGGAATGATTCTCAGCCGATCGATGCGAATCGTTACGATGATGCTACGTCCGCCGCGCTGGTGTTCGATCCTCCGGTTGCCGCCGGTGACCCACCGCTTGAACTCTCGCGCGATGAGCGGCAACCCCGCGCGTTCGTCAGCTTTGAAGGTCCGACTACATCCTATTTCTGGATTCACACGGATGATCTGCAGGACAGCGATTGGGGCGGAAGCGCGTGGGGCAGCGGGATACAAGATCGATATCAACGTCGTGCCGTAATTGAAAAAACAGGTGTAACCTACCGATAGGCTTTTCACGGTAAACTGTTCGCCCCTCTTCAACCCATCTATGGCGAACCTGCTCCTTCCGAACCGCGCGATGAACCGCGCGGCATTCTTAAGCTCGATGCGTTGCACCGCCGCGTATGTTTGCCATGCGCCCGGCGGGCGATATGCTTCTTCCCAATTGGTTATCACTGGTTGGTCATCTGAAGAAGGGAACGCAACTCATGAAAACTGTCACGGTCATCGTGCTCATCGGGTGTCTTGCACGCGCTTCCGTTTTGGCGGCTGAGTCGAAGGCCTCTGGCACATCGCTCTTTGAAGCCATCCGTGCCGGCGACTCCGCCGTCGTTCAGGAAGCACTGAAGGCCGAGGCGAACCTTCTCGCCCACAATGACTCCGACGACACACCATTGATGGCCGCCGCATGGCAGGCTGATGCCGACGTGCTGGAACTTCTGATCAAGGCCGGTGCCGATGTGAACGCGACCAACAAAGCCGGCGTCACCGCGCTGTTGCGAGGCGCCACTTTTGAAGACAAGGCCCGGCTGCTCGTCGCCAAAGGAGCGGATGTCAAAGCGCATTCCAAGCTCGGCAACACCGCGCTCATCCTCGCTGCGCGTAAAACCGGGAACAGTCGGACCGTAAAACTGCTGCTCGACAAAGGCTCGGATGTTAACGCGATGAATGTGTTCGGCGCGACCGCGCTGATCGCCGCCGCCGCCGCCGAAGACATGGACTCTGTCCGTCTGTTGCTTGATGCGGGTGCGAACGTGAACGCCGGGCCGAACGACTTCATCTGGGGCGGCGGCCGATCGGCGCTGATGTGGGCCGCGTTCTATGGAAACGAACCGCTGCTCAAACTGCTACTGGAGCGCGGCGCTAAGGATGGCACGGCGGCAATGATTCAGGCAGGGTGGGGCGGGCACGCGGGCGTTGCCCAATTGCTGCTGGACGCTGGTGCGCAGGTGGATCCACGCGCCGTCGCCAACTACACGCCGTTGCATTGGGCCGCTTCTTCTGAACATTCCTCACCAGCGCTCGTCGAGTTGCTGCTCGCACACGGCGCTGACGCAAATGCTGAAGGCGGACAGCCGGTGGACAACTTTCTCGGAGTGGCGCAAACGCCGCTGATGCTCGCCCGCAAACGAGGCGACACACTCATTGTGAAAGCGCTGCTCAAGGCCGGAGCCAAGGACGCGCCCACACCCGCTCGAAGTGAAAAAGTGTTGCAAATGTCTGGTGCTTCAGGAGCCAAAACCGTGGCCGAGGCGATCGGGCGTGCATTGCCACCGCTGACAAAGACGGCCGAAGAATCCGTCTTCACCTATTCCCGTCACGCGAGCCAGCAGCACTGCGTGGCGTGTCATCAGCAGCAACTCCCGCAGGTCGCAATCAGTCTGGCAGGTACCCACCATTTCACAACGGATCGCGACGCGGTTCACCATCAACTCGAAATTCTGAAAAAGGACTTTACGGCTGCCCACATCAAAAAAGGTAACGAGTCACAAGCGATTCTGGAGGTGGATCTGCAAACCACTTTTCATCCGGAGCCGGCCATCTTTGCGGGTTATGCCGCGATGGCCCTTCACCTGGAACATCAGCCGGCGTCGGCTGCGACCGACGCCATGATTCACCAGCTTTCGGTGCTCCAACATGCTGACGGCCATTGGAGTTGGAATCTGCCCCGGCCGCCCATTCAGGCGAGCGATATCACGGCCACCGCGTCGGCGATCGAAGCGATTAAACACTTCGGCATCCCGGCGCGTCGGCAGGAGCTCGACGCGCGCGTGCAGCGCGCCCGATCATGGCTGGTGAATGCCCGCGCCGAAACCAACGAAGAACGCGTGCATCAACTGCTTGGCCTCGCCTGGGCCGGCGAAAATGCAAATACGCTGAATAAACTCGCGGCGGAATTAATTCACGAGCAACGTGCCGATGGTGGCTTTGGCCAACTGGCCGGCCTGGAAAGTGACGCTTACGGCACCGGTCAATCGCTCTACGCTTTGATGGAAGGCGGAAAGATTTCGCCGATCGATCCATCGGTGCGTCGCGGCATTGATTTCCTTCTGCGCACGCAGCGCGCGGACGGCACCTGGCATGTCCGCACCCGCTCGCATCCGTTCCAACCGCCCATGGAAAGCGGCTTCCCTCACGGCAAGGACGGATGGATTTCGGCCGCCGCGACAAGCTGGGCCGTGATGGCATTGGCTACGTCGATGGATCCTGCGCAGACACCCCCGGCTCTGGCGCAGGCGGTTGCTCCCGCTGCCACGGTTGCCGCCATCCCGGTCGTCAACACCACCGGGCTCGTCGAGTTCACCCGCGACGTTAAGCCCCTGCTCGAACGTTCATGCGTCGGGTGTCACAGCGGCGAAAAGCCCAAGGGTGGCTTCGTGCTTACCGATCGTGATTTGCTTCTGAAGGGCGGTGCGCGTGGGGAGCCAGCGGTCGTTCCCGGCGAATTGAGCAAAAGCCAATTGATCCGCTTCGTGCAGGACCAGGTCGAAGATCTCGAAATGCCACCGTTGGAAAAACGGGAGAAATTCCCGGCACTGAGCAAAGACGAGATCCAGAAGCTGAGTGGGTGGATTGCTCAGGGAGCGCTTTGGCCAAAGGATGTAACACTACAAAATCGATAATTCCAATGCCAGTACCGAGGCATCATCGCGATTGATCGCGGTTCCGCGCCATTCATGCATTCGTTCCATGACGAGTTTCACGCTGCTGTTTAGATCAAGCGATGCGCCTTCTTGGAGTGCGTGTGTCAATCGAGAAGTGCCGAACAAATCGTGGTCTGCGTTCATCGTTTCGGTGACGCCATCACTGTAAAGGTACACTCGGTCGCCGGGGTGTAGCTGGATCTGGTGTCGTTCGTACATCTCGGTAGCCAGTCCGATGGGAAGTCCCGAGCCCTCCAGGAAGCGCGGCGCTGCGCCAGCGGGGACGTGTAATGCAGGTGGGTGACCGGCGGAGGTGTAGGTGAACAGACCGGTTTGCGCGTCGAGGGTGGCGTAACACAGGGTCAGGAATTGCCGAGTGTTATCGCTCCAGGGAAGCCGCGCGTTCAGTTGGTCGGCGACTTTTGCGGGATCGGTTGGTTGCGGGACACCACCGTCCGGATCACGCTCGAGCAGGAGGGAATCGGTACTGCCCATTGTGGAAAGGAACCGGGTGGCAGCCATCGCCAGCAGCGATGCGGCGACACCGTGGCCGCTGACGTCTAAAACATAGAATCCGACATGGTGATTATCCAAAGCAATGGCATTGAGTGAGTCGCCCGCTAGTTCCTGGCAAGGCTCAAGGGCCCACGCGCACTTCACCCCGGCGACGGCGGGTGGAGATTTTGGGAGAAATGCCGCCTGCACCTCCGCTGCGGCGCGCAGGTCAGCGGTGGTTCGCTCCGCTGCCAGAAGCAGTTGTGCGTTTGCGGATTCCAACTCGAGATTGCGATCGCGCAGGCGGTGGTCTAATTCGTGCGCGCGGGCCACCGCCTGCCGCAACAGAACCTGCGTTTGTACGCGCGCAAGTACGACGGCGAAATCGAGCGGTTTGGTGACGTAATCATTGGCCCCCAGCGAAAAGGCCCGAACCATGTCGGTGCTGTCATCTTTTGCGGTGGCCATCACCACCGGCAGTTCCGCCATTGAGCGGGTGCGGCGAATTTGCTCGAGAACTTCCAGTCCGTTCATGCCGGGCATCATCACGTCGAGCAGGATGACGTCGAATTGCCGTTCGTCGATCAGCTTGAGCGCTTGGGGACCCTCCTCGGCAGTGGCTACGTCATAGCCGCGGCGCATTAGCCGACGGGATAACGACTCGCGATTGGAAAGGTCATCATCCACCACGAGCACCGCCGCCCTTTGAGCGGCGGGAACAGTTTCGGCGCGGTTGAGTGAATCGCTCGTATCTTGCATGTTCAGCCAGGCTCAGTCGGCTTGCCTTGCAGCAACGTCTCGATCTGGTTGAGCAACTTGGGAAACTCAATGGGCTTTGTGTGGTAATCTGTACAACCGGCGGCCATGGCGCGCTCTTTGTCGCCCGTCATTGCATGAGCCGTGATCGCGATGACCGGAACATTGGCAAGTTCCGGCTCGGCTTTGATCTGCCGGGTGGCTTCCCAGCCATCCACTTCGGGCATGTTCATATCCATGAGAATCAGATCCGGCTTTTCGGCTTTGGCGGTCGCGACGCCAACTTTACCGTCTGCGGCAATGAGCACTTCAAATCCGCGGCGCTGCAATCGCCGGCAAAGTGAATCGCGGTTTTCTTCGTTATCTTCAACGACCAGGATCTTTGGCATGTGACTTATACCTTTGCTGGCAATGCTACTTCGATCTTCAACTGATTCGGTTTGCCGGCACACTGCGCGACAATCTTCCGGACTTCCCCCAGCAGCGCCTCACGACTATAGGCACCCTTTTGCAAAATGCGTTCCACTTTTCCAGAAAGCGTTTTTCGCTCGTCGGGCGTCAGGTCCTTGGAGGTAAGAACCACCACTGGAATCGCTTGCCATGAAGGATGGCGCCGCAATTCATCGAGAAATTCAAAGCCACCCATTTCGGGCATCATCAGGTCAAGCAGGATCAATCCCGGTTGCTGCTGCGACACTCGATCCAATCCGATCTTACCGTTCTCCGCTTCAGCCACTGTCCAGCCTTGGCGTTGAAGCGATCTTCGAATCACTTCACGCGTCGGCGCATCATCCTCGACGATCAACACCACATCGGTTGGCCCGCTAGGCCGATATCTCTCGAGCACGGAAGCCAGTCGATTGCGATCGATCGGTTTGGTCAAGTACTCCGATGCGCCGAGCATGTAGCCCATTTCCTGGTTGCTCGTGATCGTCAACATGACCACGGGGATATCGCTCGTGGATGGGTCGGCTTTAAGTCGGGTGAGTACGGCCCAACCATCCATTTTAGGCATGAGCACATCCAGAAAAATTAGATCCGGATGTAATTGCTTGGCGAGCCGCAGGCCTTCTTCGCCATCCATTGCCCCCACACCGCGCACACCGTCGGCGACGAAAGACCGAGTCATGATGTCCTGCACCGCGGCGTCATCGTCAATGACGAGCACCGTCGTGATATCCGGATTACCATTGAGCGGTACAGTTGGAGCGATTGCATCCGCGGCGGGCGACTCATTTGAGATTGGCGCAATGACTCGCGCCGGCAGCCGAACGGAAAAGATGGATCCTTTACCCGGCTCACTCGTCACGCTGACTTCACCGCCCATCATTTCACAGAATCGCCGGCTGATCGTCAGCCCCAACCCTGTCCCGCCGAATTTTCGGGTTGTCGATGCGTCGGCTTGCGTGAATGGTTGAAACAGCTTCGCCAATTGTTCCGGCGTCATCCCAATCCCGGAGTCGGTCACGCGGAAGAACAGTTGTGAAACCCCGGTTTCATCCAACGCACGGCGGACATTGATTTGCAGCGTTCCATGCTCCGTAAACTTGGATGCATTCGAGAGCAGATTGAAAAGGATCTGACGTACTTTGGTCACGTCCGCATACATTTCGCCCAAATCCGGAGTCAGCTCTGTTTGCAGTGTGTTGGCGTTCTTGGACACGAGCGGTTCGAGCGTGGCCGCCACATCATTGACCATTGAGGCGATATCAAATGTCTCGAGAAAAAGTTCCATCTTGCCAGCTTCGATCTTCGACAGATCAAGCACACCGTTCACCAGGGCAAGCAGGTGCTTGCCCCCGGAGCGGATTTTTTCCAGGTCCGGAATAAATTCTTTTACATTTCGATCTTCAGCTTCTTCCTGCAGCAATTCGCTGTACATGATGACGGCATTGAGCGGCGTTCGCAGTTCATGGCTCATGTTGGCGAGGAATTGACTTTTGGCGAGGTTCGCGGCTTCGGCTTCTTCTTTGGCGCGGCGAAGATGTTCTTCGCCGTCGCGGAGTCTCTGCTCTGCTTCTCGCTGCTCAGTGATATCTGTATTTGTGCCGAACCATCGAACAACTTTTCCCTTGAGATCCCGAATTGGAATCGCCCGCGACAAAAACCAGCGAAAGGTTCCGTCTTTTCCGCGAAGGGGGAAGGTGTCTTCCCATTCTTCGCCGGATTTAATTGATTGCGTAAATTTCGCGACGACCGATTCCACATGATCCGGATGATGCACGCGCTTCCAACCCCAACCGACCATGTCCGCCGGAGTGGTTCCCGTATAGTCGAACCAACGTTGGTTGTACCAGAAGATGGAACCCAACCCATCGGCCATCCACGCAAGCTGGGCTATATTGTCGGCCAGCGTTCTGAACCGCTCGGCCCCTTCGAGAATCGCCCCGTCGGCTTGTTTACGTTGTGTGATATCCGCGAAAGTAATAACGACGCCTTCAATGGTTTTGCCGTCACGAATCGGGAAGGCCGAATACTCGACGGGGAAGGATGAACCATCCGGCCGCCAGAACACCTCATCATCCACTCGGCAGCCTTCGCCGGTTCGTGAGGTACGATAGATCGGGCACTCCTCCGCCGGATACACAGATCCATCGGGATGTTTTGAATGCGATAACTCGTGCATTTGGCGGCCGATGACCTCTGTTCGCTTCACCCCGAGGATCTTCGCTCCAGCCGCATTGATGAAAGTACAATTTCCGGACAGATCCACCCCGTAGATGCCCTCGCCAGTTGATTCGATCAGCAGTTGATTGTAGTTGGCCAGGCGATTCTGTTCCTTCGCGGCTTTCACGCGGAGCCCTTCATCTCGTCGAATCAGCAAGTAGGCGACCACGACTAATCCTATCGCCGTGGCTGTGGCCAGTATGAATGTGCTCAGCGCGGCTTCAAGACTCGACGTGGATTCTGTTTCTCGGCGCTTGAGTAAGCTCTGTTCTTCGGCTCTGGCCTCCCCAATAGTGCGTCGCACGGCATCCATCGATTGCTTCGCATCGGCCAATAGAGCTGCACGCGATTCTTTTGACGCTGCCGGTTGCGTTCGTGCGGCGATCCAGGCATCCATGGCCGCGAACTCAGCGATCATCTGGCCGCGAAGCGTCTTCAAACGATCCTGCTGCGAACGATTATCGCGGGTGAACTCTATGAGGGTGTCCAGCTCTTTGCTGTAGCGATCTCGCGCCGCGCGATAAGAGCCGAGGTAAGCATCCTCACCGGTCAGCAGGAATTCTCGCTGCGCCGTCGCCGCATCCGAGGCGGTGGCCTGCAACGCTTGCAGGTCCGTCAACACGGTTTGCGTGTGCTGCACCCAACGTTCCTTCAGAGCCAGGGCATGGAAATTTCGTGAAGATACCCACGCATTTCCCAGCAGCACGAGCAGTGCAAGAATCACCCCCGGCGTTGCAAGTTTTCCAAGGCGAGAGTTCATAAGCAGTCGACCCATTGATAAATGGACACGTTTTTGTATCGGTGGAATTTCTAACCCACCGGCAACTCAGACTCCGGCTGCACCACCGGGGGGGCTAAAAGCGAAACCAGTTGACTTCGCGTTTGCGTCACGGAAGTGGTGACATAGGTTGCCCCGGCGGCGCGAAGACGAATCAGAAGCTTATCGAAATTGCCGATTTTCCCGAAGTAGCCGACAACGATGGGGAGGTCGGCAAACAGTCGCCGCACTCGACGGCACAGATATCGGGTCTGCGTGACCCCGCCTGGAGGCACGACGACAATCAACAGTAGCGAAGGCCGCGATTCTTCAATGCGCTGTTCGATCTCAGATGCCAGAGTACGTGTGGAAAGCACTTCCAAGCGAGCCTCCGACGGATCAAGTACCATCCCGACGGCCAGCGCGGCCAGCTCATCCGCTTTGTGATGAGCCGGACAGGCGAGGATCAACGGGGCGGATGCGACGATCTGATTCGTTGACGCTTCGATGGGATCGGGAATTTTAGATCGAGCCTCTGTCGTCAACTCGTTCAGGATCGTTTCAGACGACTCAAAAATGTAGGACTCATCGGTTGCTGTCAGACCCGAATCTTCGCGATCGCGCCGCGCTAGTAAGAGGGCTGGCACGATGATTTCGTCTGGAGCCTTATTGAGAGAGTTGGCGCGCACAAAGTCGCGAATCAGCACGCTCGCTTCCTTCATGTCTCCCGCTAAAAGCCGTTGATAATAGCTGACGGAGGGTTCCAGCGCGGGTTGGTCGCCAAGTAACAGCGATAAAAACTTCAGCCGATTTACGTGCTGTCCAAGGACGACAAGACACACGGTTAACGGTGTGGATAAAACCAATCCGATGGTCCCCCAGACCCATGTCCAGAAAACCGCAGCCACGAGCAAGGCAACGGGAGATACGCCCGTGCTATGCCCTAATAACAGCGGCTCGATGACATTGGCGGTTATCAAATCCAAAGTAATAAATACGCTGAGCACCGCCAACGGCTGTCCCCATCCCGGTGCGATCGCAACGCTCAGAAGAATGGGGAGGGAGGCTGCCATCCAAGTGCCGACGTAGGGCACAAATCGCAACATCATCGTCAGCGATCCCCACAGGAACCAGTACGGAACTCCCAAGAGAAACAACGCCAGTCCAAAGACCGCCGCAAAACCACCGTTAATACACAATTGCATCAACAGGAGTTGACTCACTTTTTCTGCGGAACCGACCAGCACGCGCGTGGTGCCGGTCAGACGGCCGTGCCCGAGCAGGCCGATGACGCGGTTGCGAAGATCCTCGCGTCGAATCAGGAGGAATATAACCAGAATTAAAATGAAAACGGTCTCAGCGATTGGTTCAAGTACCGCGCCGGTCATTCTGGCGAGGTACTCGAAGCCCGACTCTTTCGGTTCGGCAACAACCGTTGCCGGCGAAGTAGCGGCGACGGGTTTAGTCGTTGCGCCGGTGGCGGAATCGGAGACCTGTCGAAAGGTATCCATCAATCGCGACAATGGTCCCCCGCCCGAACCGCGGAGCCGCTCAATTTTTGCGGTGATCTGATCTTTGTGTGTCGGCAATTCCTCCGCCAATCGGGTCAATTGAGTGCCCACCCCCCAGCCCCCAGCGCCGAAAACGACGAGCGTGCAAACGACCACCAGCAGCACCGCAGGCACGCGTCCGATTTTCAGATGTTCAACCAACGTGACCAGCGGTTTCAGAATAAAAGCCAGCAAAACCGCCAGCACGACCGGAACAATTACTGGTTTGGCGAAATACAGCGCACCCACCGTCAAAACCAGGGCGAGCATTGTGCGCAGATATCCATCGTTGTTTTGCTTTCTAGAGTCGCGTGCATGGTCTGATCGATGGAGCATTTTTTCAAAATCCGACTACGTATTCTTCAGGCGGCTCGAAACCAATTCGAAACGCACTACTGTTTTGGATAGTACGATGCCGCAACCAATGTGAAAACGGACAAACTGTTTAGCTGGGTTGAACGATGGCTCCGGTAGTGCAAAATTCCTGCGTTCAGTTACTTTGTGTGACGCGATATAAGAGATGCGCGATAGGTGCCTTTCAAGGCCCAATGTTGAATCCGGCTTGCACGCTACCCTAAAGGAGTTTTTCATGAACCTGCGGAATCTGTCTTTCAAAACTGCCTCACCAACGCGCTTGAGTCGATGCCGTTTGGCATGCGTTATTTCAGTGCTGGCGATGACCTTTTGTGTGCGACCACCATCGACGTTCGCCGGCGATCTTGATTCGGCAAAACGCCAACTGGAAAAAGTGAAAGTCGATGTCGATTCGAGCAGTTGGGATTCAGTTGAAGGAGACATCAAATCAACCGAAGAATTCCTCGATGGCCTTCCTGAAGCCGAGCGCGCTCCTGTGCAGAAGGAATTGGACGCGCTGAAGACAAAAGCCATGTCGGGTTTGAAAGAGAACAAATCCAAATTTATTTTAGAAACGTCGAAGCGCGATCTGGATTCGGCTGCGGATGATCTGGCATCTAGCCCGGCAAGAGCGGGGGAGCGGATCGACAAAGCCATCGCCAAGCTCACCGGCGACGATGCCAAGAAGTACGTTGACGCCGATGCGGTGAAAAAGCTTTTGGCCCGCGCTACCTCCCTTCAAACGATGGTCGCCAATAAGTCGTCCGGCATGAAGTTGGATTTTGCGGCCCCGATCGTGAAGGAGCTCGACGAAGCAATGGCTGCTTCACCTTACAAAGGGATCACGACGAACGAAGATATGGATCAGGTTACGCAACGCCTGAATTCACTGATCAGCCGCGTCCGCGGCGCGATCGATGGGCTTCCGGCAACCGAGCCCCGCGTGAAGGCAATCAACGACAAACTCGTGGCCTACCAGAAGCAAATCGCCTCAGCCGAGGGTGGCGCGATGGCGTCGCAGGCAGCGGAGAATTTATCAAAACAATGGAAGGGCGAGCAAGAGTATTTTGCGGGTTGGGAACTGGAAAAGAAGAGTCCGACATGGGATCAATATCTTCACGAGCAATCGGAGACGATGTCGAGTCTTCAGATGCCCAAGACTGTTGAGTTGCTCACGCGCATGAATCAATGGTTCGATGAATCAGGAATCAAGCCGATCGCCGAGCAGTACAAGGATGATAAATCGGTGAAGGCGACGCTCGCCGAGGCTCACAAGGCGGTGGATACCGCTGCGGCAAAAATGCACGCGGCGTTCAGCCTGCTTCTGGACGGAGCCGAAAAAGTCGAAACCCCTAAAGACAGCACCGAGCGAAATAAGCCCAATTATTTGGCGGACCGCGCGGATAAGTGGTTGAAAGGCACGCCTTATCACGATCAGGATGTCGCCCGCGCCAAAAAGCTCGCAGATAAGTGGAGCGCTGCGATGGCCAACGACGCCGCCGCCCAGCAGGCGACACTGGAAAAGCTCACTGCCAATGCCATTGCTGACTGGCCGGGTATCGCCGGAGCGCTGAAAGCTGAAGAAGGTTTCACGCCGGACAAGCTCGATCAGTTCAAGGGAAAGATCATTCATCTCAAGGGGAACAATCGGCTGGGTTGGGATTACATGACTGGCGCCTATCAGTTCGCCAGGGAAATCAACGGCATGCCGATCGCAGGTAAGTTTGATGCGAAGGTTGCCGCTGCCGTCGAAGCGTCTAAAAAACAGACGGGGCAGGAATTGCCGGATGAAGGCTGGGATCTTTTCGCGGTCGTCGAAGGTCCAGGAAAAATCAAAGAGCGAAAAGAAGAAACCGGAAAAGTAAAAATTGATGGTCAGGAAGTGGGTACGGTGACTGCGGAACGAAATCAGTCGATCGCCTGTGCCGTGGTCCGAATTTTCGCATTGCACGTCGGCCCGGTGGCGGTCGGATCGAGTTCGCCATCCATGACGCCCGTCGCGGTTAGCGCCGTCATCGGCGAAAGCGGATCAAACAGCACCGCTGCCGCGCCTGCCGTAACACCGGTTGTCGCCGGCGCAGTAAACGTTTCTGAAGGGTCTTCGTCGTTCAAGAAGCTGGAGCATTTTGCAGAACTGATCTTGTGCCTGGCCGCCGCCGCCCTCGTCATGATGAAAAGCCGTCCGGCAGAGGCCGGTCAGCCAAACATTGCAGGTTCGTCGGCAGCGTCTCTGGTTTCCAATGACAACATCGCGTTGGCAGGCTTGGGGATTGCGGTTTTGGGTGTGCTTTGGCTTCTTGCGAAGCTGGTTGTCGGCGATCTTCTGCCGGCACTCTCGCTTACAGTAGCCGGTATTTACATCGCCTCCGATTGGCTTCTCGCCCGAAACATTCTGCCCCAGTCACTCGCGAACACCCTTCAACCGCTTGGTGTCCCCATCGCTGCGGCGACTGCGGTGTTTGGGGTGCTGCATCTGTTCCTGTCGCACTGGGTTCTGTTCTGATTTCGCTGCGTTAGCAATGTTCCAAACGACACTGAGGGCGCGAATCATATGACTTGCGCCCTCGGTGTTTTAAGGCAATGAGTTGATCAGCCTATCGATGCTAAATGTGCCAGCCGTTAAATCCGACTCCGCTGCCTGCGTCGCAGTAGCGCGATGCCGCCGATCAACCACGCGGCCATACCGATCGGCTCCGGGATCGCCGCCACACGAAAACCAATAAAGAAATTCGCAAAATTCGGTTGATAGAGCAGATCACGATTCAGCGAAGGAAGCGCGCCAGAGTCCAGATTCCATGATCCGCCGCGAATTCCTTTGACGGTGCCCGTGACCGTCGACTCATTCCATTGAAACAGATCTCCTGACTGATCGAACGTGCCATAGGCGCTGAACGAATCGGGGTATGCACCGACATCTGTCAGAAAGTTCGTGTTGGAACCGTAAGCGCTTCCGGTGACCGCATAGCCTGTGTTCGGGTCCACATAGTTGGCTACGTTGGGTGATGTTGATCCGGGCGGCGCTGAGACCGGGGTGCTGTTAGTCCGAGTTGCGTAGGCCCAATACCCGGCGTTAGTTCCACCGCCTTTATAGTAAGCCGCCTTGTACCATTCATTTTCAGTCGGCAAAAACACAGTGGCTCCGGCATTTCGCGAGATTGAATTGGCGTTGCTTGGCAACTGTGAATTGCCGAGAATCGTATAAGACCCGCTTTCGGTATCTCCATTCCCCTGCCCGTTGGCTAACCAGTTGGTGAATCGAATGGAACTAAACCAGTTCACATTCACAACCGGCTTTTTGGATTGGCCTGCCAGTACCGAATACTTACTTCCGTTGGCCGCTGCGGAGTTGAAAGCGATCCCGGCCGTGTTACCGTCCGTGCCTTGCGTTTGATTGTACAATCCAAGGGCGTTTGCCCCGGTCGGATCCTTCGCATTTAAAAACGGCGCGTATTGCGCGTTGGTGACATCATACTTACCGATCTGATACGAGTAACCCACCGCCCCGTACCCGCTTGTCCCATCCTGCTTCATCTTTTGCGTATCGCCCACATTCCCCGGATCGCCCACCGGCACATATTCAATCGTCACCGCCGCCGACGCTGATCTCGATAAGACAGTGGCGAACAGACATAAAAATAAACGGACAACTACAGATCTAATCAGACGCATTTTCGTCTTCCTTCCAATTTGGATCGCGTTGCATTCACCCATACGCGGGGCGTCATCAAAATAACAAAGAGGTTTCCCCGTGGGAACGTATAATTTTCATGACCGTTCAATTCTGGAATTTGATGGACTGGTATACGCGTTGTGAACAACAAATCCGCGCCACCCCACAATTTACGAAAGCCGCACCGTCCTGCCCGACGACGTCAAGTTGCCTCCCGAGGTGAAGTGAATCGTTATGAGCACCATTCGCGAATACGCGTCCTAATCAAAAAACTCCAAACGATAACCGGTCAAATTCTTCGTTGTCAGATGTCGTCCGTGCCTGGTGCCGTCTCATCTTCCGCAGCTTCGTACACCTGATCAATGAACAGAGAATCTTCTTCCGACATCGTCAAACTTTCATGATACTCCAAGGCTTCTGGATCGGCCTTGTATTCGACGACGCCTTCGTGATTCTGGGTCGCAATTCGGATGATCTCTGCGAGATCAACCTTAAAGAATTCCTTTCGAGGATTTGCTTTATTGATCCGCTTCTTATGAAGTGCCCGATGCAACGCATTCTCCAGCTTTGGTGCGTTGTCACACTTGATCATGGCGTGTACATCAAATGGGAACGGGACAGATGCACTTCCTAGTTCATCAATTCGCTCGGTTGGCTCAAGCCGACGCGTCATGCCTATCTTGAAAACGTCCAATCCGAATGTTCCGATATTTGAGATTATGTAAACGAATCCGGACTTGGTCTGCTGGGCCATCGACATGGTTCTCTTAGATTTCTCTTCAGCTTCGGCTAGTCGCGCCTGCAAACGTTCTACTTCCGCACTATGCTGACCGTGTGCCGCAGCCAATGCTTGATCGAGCGCCGCTTGGATGGCTGCCCTCTCGCGCTCCAACTGTTTTAGTTCTCGATCAATCTCTCGCTTCAGTTTTTCTTCTTCGCGTATCTGAGATTTGATCCGGGCCTGTTCCTCTCGTGCAAAGGCCGCTCTGACTGCATTTTCAAAATCGCTTCGAAGATCAGCGAGAAGCTTGGATTCCTCCTCGGTTGAAACATCGAACCCTATTTCACGGCATCGCTGAATCGCATCTACCAGACGTTGCTTACATGCGGAAAAGTTGCTTGGCCCCAAAGCCGAGACGACTGATTTGACCGTTTCACTCAAGTACCGTTTGGCCAGACTTGTAGCTTTCGCATCAATTTCGCGTTGTTTTTGCTCACGTAATTCCCCATCCATCTGAAGCTTGTTCAGATTGACATCAATGTTCTGAAGGTCTCTTTTGAGGATTACGTTTTCACCCTGAATTTCATTGTAGCTAATGATCTGCCGTTCAAACTTCGCTTCGCGGCTTCGTTGAGCAAGATCACGTTGGTCCTGCTCTTTCGACCGGGCATTGGCCGCATCCGTCATTAACCTTTCACGCAAACCCAATTCGGATTCTACTTTAGCGGCGCTATCGAGCTTTTCATTTGCTATTTGAGTCAGCGACTTGGCAACCGCCGCTTCAGCCTTAAGCTTGGCATGCCGCTCCATGAGATAAAGCCAAAGACTTAGACCGCCTGTGATAATTCCAACGAAAAAGGTGATGTAATACATGCGTTACTCTCAAATGTCCGTTGGATTGCCAGCGGCGATTAGAACGAACATGACGCTCTTACGACATTCCGGGCAACTCATTTTTTCGAAAAACATTCCCTTTGGTGCTTCTGAAATCTTTCCACACGAAGGACACTTGGCAGGAACCACCTGTCCCATCCGGGTACATAAAGAAAGGCGATAGGAACCACCCTCTGGCGTTCGTTTCACAAGCCCCATCTTAGACCATGATTCCGCGAGCCATCTCCAGTGATCCTGGCTCCCTCCAAGAAGCTCTCGAAGATTGTCTTGTCTCACTTCGCCGTGTCGTTCAAGATAGGCCCATAGCCTGTGATTGTCCCACATTTTCAGGCGGGCTGTTTCAAGCTTTTCGACAACGCTTATCGATGTGTTTTTCTCAATTCGCTTCCGACTTTCCAACAACTCATCCAATGATTGTAAACTGCGGGAATCAAATAGTAATTGAGCGTATTTCAATACGGTTTCGATGGCAGAAATGCTGGAAAATGTATCTTTCTCGTACTTGATACCGTACTGCATCATCCCGTCGATATGCTCCCATGCGGAAATAGAAGCATCGACGGCGGCACGATAAAGGCCTTGCGATTCAGCTACCTTGGCCGATGCCATGAGGGAGCGGTACGCCTCAGCATGATCTTCCATCTCCGCCTTTTTCATTGCCATGGTCGCTCTTTAAGGATGCTCGGTTTTTTATGGTTATCAGCCGGGAAATGCAGCTTTGCATGGAGTCGTGTTAGCCGGTGCCACCTTTTCAGTGGGCGATAAGGGATTCGAACCCCTGACTCCCTCGGTGTAAGCGAGGTACTCTAGCCGCTGAGTTAATCGCCCGGCTGCGGGGATTGTAGCGATCTGTGAGTCTCTCGCCAATGCGGACGCAGCATTCGGTTCTTTCCGGACTCCCGTTGCAGGAGTTGCGTGGCGAATGTATCGTTCGGCGTATGAAAATCCACGAATATCAGGCCCGCCGAATCCTCAGTGAAAACGGCATTCCGGTTCCAGCCGGGGAGACAGTGATGCAGCCGGAAGAGGCTTCGGTCATCTTCAAGAAATTTGGCGGGCAGATGTGCGTGGTCAAGGCCCAGGTGTATGCCGGTGGGCGAGGGAAGGCGGGCTTTGTCAAGCTTGTGAAGACGGCCGATGAGGCACGCGATGCGGCCAAGTTCATGCTGACCCATCGCATGGTCAGTCCGCAGACCGGGCCGGAAGGGGTGCCGGTGAATGTGCTGCTCGTGGCGCCCGGCGTCGATATCGCCAAGGAATATTACATCGGCATCACGATCGATCGCAGTCGCAATACGGTGACGATGATTGCCTCGGCGGAGGGCGGTGTGGAGATTGAAGAAGTCGCCGCCAAGTCACCGGAAAAGGTGATCAAGGTGCCGTTGCATCCGTTGCTTGGATTGCAGGGATATCAGGCGCGGGAGTTGGCGTACCGACTGGGGTTTGAAGGCAAACTGGCCGGTGAAGCGGCGAAGCTCATGCTGAATTTGAGCAAGGTTTTTTACAAGACCGATGCATCGCTCGCGGAGATCAATCCGCTGGTCATCACCAAGGACGGGCAACTGCTGGCGATCGACGCCAAAATCAATTTCGACGATAGCGCCATGTTCCGGCACAAGGAACTGGAAGTGCTCGCCGATGAAACGCAGGAAAAACCGTTGGATGTGCGGGCCCGCAAAGCCGACCTGAATTACATCGCGCTCGATGGCACGATCGGTTGTCTGGTGAACGGTGCCGGACTCGCGATGGCGACGATGGACATCATCAAGCTGCACGGGGCCGAGCCGGCGAACTTTCTGGACGTCGGTGGTTCGGTCACAAGTGAAGGGGCGGTTGAAGCGTTCAAGATCATCCTGTCTGATTCGAAAGTGAAAGGCATTCTCGTCAATATTTTCGGCGGCATCGCCAAGTGCGATCTCATTGCAGAAGCCCTGGTGAAAGCCGGGCATGAAGTTGGGTTTAAAGTGCCGGTGGTCGTGCGGTTGGAAGGCACGAACGTCGAGCGGGCGCGGGAGATTCTGGCTGCGGCGCGAAAAGATTTGCCAATGATTCAGCCGGCGACGGATTTGACCGATGCGGCGAAGAAGGTGGTGGCAGCGGTGGCGTGAGGTGGGGTTCCGGAAAGAAGCAAAGACCCCTCACTGGCTTGTCGTTTTATTTAGCCGGGTCGCTTGCGACCCGGCTAAATAAAACGCTCAATTTTTCTTACTGGGCGGCTGGCCGGCGCACGGCTAACAGATACTCGAGAATCTCCGGGATTTTGTCATCGGGGATGGGAGCGCTGAAAGTCTTTTGCATCTTTGTGATCTCGGCGGTCCACACTTCTTTCGAGAATGCCGGTTGATTCAAAATGTAGTGCGGGGTATGACAGACGGCGCATTGCAGCATCACCGTTTCTTTTCCTCTGCCGGCCGGTAAAACTGGATCGATCTCCGGAAGTTTCAACGTTCTCACCATCGGTTGAGACTCGGTTTTTACGCCGGTGGATTTCGGGGCTTCCGCGCAGGAAGTTTGCAACCACATCGCAGCGATCAATGCGATCCCACCGAAAGCGACATACAAATTTGATTTCATGACGATTCCTTTTCTGGCCGGAAGAATCACTCGACATTAACTTCGAGCGATTCGATGACGTTGCGGGCGTAACCACTTCGATTCCACTGAGCGGTGGTTTGCGTTTCACCGGCGGCGTTGGTGGCGCGGACCCTTATCTGGTGTTTTCCGGGTGTGGGTTTCCAGGCGAATCGCCATCGTCGCCAGGAGTATTTGTCGAGATCCGGGTCGAGCTTGGCATCGGTCCAGGTTTGGCCGGAGTCGAGGGAGATCTCGACTTTTTTCGTACCGCTGCCACCGTCGATCGCCAGGCCTTGCACTTCGTATTCTATCCCGGCGGCTACTTTTTCATTTGGCTCCGGGCGGACGAACAATGATCGCACGGTCATGCGATGGATCGGCACGGTATCCTTCGCCAATGCCTTGGGGGCCTCCTGGAAATCGGGAGTATTGGGGACACGATAGGCCTTGGCCATCCAGAAACCGGCGAACGGTTTGTCGAGCACTTCGATTTGGTTGAGCGCTTTGACCCAGTAGGTGGCGTACCAGCCGGGCACGACCAGTCGCAGCGGAAAGCCGTTGAGCATCGGCAGCGGTTCGCCGTTCATTTCGTAGGCAACCATCACTTCACCATCGTTTGCGCGGTCAAAAGGAAGTGACTTCACAAAATCCGGTGTGCCGGCAAAACCCGTGGCGGCGGGGAGCGTCGGTCCATCCAAACCGTTGAAAGATACTTCCACCGCACCCGGTTTCACGTTGGATTTTGCCAATAGATCGCGCAGCCGCACCCCGGTCCATTTGGCGTTGCCCATCGCCCCGTTGCCCCACTGAACGCCGGGCATGCGCGGCTCATATTTGCTCCGAGAATTGCCCGAGCACTGATTCACCGCAATCACCGACACGGCTTCAAAATTCTTTTTCAAATCGTCGATCGAGAAGCTTAATGGCTGGCCAACATGCCCGCCAATCGTTAATCGAAACGTGGCCGTGTCGACCTTCGTGGGCAAAATTCCCAAATGCCACCGGACGTAAAAATTTTCGTTGGAAGTAATATCATCACGAAAGACATGTAGCGGACTTTCAAGATTCGGCGGCCGATCCGACTGCAAAAGCAGTTCGGCCTTTTCCGGAAACTTCATCGTCACCGGCCACTCCGCTTGCGGCTTAGCGGTTTCCGCTTCCAACGCCCAGCTCACATTCGGCATCCACGCCGCCGCCGCAACCGCCCCGGTAAACCGGAAGAATTCACGGCGATCCAATCCTTTTTGCGATTGAAATTTTCGAAAGTTCGATTCGCCCCGTTCGCTTGAAGATCGTCGGTCGTCAGACTGCATGTCGTTCTCCGCAAAGAAACTACTGATTCGATTCAGGAACATTAATCCAGGTGATCGCAAATACCAATGACGACTTTTGATTGCGTGTGTGACCAGATCGGCCTGTATTATCCCCTCTCCCGGTACTGAGCCTGTCGATTTATCCACCCCTTGCATATAAAGCAATTTCGTGCTAAAGTATCGCC
>JBBRMF010000069.1:0-21133 GCA_038230975.1 Tepidisphaerales bacterium
ATGCGGGCTTTGGGAGTAGAACCGACGAGCGAAGGTTCGCGGATTTCAGAAACGTCTCGCATGATCGGAAGGCTCCAGGAATCATGCAGGGTCAGGACCGGCGTCGCTTCAGAAATCGGCGGCAGGCTGGCTTTGGCGGTCCGGCGATTGGAGTAGATTCGGCGGCGGGCGAGATAGAGCAGTTCTTCACTGATACGTCGATGCCGTCCGAGCATGTCGGCCAAAAGCGCAAGCACCCCCAGCAAGAATCCCAGCATCACCAGCACGCCTCCGATGGTAATCAGCGAGGTAAAAGGCGATGTTTTTTGTGAATGGTAGAGATACCACCCGCCCACAAACCCTTCGGTTGAAGCTCCCAGCAGAAACAAGAGCATCGCAATTCCACCGAAGAATTTTAGCGGCTGGATATCGCGCATCGCCCGAACAATGATCGGCAGGCTGTTGATGGCATATTTCCAGATGCTGCTGGCAATCCGACTTTTGCCGAACTCCCGCACGCCGCGCACTTTTAACGGCACTTCGGCAATTCGGACACCCTTGCTGAACAGATCAATGAAACATTCCTGCGTGTAAGTAAAGCGACCGAAGAGCGTCATGCGATACGCCGATTCTCGCGTAAAAGCCCGGAAACCGCAGGAGACATCGGTGAAACTCGTGCCACCGCAAACCCAGTTGATAATGCGAGTCACAGCGAGGTTACCGTAGAATTTCACGGTGGGCATCTCTGGCCGCAGCGCCGGGTCGGCAAAACGCGAACAGGTGACAAAGTCAGCTTCATCTTTCAAAAGCGGTTGGATCAATTGGCGAATATCGGCTGGGTCGAATTGGCCGTCGCCGTCGATGTTGACGATGATGTCGGCTCCTCGTCGCATCGCCCGTTCGATGCCCGCGCGAAATACCATGCCCAGCCCGCCACCCCCTTTGAGCGTTACCACCAGGGCACCTGCATCCTTGGCTTCACTCGCAGTGCCGTCGGTACTCCCATCGTTCAAAACGATGATTTCAGTTTCAGAAATGCGGTCAATATTGCGCGGAACTCCCCGCACGACCTGACCAATCGTCTTCTCTTCATTGAGGGCGGGAATGATAACGACCAATTTCATCGTGATACGCAGGCATTACGCGGTAAACCTACCATCCTAACGGCCAGCGGAGGCGACGACAAGGAATACAATTCGCGTTTTCCCACGTAATTTTGCTATGGCCGACGCTGGGCATTCAATTTGCTGAAGCGTGTCTCAGGTAAATTATGCAAACACTCTTACAACTCAATCCTCCCATCCCGATGAAAACGCCTCGGGGCGAAGGGATGGCCGTCATGGTGATCGACTACGGACCCGATTTTGATTTATGGTGGACCGTCATTTTGACCAAAGGCGAACACGCGGGGGAAATCTGGACGTATAGCAACCCTGAGGTCCGTGGCGTTGAAAATATCTCGCTAGGCCGCCAAGTCCAGGCTATTGCAAAACAAAACGGACTTCATCACCCCAACGGAAGTGGCAACGGCAACGGAATGGGAGGTCGTATGAACCCCGAACCGATGGCGAAACCGCACCCGGGCAACCCGGTGTCGTTGGAACAACATGACGATCGGCAATCACCTCCACCAAGCCGAGGGGTTTGATGCCGGATGTCTTCCGCTCAATCGGGTGAATGTCCATCCGCAGGTTTCCGATCCGTGGGAACCTGCTCTTCAGGTTTATCCGGTTGCGCGTGTGATCTTATAACGCTATCAACCACTCCATTGATGATGCCCATGGTCGTTCCCGCAGTTTCGGCGACCACTTGCGTGACAACGTCTACAGTTTTTACGGTGGAATCTTTCACCTGGTCTGCAATGTCACCCACTTTTTGCGTGACCTGTCGACGAGCCGTGGCCATTCGACCGGCGGTTCGCTTCATGCTACGGGTCGCAGATTTTCGGGCCGACTGAAACGCATTTTTCACTTTGGCCATGGCTGACTTCGCCGCTGGTTTGCCGGCCACTTTTTTCGCGGCCTTTTTGGCGACGACCTTCGCTTTTGCCATCACCGGCGCGATTTTGCGCGGTGCCTTCTTAGCCGCTTTCTTGACCGGTTTAACGACAGGTTTCTTTGCGGGTTTTTTCACGGTTTTCTTCGCCGCTTTTTTCGCGAACTTCTGAACCGTCTTCTTCACAATTTTTTTCGCAGATGCCTTGGCCATGAGTCTCCTTGTAGATATGGGACGACCAGTCATATCGCATCTTGCGAAAACCTCAAGAAAAATCCGCTGGAATAACAGGCCAATCTGGAATATATCGGAAATCCTGCGGTCCGCTGCCATCTGGCAAATGTTGCCCTGCCTGCGTTAGAATACGTTGCGGGTCGGAGGCGAATGCCTGGTCGCGAGCGAGGATTGCGTATGACTTTACAGGTTCGACTCGTCTATTCCCTGGGCGACCGGTTGATTGACTTGCCGGAGCGATCGTTCGAATCTCCGCTCATCGTGGGACGTGCGCCAACGGCCGACCTGCAAGTGCCGGATGCATTGATCTCCCGTCGGCACTGCGCGCTCTATCTGCATGAAGGACAGTGGTACATTCAGGATGGCAAACGCTCGGCTCGTACGCTGGTGAATGGGCATCCGGCCGTGGAACCCACCGCGATTCGTAGCGGTGATGTCGTGACCCTGGGCGTTGAACTCACGCCTCCCACTCTGGAAATAGATCCGTATGGCTTGCTGTTGGCCAATCAGCAAGAGCCGGTGCCGCACGATCAGCACTTGGGGGAATCGCTGGAACCGGCCCCACAGAATCCGGTCGCGCGAAGTTACCCCTCCCCGGCTGCAGGTGGGGCTTTTACCCAGGGGCTGTCACAGGAGCTCGATCAACCGCCGCAAATCGAGGCTCCCCACACGTCTTTTCAATCCGATGGAGCGGTTGGGGATCCAGAAGACGATTGGTTGTCTGCGGCGGCGGTTCAAACCAACACACAACGCTTTTATGTTCCGAAGCAAAATACTTGGTCGACCGGGATGATCTCCGGCACGATCTTCACCGCAATCGCCATTATCGCCGGGGCGGCCTACCTTTATCACGTGCGTCAGAAGGCGGAAGACGATCGGCACTTCACCGAACTAAACAAAGTTGTGGCGCAAAACGCGGTTGTCGAAAAAAGGAACAATCTCTTTGAACAGGTGGAAAAAGAACGGCGGCAAAAGGCGTTGGCTGCCTTGGCCGCAGCGGCAACCAAACCAGCGGTCACCAGCGTCGACAATGCCGCCGCCCAGGATCCCGGCCGTCAAACCGATGAATGGCGGCAGGTTGAAGAAGCACACAGCAGTTTCAAACCGATGGAAGCGATCGTTCTCTACAATGACTATCTGAAGCAGTTTCCGGGTTCCCCGTATGCCGGTGATGTGCATAAATATACCGAGGATGCGCTCGATGCGATCTGGTGGGATCACATTACCCAACTGGCCGAAGAACGGGATGCGGCAAAGAAGGAGATCATCGCCAGGAATCGAGATATGGCGCAGAGCGTTGATCCGGAGTTCAAGAAATCTCTCCAGGATGAAAAAGCGGTACTGGAGGAAAAGCTGCAGCGCGCCCAGGAGGCCTTGAAGGCGTTCAATTATCTTTCCACAGAGAAACCGAATCTTTTCGACGCAGCTCTTATGACGGAGCTTCGGCGCGCCCGCAGCCCCGCAGTGTACGATCCCTGGAAGAAATCTGCGGAAAAAACGATCAAGATCTCAGGCGGGAAACGATCGGTCTGGTAGGGATTCGTTTGGATCTGTAAGTGGCGCGTATCTGACGAAGTGGAACCGCTGGTCGTTTAATTGAGTTTCGAGCAGAACGGGTGCCACGGGTCTCGGAGTACCTGAATCTTTCTGTGCAACTTCTTAGGCCGACGCAACTCCGGTCGCCACGTTCGGTTTTGTGGTGACTTCCGCTCGAACGGCTTTCGATTGCCCCATAAAAGGTCTCTCGAACAGCTGATATCCAATCCACCCTGCCAAAAGTGTCGTTGGCAACCCTGCTCCCACCATGACTGCTAATCGTGTTCCCGCTGAGAAGTGCTGAGGTTCAATCATTCGATGCAGCAGAACTAGCAATGGCCCGTGGAAAAGGTATAGGCTATACGAAATCGTCCCCAGCCAGACAGCAAATCGTGACTCGAGCGGTTTGCGGAAATAAACCCCCAAAGTGGTTCCCGATGCACAATGGAAAATCACGCAGAGCGTCATCATGCCCGCCAGAAACTCCATGGGAACGCGTTTGGGATCGCGTTTGGCGCCGAGGTAGTAAATCGCGACGCCCAGCAGCAAAAGTGTGGCCGGATGCAGCGAGACTTTCAAAATGAAGCTGTCGATTTTTCGCAGACCAGTTCGACTTGCACACTGCAACCCTGCGCCGGCCATGCCAATCGCGAACAACGCCACGAGCCACGGTTGTGCCCAGTGCAGCGTGTAGTGATCATGCCCGAAAATGGGTTTGGTGAGGTACGGTAAAAAACTGAGGCAGATGGCACACACGACCAAAACCACATTGCCGGCGCGCCGCCAGATCGGAACCAGCAGCAGCGGCATGA
Organism: Tepidisphaerales bacterium; assembly: GCA_038230975.1. Taxonomy (GTDB): domain Bacteria; phylum Planctomycetota; class Phycisphaerae; order Tepidisphaerales; family Tepidisphaeraceae; genus JANXVV01. The sequence goes on from JBBRMF010000069.1 coordinate 4,557, forward strand.
GAAAATAGTTCAGCCATTCAACGCCAATGCTCCACATCGGCGGATCAATTCGGTTGATCCAATGGGGACTCAGTGCATGCAGTAAGAGCAGGTGGGAGAGGATTACCTTCCAGTCGAAAAAGCTCCGCCAATCATCGCCGCCGAAGGCATAGCTCCAGAATTCCCCGTCATGGCGGCGCATGGCCGGAATCAATGCGACCAGAAGCAGGCAGAGCGCGATCGCGGCAAAATAGGCTGGGACAATTCGGCGAACGCGCCGCATGAAATAACCTGTTAATCCATCCCGCAGGTGCCCTTCACTGGAACGGGCGACAGGCAGCATCAGGCAGAATCCGGATAGTAAAATGAATATCGCCACAGCCAGATGTCCCGACTGCATATACGGGGAGAACCAATAATAACCCGCCTGTGGCGTCGTTTTCTCACCGATGTAGATCTGCGAAATATGATGAAACACTACATAGAGTGCCGCCAAACCACGAATTCCATCGAGAAAACCCAGACGCATTTTCCCTCCCACCGGCAAGCCGGGAGCGTCCAAAGCTACGGGAATCGTGATGCGCGGTGGCGCGGTTAGGATCGTCGACGACATAAGCCCTCAACTCTTTGTCGGTCGCTGCCCCTAATCACTTGAGCTTGCGAGATGACATGAGACCCAAATCAGATTGCTCTTTCATCGCGTTTCGGTAGCCTATCTGCGACGCTGGATTCCAAGCCTGAGCCATAGGCGGGGAGTCGCAACGCATTGTACCGGCCAACGGAGCAGAAACCACCCAAATCGCGAGTTTTGAAATGCTTGAATCACACACCGCCAGTACACCCCCTGAGGCAACCTGCTTCAAAGAACTCAGTTCCCAGCAATTAAAAAGCGGACTAGCCGCCTGGTTGGGTTGGTTGTTCGACGGGCTGGACATGCACCTGTATACGCTGGTCGCCGCGCCGTTCGTCGCCAGCCTGCTGAATGTGCCCGAAGGCGATCCTTCCGTGAAACCGCACACCGGATTTATCCAGGCCGCGTTTCTCGTCGGTTGGGCACTCGGGGGTGGGTTCTTCGGTCGGCTCGGCGATATGATCGGTCGAAGCCGCGCGCTCGCGCTCACCATCCTCACCTACGCCAGCTTTACCGGACTCTCGTTTTTCGCCCATACCTGGTGGCAGCTCCTGATCTTTCGCTTCATCGCCGCGCTGGGCATCGGCGGTGAGTGGGCCGTCGGGTCGGCGTTGCTTTCCGAAACATGGCCGAAAAAATGGCGACCCTGGATCGCCGCCGTGCTTCAAACCGGTGTAAACCTCGGCGTACTCCTCGCGGCATTGACGGCATTTTTATTGGCAGGACACCCCAAGAAATATGTCTTCCTCGTCGGAGTGTTGCCGGCGTTGATCGTATTCTGGATACGACGTGCTGTCCCCGAGCCCGCCGAATGGCATGCGGCCAAACTGGAATCCAAAGGGGCCGAACCAAAAATCATGGATCTGTTTCGTGGCGATGTTCGCCGGATCACGATCCTGACGATCTTGGTGTGCGCCTGCGCCCTCAGCGGCTGGTGGGCCTTCATGTTCTGGATCAATCAGCACTGGAACAATCTGCCGGAAGTAAAAGCCTGGGCAAAAACCGAGCGAGAGCAGTTCATTTCCTATGCGTTTTTCGGAATCATCAGCACCTCGATCGTGGGCAATTTTTTCGCCGGCTGGCTCGCCAAACAAATCGGATATCGCCGCGCAATCTCCGTCATGTGCTTCGGTCTGTTCGCCACGATGTTTTGCGGATTCATCGTCCCTCGATCCCACTCCTCATTGCTCCCGTGGACGCTCGGCACCGGATTTTTCAGCGGTGTGTTCGGTCTGTTTACGATGTATCTTCCCCCTTTATTCCCCACACTGTTGCGCACCACCGGCGCCGGCTTCAGCTACAACATCGGCCGAATTTTTGCGGCCATCGGAACCCTGGTCTTCGGAGTCTGGTCCAAAGTCGGTGACATGCGGCCCGCTTTGCTCGTGGTCGGATTCATCTTTCTTCCCGCGATGGCCGTCGCCTGGATCATGCCGGATTTGGATGACCAATCTCTAGCCAAAGCAAAGGAAATCTTACCCGTCGATTAAGCAGAGCACCGTTCCGTCATCGAGATGCTCGAGGAGATAAACATGCCAACGAGAATATGGATCGCAGCAATTTTCACTCTCGCGACCGGCACCTTTGCCTCCGCCGAGCCCACCCCATTTCCCACCTTCTGCGGTGAGGAAATTGATAAGTCCCTGAAGATTGGCTATGCCGTCAAAATTGTCGACCTCAACGGTGACGGCAAGCCCGACATCGTCGTCGTCGACAAGCACCGTGTGATCTGGTTCGAAAACCCCGGTAAGCGCAACGCGCAGTGGAAACTGCACACGATCCTCGAAGGCACGACAAAACCGGATAACGTATGCCTCGATGTGCTCGATATCGACGGCGACGGCAAGCTCGACATCGCTCTGGGCGCGGGATGGAAGCCACCGAACACGACAGACATGGGGACGATTCAATGGCTCAAGCAGCCGGCGAATATCGATGAGCCGTGGAAGGTGTATCCGATCGGGGAGGAGCCGAGCGTGCATCGGATGAGGTTTGTGACGCTCGATGATGAGGGACATAAAGCCCTTGCGGTGGCTCCACTTCAGGGTGCCGGGACGACGGCGAAAGGGAATTGGTCCGAAAAGGGCGCGCGGTTACTGCTCTATCCGATCCCGGCAGATCCCGTGAAGGGGCCTTGGACGCCGCAGGTCATCGACGAGTCGTTGCATGCTGTTCACAATCTGCTGCCTGTGGAGGTTCAGGGGCACGGGATTCAGCGGGGCATTGTGTTCGCGAGCTATGAAGGGCTTACGGCGTTCGATCATCTGGGCGATCGATGGGTGAAGGAGAGCCCGGCGGGGCTGACAGGCGATCAGGATCACCCCAACGGCAGTCGCGGTTGCAGCGAGGTGAAGATCGGGCAATTGAAAGGTGGGGCGTTCTACACCACGATCGAGCCGTGGCACGGCAATCAAGTCGTCGTATATACGCAACCGAAATCGGGTGCAGGGTGGGTCCGCCATGTCATCGACACCGAACTGAAATGGGGCCACGGCCTCTGGTGCTGTGACTTGGACGGCGACGGCAACGACGAAATCATCGTCGGCGTCCGCGACCCCTTCAACGAAAAAATTCGCAGCGGTGTGAACGTCTTCCGCACCACCGACGCCGCCGGCACCCAATGGGAAAAACACGTCATCGACAACGGCGGCGTTGCGGTCGAAGATCTTGCCTGCGCGGACTTAAATGGCGATGGTAAGATCGATATCGTCGCCGTCCGCCGGGCAACCGGAAACGTGAAGATTTATTGGAATCAGGAAAAGTAATCACGCGGGCAATTTGTTTTTCAATCTGGATAACGACCCCATGACCAAAGTGAAATCCCTCCCCAAACGAGAAAAAGTAAAACCGCAGGATTGCTGGGATCTCACCAGCTTGTTTAAGAATGACGCCGCGTGGGAAAAAGCGTTTGATGTGTGGACGAAATCTATTTCCGGTTTTGAGCCATTCCGTGGGAAGCTCGGCGAGAGCGCGAAGACGCTTGCCAAGTGCTTGCAGTTTGAGGCCGATGTGGATCGCGCGGCGGAAAGTCTGGGCACGTACGCATCGCTTAAAACCACCGAGGATCAGGCGAATAGTGATGCTCAGCGTATGAAAGGGCGGTACCAGCACGTCGCCGCACAGGCCGCTGAGGCCAGCAGTTGGATGCGGCCGGAAATCATGCAGATCCCCGCTAAAAAGATGGCGGCATTCCTTGAATCCAAAGAGTTGGCTGAATGGAAACTGGCCCTTGAACGAACGCTTCGCTATCGCCCGTATACGCTTGGCAAGAAGGAAGAAAATCTGTTGGCGATGCAGGGGCCGATGAGCGAAGCGTCGAACCAGATCTTCCGACAGTTGAATGATGCCGACTTGAAATGGGGCCTGGTCAAGAATGAAAAAGGCGAGCAGGTTGAGCTTGGTCATTCGTCATTTTCCGCGTTCCTGCATTCGCCGAAGCGGGCCGTGCGGAAAGAGGCGTTTCATCAGTACTATGCGCAGTTCGATGGTCACAAAAATACGATCGCGGCTTCACTCAACGCCTCCGTGCAGCGCGATGCCTACTACGCCAAAGCGCGCGGCTACGAAGGCGCGCTTACATCCGCGTTGTTTCACGACAACGTACCTGTCAGTGTCTATGACAGCCTGATCGCGTCCGTCCACAAGAATCTCCCGGCCGTCCATCGCTACTACGATCTTCGTAAACGCAAGATGAAACTTTCCGAGATTCATCACTACGACACCTACGTCCCCATTTTGAGCGATCTGGAAAAACGGCATACGTGGGATCAAGCCGTGAAAGTCGTGGTCGATGCGCTCAGTCCTTTAGGGGACGAATATTGCCGTGAATTAAAGCGCGGGATGACCGTCGGCCGTTGGTGCGACCGCTACCCAAACCAGGGCAAACAAAGCGGTGCCTTCAGCAGCGGCAGCTTTGATGGCCAACCCTACATCCTGATGAACTACCAGCCCGATGTGCTCGATCACGTCTTCACCCTCGCCCACGAAGCTGGCCATTCGATGCACAGCTACTGCTCGGCCAAATCACAGCCGTATCAGTATTACAGCTACACGATTTTCGTCGCCGAGGTTGCCAGCACGTTCAATGAGCAACTGCTCGCCCGCCATATGATGGACAAGGCCAAAGACCCGAAGGAGAAGGCCTTCCTCATCAATCGTCAAATCGACGGTATCCGCGGCACGATCATTCGCCAGACGATGTTCGCCGAATTCGAAAAAATCACCCACGCGCTGGTTGAAGCCGGCGAGCCGCTCACCGTTGAAACCCTCCGCCGCGAGTATCGCAAACTGCTTAAACTGTATTTCGGCCCGAACTTCACGATCGACGCTGAACTTGAATTAGAATGCCTCCGCATCCCACATTTTTATCGCGCGTTCTACGTCTACAAATACGCCACCGGCCTCTCCGCCGCCATCGCCTTATCCCAACGCGTCGTCAGCGGCGGTAAACCCGAACTCAACGACTACCTGACGTTCCTGAAAGGCGGTGCCTCCCAATGGCCCCTCGACCTCCTGCGCGACGCCGGCGTCGACATGGAAACCCCGGCGGTCGTCGATACGGCCCTTAGTCAGTTCGATCAGTTGGTCACGGAGTTGGATCGGCTTTTGTGATTTTGTAGGATCGACAGATTGTCCCTTGAAATGGTAAACTAAACTGATGGTAGCACTTACCGAATCTGCAATTCTTAACCGGGTGATAGATCCTCAACGTCCGGATCTTGTGCCGGAGGCCGCAGAGTTTTTGCTCAAGCTCGATTTCGGGGAAGAAGACCATGCGCGAATGGCGGAACTCTCTACGAAGGCAAATGAGGGGACGCTTTCTGAGGACGAGGGCCATCAGCTTGATACCTATATTTTCCTAAGTGATTTCTTTGCGATCCTGCAATCCAAGGCGCGGCAATCACTGAATAGCCGCGGTCTGAAATCGTAAGGGTCGGATGGACTCCAAAACCCAAAACGCGGTCCGGCTTCGCGCGGCGGGCGCGTGCGAATGTTGCCGCACCCCAATGTTTTATTTCCGGGAACGTTTCTCGTTTGATCACATTATCGCCCGCCAACATGGCGGCCAGTCGACACTCGAGAACCTGGCGTTTTGTTGCATGAGATGTAATCGTCACAAGGGGTCGAATCTCGCAGGTTGCGATCCAACCACCGGTGACATCGTTTTGTTGTTCAATCCGAGGATTGATGTGTGGTCGGAACATTTTGAATGGCAGACGGCGATTCTGGCAGGCCGAACACCGCGCGGGCGAGCGACCGTCTCAACGCTCAATATGAATGCTTTCGCTCGAATCGCGAGTCGCGAGGAGCTTCGCAAAGAAGGTCTGTTTCCACCGCCGTTGCGATAGAAGAGAGCTGCTGGTTCTTTCAATGTCGATGATGATGGAGTTGCGGACGTCGATTAAGTGATGGACTCCACCACTTCCCGCTCCTCAATCCTCGCCGTCGCCTGCAACTCGCTTACAACCGCTTGCGTTCTCGTCTTCCGACGCTCTTCAACCAACATCTGCCGCGCGAAATCTTTGGCTTCCTCGAATGGCTTTGGGGCGGCGGGTTTGCGGTCGGTGATTTTTGTGATGTGAAAACCGTAGGTCGATGCGAAGACCGGGCTGAGCTCGCCGATTTCCATGGAGAAGGCGACCAGTTCAAATTCTTCGGGCAGGTCACCGCGCTTGAAAAAGCCGAGGTCGATTTGCTCTTTGCCTTTGTCGGAATGTTCGCGGGCGAGTTCGTCAAAATCGGTGCCGGCCAATAATTTCTGGCGGACGAGTCGTAGTTCCTGATAGATCGATTCGCGATTTTCACCGTGGCCGGGGTTCTTGGAAATGTGCGATGCGCGAACTTCGTCCGGCGACATAAAAGCGGGCAGATGATCGTCGTAATATTTCCGCAGTTCATCATCCGTCGGCTCGGGCAGATCGCGCCACAGTTCTTCGAGCATCTTCTGCGTGCGGAGATTGTGGGCGATTTCCTGGCGGATTCCCTCCAGTTCACCCGGGCTGGTGGCGGCCATGGCGGCGAACTGAAAGTCGCCTTGCTCGCGTTTCATCGCTTCGATGGCGGCATCTATTTCGGCTGCCTCCGGCGCGGGCATTCGTCGGGCGGCTTCTTCGGCAAGCAATGCCTTGGCGATCAGGTTCTGCCTGGCGTAGCCGCGAAATTCTTCATCCCGTTCACAGCAGGAAACGTTGCCCAGGCTTTCGAAATAAGATTTGATGCTCGAGAACTCCGCGTACAGCACATCGTCACTCACCGGCGTTCCATTCACGATCAACGGCATTGCATGCTCCTGATAAAGGCCCCGGGGTATCATACGCAACGCGGCCTTGTTCGTTTCAACTTTAAATGATTCACACTCGTTCAAAACCGCGGCCGCGCGGATCGGCGACGGCAAGAACCATCGCAGAAATACTGGCGGGGCGGCCATCTTTCAGAGCCTTCGCCGCGTTGGATAGGGTGGCACCGGAAGTCATTACATCATCCACCAGGATTACGTGTTTCCCCTCGATTTGTCTGGGGCGATGAAGGGCAAACGCATCTTTCATATTTCGATTGCGCTGGGCACGGGAATGAAAGTGCGTTTGCGTTTCCGTGTCGCGGATGCGAATCAACGCATCACACATTTTCTTTCCGCCGAGCTTGCCAAGCCGTGCCGCCAGAACTGCCGCCTGATTAAAACCGCGCGACAATCTGCGGACAGAATGCAGCGGCACGGGTACGAGCACATCCGCGCGGGAGACCAATTCCGCCGCGCGTTTCTGTTCGAGCAAATAACCCGCCAAATACTCCGCCACCGGCCATGCTTTGTGATATTTGATCGCGTGAATCATCTCGCGCACCGGTTCTTCAAAATGGCCTAACGCAACCACCCGTTGAAACGGCTTGATCCCTTCGCCCTTGCAATACGGACAAGGCGCATCGTGAATCGCCAGTGGGGCGGCGCAACGCGGGCAGGTCGCTGCGGACGAAAGGGCCTCCAACAGCGCCAGACATTTTAGACACAGCGGCAGCTTACCATCGCAGCTTTCCCGACACGCGGCGCACACGCCGGGGAAGCAAAAGTCGAGAACCGCATGAAGCACGTTGCTAAGCCGCACGGTGTCAGTATAACAGCGGACTATTGGCGACTGACAATACGATTGCAACAAACCCGTTCCATCTTCTGGCTGTTCATCCCCATCGCGTTTTCGTTTCGATTGATCTATGCAGGTTATCGCGAACTCGTGCCGGATGAGGCATTTTACTGGGTGCTCTCGCGACACCTTTCCACCGGCTACCTCGATCATCCGCCGATGGTCGCCTACATCATCAAGCTCGGTACGATGCTGTGCGGCCCGAACGAACTGGGCGTGCGATGCGGGGCGGCGGTGTTGGCGTTCGGGGCGCTGATGGTGCTGTTATCCTTGAGCCGTCGCGTGATCGGCAGCGAGCGGGCGGCGGTGTGGGTCGGGATCATCTGGCTATGCAGCCCGCTTTTCGCGGGGCTCTCGACGATCATGACGCCTGATACCCCGGCGATCTTTTTCTCGATGTGCGCGCTTGCCTGTGCGGTTGCGATATCCGAAATGCTCGACCCGCGAGATCCTAGCGGTTCCGCCGCCGGACAAGCCGCCGATCAATATCACTTACGCCTCTGGTTTTTCTTCGGTCTCTTCACCGGGCTGGCGATGGTCTCAAAATACACCGCCGTTCTTCCCGCCGGTGCCGTAACCTTCGCTTTGCTCACATCTCCCAAAGGCCGCCGGCAATTTACGAAACCCGGCATCTGGTTCGCCGGATTTGTAGCGCTCATCGTTTTTTCACCGGTGATTCATTGGAACGCCACGCATGAGTGGGCTTCGTTCAAATTCCAATTGCATCACGGGTTGGATGATGCGGAATCCGTCACTGAAGCCACAGGCGGCCAGCGGGCGGCGATCCACTTCATCAGCCTCGGAAAATATCTGCTCGGGCAGATCGGTTTCTTCACGCCGATCTTTTTTGTCTTTGCGATCGTCACTGTGATCATCCGATGGATTCACTATCGCGAGCTTTCGCTGACGCATCGCGTTTTGCTGTGGAGCGGGAGTCTGCCGTTTTTGTTCTTCGGGTTCTCCGCGTTCAAATCCGGCGCGCCCGGTGAAGCCAACTGGCCGGCGTTTGGGTATTTCCCGATGAGCCTTCTGCTGCTCGATCACATTGCCCGGCAATGGAAAAAATCCGATCTGAAATGGCTCAAGATCGGTACCGCGCTGGCTTTGGGAATCACGGTGGTGCTGCACTCACCCGATACGCTTTACAAAGCGGGTTTCAAGGAACACTTTCCGCGGAAGCTGAATGAATTTTTTGGTTGGCGGCAGATGGCGCGAGCCGTCGATCAAGTGCGCGGCGATGCGCTGGTCATCACCGGCACGCACCAGGATGCCGCCGAGCTGGCCTTCTACCTCCACGGCCAACCCGAAGTCTGGGTCTACCCTCTGATCGACATCAACGGCCACCCCCTCTCCCGTCCCACCGCGTTCGACTATTTTCCCGACCGCCCGGACCTGTCCCAACGCAAAGTCGTCCTCTTCTTCAGCGGCAACGTCTGGGATTTCGCCCGCATCTATAACTTCGTGTCAAACGACATGCTCACCGACCTGCACATCCCGCTCCATGGCCGAATGCGCAGCAGACGGTTCGATGTGCTCGTACACCGATAATTGCGGGGGACAGGGAATGGAACAAAATGCAACGGAATGCAACAAATTTCAATAATTTAGGAGGTTTGGGTAATATGGGATATTTTATGACAGTAGTGCCGAATTATTGTAAGTGCATTTAAATAATGAACTTACGATAAACTGAAGTGCCGATGCATCCGTCGCGTGAACAAGGCTTGTTGCATTTGAGCGTCGGTGGATTTTAACTCATTGTAAAATAGATAGTTATGGAATCCTCATCCGACGTATCTTCATTCATCAAAACGATGCTCACTTAAAATCTCTAAAGGCAAGCAACACATCCGAGAATGATTTTGGCGCGTGGCGACGGAACGATTCCTCGTCGACATAGACAAAATCGTAGATCACGCCGTTGGATTGCTTCGACACGTCTTGGCACCATTGTTTAAGCCGCTTCATCTTGGGCGCTACGTCAACATCGACTTGTCCCTTGGTTTCGGCAATGACAATTGGACACCGAGCCGCGCATCCAGCGTACTCCCGCAGTAAGGGGATTCCCTGTGCCTCCGCTTACTGCGGGAGTACCCTCCGTGCGCGGCTCATCCTGGTCCACCGGCACGCGAATAATTTCCCGTTTGCTTTCCTAATCGAAATCCACCGCCCAGTAGTCCACCCAGTCGGCCCCTTTGCCCCAGGTGTCGCGGTAGGCGATTACTTCGTGTGAGGTTCAATGGTTCCGTCGTAGAGCGCCATTGGGGAACCCTGTCGGTTCAGGGTGTAATCAATTTTGTCGGCGACCGTGGCGTCGTCGAACAGGTGGAGGGTGCTGCCATGCCGTGTCCAGCGACGGCGGGTGGGGTCGTCGAAGCCGGCGCGGGATAGATCGCGGGAGGCGCGGACTTTCAGGTCGCTCATGATGCGGCCGGGGTCGCGATTGGCAGCCATGACGACGTGAACGTGATTGCTGCGGACATGCACGGCCAGCAGCCGCCAGCCTTTTTCGAGGCAGAGGGTGATGATCGCATCGCGCACAATCTCGCGCTCCGGCGGCTGCATCGTGTATTCGGGCTGGGTCATGGCTTCGCGGGCGTCTTGTTCGCGCTCGGGGTCGGGGGAGATGAATGGGGAGCCGTGGGTGTTGTGGTGGGGGTCGACGGAGCCCTTGCCTTTGGAGGTGCCGTGGAACCAGGTGCCGTAGGTGGAGAAGGTGATGAAATAGGCGAGAGGCATTTGGGAATTTCCTCATTTTGCGAGCCGCGCACGAAGTAAGCGAATTGTTATCTGAGAAGAGCTTACTGCGTGCGCGGCTCCAAAGCATTTTTGTTTTTGCGAAATTAGCGGGATTATGATTTCAGAAGCGCTTACTTTGTGCGCGGCTCATGGGTGTTCTGAATTCTCGGTTTTATCTCCTCAAAGTAACCGATACAAACAGTGACGCTTGACAGTTTCACAAATTAAGCCAACAATCCATCCGGATGAGCGGATGAATGTTTTTGGCCGACCTTGAGGTGTAGCATGCGGATCGATCAATTATTTTCGCTGGGCCTGCCGACGTTGTCGTTCGAGTTTTTTCCGCCCAAGACGGAGGCGGGGTTCACGCAGCTTTATCAGACGATCGACGAGCTGCACCCGCTCAAGCCGAGTTATGTGTCGGTGACCTACGGGGCCGGGGGCAGCACACGACAGAAGACCGTCGACCTTGTCGAGCGGATTCAGAATGAATTGACGATTCGCTCGATGGCCCATCTCACCTGCGTCGGTCACACGGCTGATGAAATCGGATCAATCCTCGATACCCTCTGGAACTCCGGCATCCGCAACGTGCTGGCCCTGCGCGGCGACCCACCGGTCGGCCAAAGCCAGTTCACTGCCACCGAAGGCGGCTTTGCCAATTCATCAGAACTGGTGAAGTACATCCGCGCGCGACATGATTTCTGTATCGGCGTCGCCGGGTATCCGGAAGGTCATCCGCAGTGCCTCAATCGCACGCGCGACCTGGAGCATCTGGCCCAGAAGGTCGACAACGGCGGCAACTTCATCATCACCCAGCTCTTCTTCGACAACGCCGACTTCTACCGCTTCCGCGACACCGCCCGCAGCATGGGGATTAAAGTGCCGATCGTCGCCGGCCTGATGCCGATCCTCAACGTCGCGCAGACGAAACGATTCGTCAGCATGTGCGGCGCCAAAATTCCCCACCCACTGCTGACTCGATTAGAAAGTCTGGAAGCGAATCCGGAAGCGGTGTATCAGGCGGGGATTGAATATGCGATCAAGCAGTGCGAAGACCTGCTGCGGAACGATGTCGATGGCATACACTTTTACACGCTGAATAAGAGCAAGGCGACGGTGGAGATCTGTAAGGCGCTGGATATTCCGCATGCGGCTTAGCCGGGCTAGGATGTTGGAATGAACGTGACGCTCAAACCTGAAATGGAACGGTTCATCGAAGAACAGGTGAATGCGGGCCGATTTTCATCACCTGCCGAGATGCTCGAGGCGGGTCTGGCTCGCCTGATGTGGGAGCCTTCGCGCGATGAACTGGATTCCGAAGATCATGCAGCTATTGAAGAATCTGAAGCGCAGATCGCTCGTGGCGAGGATATGGACTGGAAGGAAGTTTCCACCCAATTACGCCGCGAGTATTTAGGGGAGTAGCCTTGAAGCCCGAAGCTTATCGCGTCCGTGTTACGCCCCGCGCTCTGGCCGATTTGCGGGGGATCTTTGATTACATTGCAAAAGATTCTCCGCAGAATGCGGCGAAGACCGTAATTGGATTAATGTGCATATCGAAGCGCAAGAGAGGAGTGTAGCTTTGTTATCGATTCATCATCGATTGAGGAGGCTACGGAGCGTGCGAATGCGGATGGGTTCTTGGTCAGCAATGTGGCCGCGCTGCGACAGCAGACCATAGACGATCAGAATGAAGAAGATTTGAACGCGATTATTTTGTCACTACTTTTCCCATCTGGACGACTTCAAAATCCTGGCCGTGGATTTGTTTGAGGCGGTCGAGAATGTCATTGTTCCAGCGGGGGTCTGGGACACCGCTGATGAACCAGTCGCCGCCGTTGTCGGCGACGATCATTCCATATTTTTTCAGGGCGGTGAGGATCACCTGGCATTCGGGCGGATATTTTGAAATGTCGACCGAGGCTTTCAGTCGAACGCGCATTCCCATCGGCGGTAGATTTTCATCTTTCTTTGAACTCGCGAAATGTCGCGCTGGAGCGACGTAGGCGCGTCGTGATTTAACGACGGTGAATCGAATGGCATGGTGGATTGCTTTTTGTTCGACGACTTCGTCATAGCGCACCAGCCCGGGGAAAATGGGGAGGCCGGCGGCGTCGGCACTGGTCCAGCCGGCGGGGCGATCTTTGGGCTTTGTGAGATCAAATATCGCCGCACTGTCGGCTTTCCAGCCGTTGGAGTCGGGGAAGGCTCGATCCAATTCATAGAGCCTCCAGGCATCGCGATCGATGATGAGTACATGTCGATCCCCAGTGCTTTTTGCACCGCCTTCGATGGGGGCATCAGCGGGAATCGGGTAAGGGCCCGGGTCGCTCTCGTCGCCATAGGCTGTGAAATGGATCGGGACTTTGGCCTGTTTTCCGTCGACGATGAGGTAGGGAATTCCAAAAGGCTGACCCTCAGACGGCGCTCCGAAATCCGGATGCAATGGCTTATTCAGCCCAATACTTTTAATGAGAATGTTGGAATTGGCATCGACGGGTGCCATTGAAATATCCAGATTCCAGGGAGAATCCGGAGGGAAGACTGGTTTGCCGTGCAGACTCGCATTCTGGCCGAGATCGGGTCGCGCGGCAGATTCTTCACCGGGCGATTGTGATACCAGAAGAAATATTGCGATCGTCGCAGCGAGTGTTCGACCAGTCCCAGCAGACATAGTATCTCCCGTGCGGGGTTGCTTCACTTTGAAACTCGGATCACTCTCCCATTCCAACTATCACTAATCAAGAGCGAGCCATCACGATCTACGAAAATCCCGTGCGGTTGATTGAGTTGCAATTGCAGGGGTGGGCCGCTGATGCCGTCCGAGCCGGGTTTGCCGGTGCCGGCGAGGGGTAGGAGCTTTTGTTCCTTCACTTGCCAGAGCACGATGCGGTGGTGGTCGGTGTCGGCGATCAGCACATTTTCATCTTTGTCGATCGCGAGATGCTTCGGACCAGCCAGGATGTGCTCTTCGCCCTTTTTCACGGGGCCGTGGATGAGGGTGCGGATTTGACCGGAGGCGTTGACGACGCGGAGAGAGTGATCGGCGCGTTCGAGAATGTAGAGATTGCCATGTGAATCCATCGCGGCAGCACGGGGATCGACGAGCGGTTGGGAGATGGCAAGCTCGTTGTCAGCCGGCACGCCCCGTTTACCGTCGCCGGCGGCGGTGGTGACAATCTTTGTCTGCATATCCATGATGCGGATGCGGCGATTTTCCAGATCGGTGATAATCAGCTTCGTTTGATTGGGATTGAAAGCAATGCAATAGATGCCATTGAATTGGGCTTTGTCGGCCGGGCCATTGTCGCCGGAGTAACCCTGGGTGGTTCCGGCGATTGTGGTGATGATGTGGGTAGCCGCGTCGATTTTGCGAATACGATGGTTCAGGGTATCGGCGATGTAGACATCATCACCGGGGCCGAACGCGAGTGAGTGCGGCGTATTGAGCTGGGCTTTGGTAGCCGGGCCACCGTCGCCGGAATTGCCGGGCGTCGATCCGCACAGGGTGATGAGATTCCCGCCGGGTGTTATGGCGCGCAGATGGCCGAGGAAATCGATGATGAGCAGATTCCCGTTCCGATCGCGGTCGACACCGAATGGTTTTTCAAGTTTAGCCTGAACCGCCGGAGAGCCGTCGGGTTCGGTTCCACCGCCGGCGATGAGTTCCGCTTTCTGTGCGAACAACGGATTTGCAATCAGAAGCATTACGAGAAAAGCCCATTGGAGACGCATAGGGAACCTCGGAAAGAAAGAGAATGATGCAAACCGCTTCGGCAGAGCATCAATGGCTTATATCGGTCTGACAGTTCTCGCGTGAAAGCCGGTATCAGAGGCAGCGCCTTAAGTAGTAGTGGACCTGAGGTGCATTTCTGCGATTTTGAGATCGGCGGAAGTGGTGATTTTGAGATTGCGTTCTTCACCTTCTACGAGCCAGACTTCACCGCCGGTGAGTTCGATGAGTTGTACGTCGTCGGTGACTTGTTCGAGGGGCATCGTGCAGGTTTCGAAGGCGCGGAGCAGGGCTTCTCGCCGCATGATTTGTGGGGTTTGCATGGCCCAGAGTGTGTGGCGGGGAATCGTGCGTTCTACTTTTGCCGGCAGCGGCCCGGTGGCTTGTTTGATCGTCAGATGGACCGGCATGGCGGGCACTGCGGCACCGTGCTGCACGGCGGCGGTGAGCGTGCGGTCGATCAATGCTTGTGAAACGAGAGGCCGGGCAGCGTCGTGAATGGCGACCCATTCAATCGCCGGCGGCACTTGCCGGAGGGCGGCCCATACACTGTGGGCGCGGGACGCGCCACCGGTGCATATGGTAATGCGATCTCCGGTCAGATCGATCGACCCGCGAGTCGGGACGACGATCATCGCGACATCCTCGCGGGATTGAAACGCGGCGACACTGCGATGCAGCACCGTCATCCCGTCGAGCATCTCGTGCAGTTTATTGCGCGGCCCGGCGTAACGCGTGGATTGCCCGGCGGCGGGGAGGATGACGGCAAACTTGTGCATGACTATTTAAGCCGACTGATGGCTGGAGGTTTGACTCGAGGTGGGTTTGCCGACTTTGCCCGGAGGATGAAGTGCTTCACCGGTGGCGCGACCAAAGATCATCCGACCGGCGGAGGTGTGATGCAGCTTGGTGACGGTGAATTCGACTTCTTGATTCATGTGATCCCGCGCGTGTTCGACAACGACCATCGTGCCGTCTTCCAGGTAGCCGACGCCTTGCCCGGGTTCCTCGCCGGCCTTTTGAATGCGCACGAACATTTTCTCGCCGGGAAGCACGACGGGTCGTAAGGCATTGGCCAGATCGTTGATGTTGATCACTTTCACGCCCTGCAATTGAGCGACCTGATTGAGGTTGAAATCGGTCGTCATCAGGCTGGCGTTCAATTGTTTGGAAAGTTCAAGCAGCTTTTGATCGGCACCGGTTCGAGAAGGATCATCGTGTACGGAAGAATCGTAGATGAATAAGTCGATGTGCTTGTAGTTCTGCAATTTTCCGAGAACCTCCACACCGCGCCGGCCCTTGGCGCGCTTGAGCTTGTCGGCGCTGTCGGCAAGCGATTGAAGTTCATCCAACACAAAACGGGGAACGATCAATCGATGTTGCAGGATTCCGGTGGCGGCGACGTCGTAGACTCGGCCGTCGATGAGCGCGCTGGTATCCAGCAGGATCGGATGGTTCCCCTTGGTCTCCCGCTTAAATTCAACGTATGGCACGATAAAGCGAAAATCGTCGCGGGTCTGCAGCACGAAGCTGATGCATAGATAAGAGCACACCAGTCCGATGATCAGGTTGATGAAGAACTCGAGCATGGCCCGATCCGCGGGCGAAAAATTGGTCGCAGACATCTCGAAATACTGCGGCAGGATCAACTTCACGAGGAAGCTCATGGCATAGGTGATCAGCAGCCCGACAAACAACCCCAGAAACGTACCGGCGAACATCTGCAATTTAGTGCGAGGGGACAGGATATCGACGCAGACGATCATCACCCCGAGGGTCAGGGTGATCATGAGCGTGAGCCAGGTGTATCCTCTGAAGGCGAGGCTATTGGAAAGCAAATACCAACCGGCGGCAGCCATCAGCAGCACAAACAGAGCTCGCAGCAGAGTCAGTACCATGAGAATCCACGTGAAGACCCGAGGTGCATCCGAATGATAGTAGTTGGCCGAACAACGGTCCAATGAAATGACGTAGAAGTGTGATTGTACCGGTATTCCGAATCAACCGCGAGGTACAAAAGCACAGTTCGTTTTTATTTTTTATGTCCTATTTCTTGAACCGTGTCTGTTGAAGCAGCTACGCCACTCGGGGGACATCCATCTGGGTCATTTACCTAAGCTGTGATTTGAAAACGCGTAGGCCAAGACCGCGATGCCAAGCACAATGCGGTAGATGGCAAATGGCGTGAAACCGCGGCGTCGGACCCAGTTCATGAACCATGCCACGACGGCGAGCGCCACGATGAAAGACACGACCAATCCGATCGCCAGCAGAATCCACTGCTGCGCGGTGACGGGCGGATGCGAGATATGCTGTCCCAGGTCGTTCTTGGGTCGAAGCCATTTATAGAGCGCGTAAA
>JBBRMF010000070.1:0-20846 GCA_038230975.1 Tepidisphaerales bacterium
AAAGCCGATGCCGAATTGCAGGATGAAGTGCTGTCGCTGCATTCCGGTGGACAGTCTCCAGCGGTGCGTCATTTGGCGACTTCACCTTTTGGATCGACGGAAGTGAGCGGCTCGTGGCTGGACACGTTCGGTTCCGGAGTCAGCCGAGGGCTTATTCAATTCCTTGAGCGAATGGATCGGGCGAAGGAGCGAGATTCATTCCGATTTCAACTGCGTCCGGTGGTGAAAATATTGCCGTTCCGCGACAAGAACCATGAATGAAATCATGGTTTTAGAGTGTTTCGCAGGTTGAGGTAGCTACCTCAGTGGGTGCCACAGGTCGCGGTACTCCCAAACCTGTGCGTGCCGGCGGGCAGAATACACGGGTTTGGGAATACCGCGACCCGTGGCACCCGACATCGGGCAACCTGCCAACCTGAAAAGTGCTCTAAAACAAAGAGGTCAAAGCAACGCAGCGGATCGATATGATCCGCTGCGTTGAACCGGTTTGGTTTTACTACCCAGGCTGATCATTTACGGTCGACGGTGTTTGGCTGGGGCGTTGTGCCTGGCTGCTGAGGTTGAGTGCCGGTGTTGCCTTGGTTACTGGGACGAATGCCCGGGGCGGTTCGCGGAGTACGATCGGTTTCGGGTTCGGTGGAATGGGCGGGCTGTTTGTCACTGGCGGTCCGGGCCGTATCAACGCCGTGCGCTTGAGCAACCTGCTGAATCAATTCATAGTGCGATTTGAGGGTGGGCAGCGTCTTGGCGGCCCAGGCTTTGGTTTCGGCGTCTTTGCCGTCTTTTGCTTCCTTCTCAAAATCGGAAATGTCTTCCTTATGGTCCTTGATCATGCAGGAGATGTATTGCTTGTCGAAGTCATCGCCGCTCAGGGCGGTCAACTTATCACACATCTTTATCTCGTCGCCCACGAGTTCGGCTGGGCAGGTGATGTTTTTTGACTGGGCGAGTTGTTTGAGTTCGGCGTTGGCCTTTCCGTGATCATCGACCATTTTTCGGCCGAATTCTTTGATGTCGGCAGCGCTCGCCTTTTGCTGCGCCAGTTCACCGAGCTTTACTTCCAGCATGCCACCACAGGCTGCCTTGTTGACAAATTCACGATCAGAGGTCTGGGCCGTTTCGCTGGTGTTTGCAGCCTTGTTGGGAGTGGCGTTGCCGGGTGTGAGTGCGGGGCGATCCTCGGCACGGACAACTGATGCAAGCGGCATCGCCAAACCGGCCGCCATGGCAAGAATTCCGATTCGTCGAGTCGTATAAGTCTTCATTTGAACCACCTTTCGTCTGCATCAAGCAGAACACAATCCTTTGCGAAACGAAGGCTACATCGCCTTCGTCAAAAAAACATTTGTTCACCCGTCGGGGTGCGGAAGGGGGATCGCAAGTGGAGTGCCATTTACGGTGCTTGATGTCACGGACGAAATTTGAAAAACTGTGGAATTTAAGATCAGACCGGTGATTCACGTTTCAAGTTGAATCGCTAAGTGGCGTATTTCCCGGTGTTTGTTCGCGTTTTCCGAAACGGTGTGGTTGGGAACGGCCGGTGAGGAGTCCCTTACTAAAACAGATTTTAGAATATTAGTTATACGAGAAAAGTATTCGCCAGTTTCATTTTTGTCGTATGACGTGGCCGGGTCAATGCGACGGTATAGGCGATCAGATTGATGATCGCGATGAGTAGCGCCAAGGTGATTTGAAAGTCTCGGGTGATGTCATGCGGGTAAAGCACGGGCATGATGTAATGATCGACGAATCCGCCCTCGTAGGCGACACCACCGCCGGCTTCTCGCCACCGATTTTCCAACGGCGTAAGCGGACACAACCATCCTGTGGTTTCGACAATCACTCCCCATATGACGGCCGGGACGTGTAAAAACGCGAAGCGCTTCCGCCAGATGACGAGCAATCCGCCGCTCAACACGAACAGCACGAAGCAGAAGTGGAATACGACCAGCGCGTTGGCGAAGAATAAATACCCCATGTGCAGTCCACTCTCCAGCGGTTCATTTGCCGGAAACATCCAGGCACACGGCCTGACTGGTACTGCGGGCAAAAAGCTTGCCATCACTCACGACCGGCATGTTCCAGCATTTATCTTTGGGGCCCATGTCAAACGGCTCGGTGCGGCTTAGTTCTTTATAGGCGGTGGGGCTGGCATCGACCATCACGATTTGCCCCTTGTCCCCTTGCACCAGCAGATGATCGCCGACGCGTAACACGCCACCTTGTCCGAAACCATCCTGCGACCAGATAATTTTTCCAGTCGCGATCTCCACACATTTTAAGGGTTCGGTTCCAAATTGCTTGAATCCGAACAGGCCGTAGAGGTAGCCGTCCTTGCACACGGCACTTGACCAGTGGTTGATGATTCCTTTGTCGCGCCAGATTTGTGTGGCGACGAGTTTGTCACCTTCTTTGCTGATGCGGGCCGCGCCACCTCCGACGCCATAGCCGGCGGAGCAATAGACGATATCATCAGACACCACCGGCGACGCGGCGGTTGAAGTGCTAAACGGGAACGCGTATCGCCACAGTTCTTTGCCAGAGGTTGTTTCGCAGGAAACCAGGCCGGACTGTGTGAAGAAAATGACCTGACGGATGCCGTGGATCGTGGCGATGGTTGGGGTGGCGTGGGTTAATTTTTCGTCGCCGTGCGCCCAGGCCAGGCGGCCAGTCTTTTTCTCGAATGCGATCAGCGATTTGCCGGGTCCACCGCCGACCACGAAAATAAGATCTCCATCAATGACCGGCGAGGCGGCATTTCCCCATTGCTTGATTCCACCGGTCGCGGACTGCCCTTGGAATTCCGCGTTCAGATCGTGGCCCCAGACAACTTTGCCATTCGCGGCATTCAGGCAAGCCAACTTGAGATACGTGCCGAGTACATAAACGTGATCGCCATCCACCGCTGGCGTTGTCCGCGGACCGTCGCCGCCGGATCGCTCGTGAATGGTCTTATCAATTGGCGAAGTCCAGTTCGCTTTGCCGGTCTTGATATCCAGCGAAACACAGGTTTCGCGGCCGGCATCTTCGCAGAAAACATACGCGCTCCCGCCGACCACGGCGTAAGTTCCAAATCCGGGGCCCATCTTGATTTTCCAAAGCACCTTCGGGTCGCCCGTCCAGGGAGATACTTTTTCAGCGGAAACGCAATCGTGGTTGGGCCCGCGATATTCCGGCCATTCTCCGGCCATGACGGCCGAGGTACCCAGAACGGCCATCACGAGAGCTTGGCGAACCCAACGGGAAGTGCGTGTCATCATAGGGAAGGCCCTTCGGGAAATTGCGTCGCGGGTCGAAGTGAACCGCGTCAACTGGAGATAACATCCGGAAAGGCGATTTGTTGCAAGGGCTGTGATTGACGAGGGGTAGGCTCGATTAGCCCTATTTACCGGATGAGATCGAACACATGATCCGCATTCGGGGCAAAACTTGCCAGCGTGGCAGTAGGTTGAAGCAGGCCTTGCGCGCGGGCGAGAATGGCGTTGGAAGCCGCGGATCCGGCGGTGTCGATTGTTGGCGATTCGATCAAATGCTCGAGCGCCGATTGCCCGGCGTCCGTGAGGGGCTGAACGGCATGCGTCTGGAAGTTGGCAATCTGCTGGCGAGTCGTCGAAACTTGATCGATGGCCGCGTTGACGATGGCCGATTGGTTTTCGGAGCTTGCTCTGCGGGTACTTGCCCCATCGGTTCTCAGTGATGCGAGCGAATTTGCCGAAGTTCCTGGATCGGAAGTGCCGAGCGTTGACGTTGAGAATGAGGGGATTTGCAGCGTCGTGCCATTCAGCGAAGTCGAAAATGTTCCGTCCAGAAGTTTTTTGCCACGGAAGGTTGTCGTGCCGGCCAATCGATCGATGTTCGATAGCGCTCCGTCGATCGAATCCTGATCCTTCGTAATCGTCTCCGGCCGACTCGCCTTTAAAGTCGAGTTTATGTTTCCAAGAAGATCACCGAGTGAGAATAGAGCTTGATCGGCAATCGCTAAAGAATTGCTGATTCGCGCGGGAGATTCCAATGCGGCCCCGATTTCCGATAGGCCGAATCGCGCCTCGCCCGTCGAACCGACCGATGCGGAATCACGTTTGGTATTTAGTTCATTGATCGACGCGATCGTCAGCGGTGCCGTGGCGACGCTTTGCAGTCGCGCAACGGTATTATTCAATGGCAATGCAGAACTGGTTCGTTGAGAGCCAACTGAATTAAAACTGATACCCACCGTCACCGCTCCTGTTTGTTCAATGCCCCGTGAATACGTTCGGCACAAGAAAGAGGTACATTGCGGGATAAAGTTCGGCAAAATGTGTGAATGACCGATAACCTTGAAAAGATGGATATGGAGTTGCCGTGGGATGGGTTTATGCGATTTATATCGCCGAAGCTGCCGGAGCCCGGATGCAGTCGCAAGAGCGGGCGACCGCGAAGGCTGGCCATGGATTAGAAGGAGACCGCTATTGTTTGAATGTGGGAAGTTTCTCACGTTGGCCGGATTCAGGCCGTGCAGTGACGTTTGTCGCGCGTGAAGTGATCGACGCGGTAAACGCACAGTTTGGAATTGATTTGACCGGCGGTCGAACGCGTCGGAACATCGTGACCGATCAGGTTGATTTGCCGTTGCTCAATGGACGAAAGTTTCGGATTGGTGGCGCTCTGTTTCGCGGAAGCCGTGTGGCGGCACCGTGCAAATATCTGGAACGATTGACGGAGCCGCGCGTTTTCGAAGCGCTGAAGGGGCGCGGTGGTTTACGCGCGGATATTCTGGAATCAGGGGAGATTCAAGTCGGCGATTCAATCGAGCTTTAAGATCTCATCGCGCGGTATCAGGTGGCATATACGTCTCGCCCGAGCATTCCAATTCTAAATTAGAACGCATGGACGAAACGCCGGGTGCCACAGGTCGCGGTACTCCGAGACCTGTGCTGCCTGATCGCCGCAAGAACACAGGTCTGCGAGTACGCCGACCTGTGGCACCCGGCCATCTTGCACGATTCATCATCCTGAAAAACGCTCTAATTCGACGACGGGTCGCCACCATTCACATTGCCATCGCCACCCTCGCCGTCGGGGTCCGCGTTATCGTTTTCGTCATCGTCATCAAACGAGGTATCAGTGGTGGTTTGTTCGGGCGGTTTCATGAGCTCGCGCAATAGAACAGTGGCGAACGATCCGGCGGGGAGGGTGAACGCGACGGTGATATGCGCTCCGTGTTCATCGACTCCGCCGGCGAGTTCGATGTTTTCGGGCTTGACGCGCAGGGGTCGGCGCGCGCCTTTCACGCGATCGCGATCGGCGTGTTTGAATTCACCGGCGGTGAGGCCGGCGGCACCGAAGACGGTTTGCTCGGTCTCCAACGGAACGCCGCCGGGAATGGACATGCGGTAACCCAGCAGCGGGCCGCTTGGGCTAATCTCGAAAGCGTCGCAACGCGGTTGTTCGGTGCCGGCTTGTTCGACGCGGAAGCAGGCGCCGTTGTCGTGCTTGTAGGCGAGGTCGCCATCCATCAGTTGATCGATGCCCGCAAGGCGGACGGTCAGCACTTCGTTGAAAAGCCGGGATTGCAAGGCCGATACCCAAAGGCGACGCAGTTTTTCATCGATGGCGCGGACGGCGGAACCGGGTTTTTTGGTCTTGATCAATCGCGCCAGGACTCGCCGTTCCATCCCGCAACGGCGCGGCCACTGCTTCATCGATTCGTCATTTTGCCGCGAGTCAAACAAGGTGCGGGCGCGAAGAGAATGCTTGTCATCAATGGCAGGATCCGGTGAACCCAGGAGCAATTTGAGTAAGCCGACGTTGTCACCGCAAACGAGTGCCGCGCCAAGTTGATCGTTGTTTCCGCGTCGACCGAAACGCTGCTCACCGAAGAAATTGGGCATGCCGCGTTTTTCGAGAATGTCGATGACAGGGCGGAGCTTGACGACGTCGGTCGGGCTGACGTCTCGAATCTTAATTGCAAAGCGATTGGCGGCCAGATGACCCGTTCGAAGTTTGTTGCCGTGACGCGCGGCCCATTGAACCTGCACATCCGGAATTTTCAGGCTCATCACGGCTTTTTCGGTGGTCCCGGTGATCGAGAAAATCTGCCGTGTGACCGCCCTGGAATCTTTCAAACCCGCGTAACCGATATCGCGCGAAGGAACGTTCAAGGCGTTGGCTAACCGGTGTATCAAATCGAACGTCGATAGTCCGACTTTTTGAACTTCGCAATAGACGTGTTCACCTTCACCGCTGGGCTCGTAAAGAGGGATTTCCTGAACGAAGAAATCCTCCGGTCTTTGCTTAATCGTGCCGCCAATACCGGGGAAGTCGGGAGTCAGATACGGGAGATTCATTTTGGGATTATAGAGGAAAAGGGGGCGAGTTGCACTTGGAAGGTATTTCGACCCTCCGCTACGTGTCGCGGCTAAACATTGGTGGACGCGATATTATGAGCAGACGCCGTAACGCACCAGGGCAGCGTGGACGCCGTGATCGTTGTTCGAAGGGGCCACCCAATGCGCGACTTGCTTGACGCGTTCGTGAGCGTTGTCCATCGCGACGGCAACGCCGGCGACCTGCAACATGCCGACATCATTTGGGGCATCACCGATGGCCATCACCTGTTCCATCGGGATACCGTGGAATTCGGCAATCTTCATCAGGGCCACCGCTTTACTGACGCGACGATCCATGACCTGGATTAGGTCGGCATCAGCCCGGACGGTGGTGACGCGATCGCCATACGGGCCGCTGATGAATGGCTCCACAGCCGACATCAATTCCGGGTGGCCTAGAAACATTAGTTTGGTGATTGCGTGCTGACAGAATTCGTCGGCCGAACAGATGACATCTGGCTTGAACATTCGACCGGTTTCGGTGGTGTACTGTGGATCATGTCGATCGGTAAACCAGCGATCCATCACCTCGCAGGAGACAAGCAGATCGGCGTAGAGCGAGCGTGCGTGCGCGATCATCTCGCGAACCAGCATCCCGGCAATCGGGCGGTGAAAGACAGCTTCCTTGCGCGTTTCATCCCAAATCAAAGCGCCGTTGTAGTTGACCTGAAAACAATCGAGCTGAAGTTGCTGATAGATATGCCGTACGCTGCGCGGCGGGCGCGCGGTGGCGATGATGACTTTGATGCCGCGGGCGGGCAGGCAGGAGATGGCCTTGATCGTTTTCTCACTCACCTGCTTGGAATCATTTAACAGAGTGCCATCGAGATCGATCGCGACGAGACGAATCGGAGGTCGATCCGCGCCGAACTCTCCGTCGGGAACTGCTGCGGGAGAATCCATGTCGTCAAGTATTTCCACGGCGGTCGATTGTACAGATTGATTGCGGACACGAAACTGTCATCGAACCGGCTGAATTGATACAACCAATTATCGTCCAGGATGCGCTAGCACTACAGCGCGACTTAAAATATTCGGGCAAGAAATGGCCACTGAGGCGCAAAGACACAGAGAAGATCATAAAGATGAGAACGGGAAGAGTTAGTTCTCTCTGTGCTTTTCACTCGGTGTCTCTGTGCCTCTGTGGCTATTTTCCGAATGTGTGAGTCAAACCGCGATGTAGTGCTAGTTGCCCGCTTGCGGTTTTACTTCCGGGCGATTTAACGCCTCAACTGCGGAAGTCTGACGAGGTTCGGACCAAATGCGCGGCCAATCATCCGTGCGGAAGGGGGCTGTGGGAAGTCCATCGGCGTTGTAAAGATTCCCATGCGGATCGTTGGACCAGTCGTAACGTACTGCTACGGGATGTGGCACGCGCGCGCTCTGCACGATGACGCTGCTGCCGACGATCGAGGCTTCCGCCCACACGAACTTGCGATCCTCACCCGCAATCGCAAAGCCCTGGAGCAAGCCGCCTTCGCGGGTGATTAAACCGTGACCGGAATCGAGAAAATTGAGGCGAATCCGATCGTTGCGGATTTCCATGGAGGTATAATTGGGTCCGGCAGCCACGACGGGCATTTTGTAGACGATCGCCTCCGCCACATTCGCGAGACGCTCGGCGACGCTTTGCTTGCCGGGGTAATGAATTTTTCCACCCAGGTCGATCGTGCAGGCCATTGCAGTGTTCGGGAGCATTTTGCAGGCAATCGCCTGCGCCTCACGTACCCAGGGCCAATGTTGATTGTCCGGCGGCGTGGACGGTAGGGCGGGCGCTTTGTTCACGCCATTACCCCCCCAATCGTTCGCCAGTTGTACAAGCAGGAAGGGAAAATCTCCCTGGCCCCAGGCTTTGCGCCAGGCGCGAATCATCAGGGCCAGTGTGCTGCGTTGGTCATCTTCACGTCCATTACGCGCGTCGGTTTCACCCTGATACCAGATGACACCGCAAATGGCGAAGGGCATGAGCGGGGTGATTTGGGAGTCGTAAATTCCGCCCCATCGCTGTGGGTCGATTGGGACCGGGGGAGCCTTCGCCAGCGGGTTGCCACCTTTGGCTTGACGAGTCGTTGCCTGCCAAGTGGCGTAACCTTTCTTCGATGACGCATATTCAAGGATCGATCGCTTCCAATCGTCGTTGAGCGCTTTCAATTCCGGATCATTTTCAACCAACGGGCCGGACTTTGGGGCCCATTGCTTGATGACGGTTCCTCCGACGGCTCGGACGACCAGACCGATGGGAACTTGGAGATCATGTTGAAGTTGCCGACCGAAGAAATATCCAACCGCCGAGCAATTGCCGACGTTCTTCGGGGAGCACTCGACCCAGTCGCGTCCAGTGGCTTTGACGAATGATCCGCTGCTGCTGTTGATGCGAATTTGCGGGAAGTTGGCGTTGGCGATTTCGTCATTCGCGTTAGAACATTGGCGAACGAGCAATTCCATGTTCGATTGGCCGGAGCACACCCAGACGTCACCGGCTAACACGTTGGACAGGGTGACGGTCTTTTCATGGCCGGCATCTTTGCCTGTTACGGAAATGAAATGAGGGCCGCCCGCCGGGAGAGGTTCAAACTGCGCGAGCCACCGACCGAGGTGGTCGGCGACAATCTTGCGGGTTTGATCGTCCAGATGAACGGTCACGAATTCCCCCGGTCGGGCGAAGCCGAAGATGGGGAGATCCCTATCGCGCTGAAGCACCATGTTGCTGCTGAAGATCGTGGCGAAACGGAGGCCAGCCTGTTGGGTGCTTGCTGTGGGAACGGTGGTCGGTTGGGTAGTGGCCAGTTGTGTTGTAGGCAAAACGCCGGCAAATGATGGATCAAGACGAACCGGCTGCGATGCGCAACCTACGATGATGCACGCGCCATATGCGACGATCAACACTGAAAGAAGGGTGTTTGAGAGAGCACAACGCTTGAGATGAAACATGATTTTCTACCGCTCTAAATTGCCGAATTGATATCGCCCGAATGTATGGGATCGGACTTAATGAGGTGTACCACAAAGGGTGGAAAATGTTGTAAGTGATCGATTGCACTCGACATTTTCCTTATCGAAATTTGCATATCCAATAAAAAATGGGGTGGGAATCTGACGACTTGCATCGCCAGAATCCTTCGTTATGGTGTTCGCACCTTTAGGTGGCTGCGAAGCCTGTCATGCATCCTGCAAGGGAGCATGACGATGGGAAGGCGGTTTAATTCCGCCGCGGACGCGCCGCTGTATAGGACTGTTGTATTTGCAAGTTACGAAGCCACTGACAGTGGATTACCACTTTCGGGAAGGCGACTTGTGAAAGTCCTGAGCCAGAAGACCTGCCTGAAGGTTTGACCCGGTTTGTGGAGATTTCTTTTGAAGAGATCGCCGCCGGGTTTTCGGATTCGTCCTCGCGAAATGGGACGACCGGGATGATCCAGCAAACCTTCGGGCGCGGCGGACTTTTTCGCCGTCGGTGGCTATTGATGCCGCCGATCTTTCGCCTGTTCGATGCTTTTGAACCCTCGGTCTTGCCCTGCGCTCTTTTTAGCGCTTTGCGAGGTCGAGGGTTTTTCGTTTTCGTGCCGCGCGACTCGGCACTTCGGAAGGAGCATCGTGATGTTTCGTGGATCACTTCGTTCGTTGGCCATTCTCGCATCGGCCACCGCAGGGGCAATTTCATGGCAACCGATTGGGGCCGCGCCCGTGACGGCGGACCAGGCCGTTTATTCACCGGGAAATGCGCCGGCAAACTATCAGAACCCCAATGCTGCACTGGGTTCCCTTAACGGTGATACGGGATTCGGTGGATTGCATCCGTTCAATCCGGCGTATAGTCCCAACGATATCGTTCAAGTGGGTGAAGGGGGCAATCTTACGCTGCATCTGTCGACCCCGGTTGCGCCCAACGGTTTTAATTTAGGCGTTCACAGCAATGTCGGCCTTCAGGATGTATCCGTCGACGGCAGCGGTTTGACGGATGGTTCCGCTTCCAGCCTTGGGCAGGTGTCGCGCGCTTCGGTCAGCGTCAGCCAGGATGGAATTCACTTTGTCGCGATCAACGGTGGCAACCCGGTTACGTTTTCAAATCCGACCAATTACTTTATCGATACACCGATCCTGAATTACTTTCAAACCACGCTGGCGGGGCAGGCGCATGCGAGCCAGTCCAAGCCCTATTTAGGGATTGCTCCGTTCGTCAACAATACGTATGAGCAGATCAAGACCACGCTCAACCAATCTGCCGGTGGGACATGGCTCGATCTTCGCGGGACGGTCCCGGTGGCCGTGAACTATGTGAGGTTTACGGTCGCGGCCGGGTCGGGCGATCGGATGATCGTCGATGCAATAGGCGGGCTTGGGGCTGCCAACACGCTGGTGGACGGGGGTCGTGTAATCTCCGAGGACGTCGGCAGCGGTATTCACACGAGCGACGTCGTGATCGATTTTGGACCCCAAAGCTACGATTTCAAAGTTCACTATAATGCTGGAATCACCGGTGAGGATGCGCTGAAGTTACTCGAGGCGAACAGCGATTTCCGGCTTACCGTCAAAACCTACTCATTCGGCGATCTGGTCACCGGGATGGACTACGGCGGTTACAAACAAGTGGGCGGGGGAAACCTCGGGGATAACTATTGGGGTTACTACCTTGGGGATGGCAATTCCTGGAATGTTTCTGGCCAGGGCGCGGGGACGAGACTTTTGACGGAGGGTTCTTACGACGGCTGGGTCTGGAAGTCGGCCCAAACCACCGCACCCGATTTTGCGATCGTCCCGGAACCTACGACCGGCGCACTGGCGGCGTTGACGATGCTTCTGCTGGTGCGGCGACGTAAATGATGCATGTTCCCTGAAAGCCGGTCTCGTCGCTGGAGCGGCGGGACCGGCTACTTTACGACGTTTGGCTAAGGGTTCGTCATGAATTGTTTCGATGGCGCTGGGATCGTGCGGAAGGGAAGCCGCCAGGGTTTTACGCTGGTGGAGCTGCTGGTCGTCATCGGGATCATTTCGGTGTTAATGGGGCTGCTTCTTCCCGCGCTGGGTGTTGCGCGCGAAAACGCCAAGACGATTACCTGCCTCAGCAACCTCCGGCAGCTGGCTGTCGCCGCGCAGATCTACTGCGATCGATACAAAGGTTCGTATCCAATCGCGTATTACGATGATGGCGGAACTACTCTTCGCACATCTTACGCCTGGGATTTCAACAGTATTCGCAATTTAACCACGGGTGGATTGAAGACCGAACCGGGTTTGCTTTGGGACAATGATACTTCCGCCAAAGTGCAGCAATGTCCGGCTTACGACGGGAAATCCAACACGTTGGCGGACCCATTTACGGGTTATAATTACAACACCAGCTATATCGGTCACGGCCAATATGAGAGCATTGTGGAGCCGGCCAGATCAGGGCAGATTCGATATTCTTCCAGGTGCGCGCTGTTCGGGGACGGGCAATACGGTGGGGGCGCGAATAAATTTATGAGGGCCCCGCTGCCGAATCCCGGCGACGCCACATTCACGGCTCGCGCTTCAGGCACACAAGGCTTCCGGCATCGTCGTCGAACCAATGTCGTGTTCTGCGACGGGCACGGGGAATCACTTCTGGAACGTCATCTCAACAGCTCTCCTTCCGAAATTCCGAAGATTGCGGATGGGACCGGATTTCTGTCTGTAGACAACCGGTTTTACTCGACCGAATGAAAGCACCTGCTGCAGGCAGCAATTTGATTGAAACAACACACGCCCTACAATGTATTACTTAGGGAGCTAAGTAATTTACAATGCATGTGTCGCCGGATAGAAAATCTGCGGAAGCCCCAGTCGAGGAAAATGCGTTGCGTGCATTGGTCCGCGCGTTCGGGGTGGTCGATCGTGTCATGCAACCTTATTTTGCGAGGTTCGGAATCAGCGGTGCGCAATGGAGCGTGTTGCGGCAACTCCACCGCGCCGAAGGCGAAGGATTTGCCTCGCTGCGCATGACTGAATTGAGCAAGCAGCTGCTGATCCGATTGCCAAGCGCCACGGGAGTGGTCGACCGATTGGTTCGCGACGGTTTAGTGAGCCGTGTAGCGCTCCCCGAGGATCTTCGCGTTAAACTGATCAGCTTGACGGAGGCCGGCCAGCAACGTGTGCACGACGTGCTGAAAGTTCACGATCGCCAGATCGAATCGATGCTGGCGGGACTCTCAGTTCTTGAGCAAACGGAATTACAGCGATTGCTCACGCAAATGCGGATGCATCTGGAAACGCAACTCAACGCGAAAGAATTCGCACATCGTGTATAAGCACCGCAGACGGTTTTTTCGCTCGCAGGATCAAGCTCTATGAAGTCATTTCTAAAAACTCTGCTCGTGTTGGTTTTCATCGGTGCACTGTGTGGCGCAGGCTGGCTGTGGTATTTGAAACGCAACGCCGGGGCTGCAATTACCTACCGAACGGCTCCGGTTCAGCATGGTGATTTGATGTCGACCATCGGTGCCACGGGGACGCTTGAGCCTGAAGAAGTGGTCGATGTCGGTGCGCAGGTCGCCGGGCAGATTCTTACGTTCGGACCGGATCCAAACAATAAAGGTAAGCTTGTCGACTACAATACTGAGGTGGTTGAAGGGAGCATTCTCGCCCAGATTGATGATTCTCTGTATGCGTCCGATCGCGATCAGAATACCGCGCAGTTGGAATCGTCCAAGGCCAATGTCGCCAAAGCCCAGGCGGATTTAGGGCAATCCAAAGCCAAGTTTGTACAGGCCGAACGCGATTGGAAGCGGGCAAAGGAAGCGCAAAAAGGGGTGATGTCGCAGGCGGATACCGATGCGTTCGAGGCGGCGTACGAGTCGGCTCGCGCAAATGTGACCTCTGCCGAAGCGGGCGTGACACTCGCACAGAAGAGCGTTACTTCTGCCGAAGCATCGCTGAAAAGATCTGTGCGAAACTTGAGTTACTGCACGATTAAATCGCCGGTGAAAGGCGTGATTATCGATCGCCGCGTGAATATTGGGCAGACCGTTGTTTCGAGCCTCAATGCGCCAAGTTTGTTTCTAATCGCCAAGGATCTGACGAAGATGCAGATTTGGGCTTCCGTCAACGAAGCGGATATTGGCAGCATTCATCCGGATCAACCGGTGACATTTACGGTGGATGCCGCGCCGGATCGTGTGTTTCTAGGGAAGGTCGGGAAAATTCGGTTGAATGCGACGACGACTCAGAATGTGGTGACCTACACGGTTGAGATTAATACGGACAACTCGGATCGGGCCCTTAAGCCATATCTAACGGCAAATGTTCAGTTTGAAGTCGCGAAGCACGACGACGTGTTGATGGTACCGAATATCGCGTTACGCTGGATGCCGACCCAACCCACGCAGGTTTCTCCGGAAACATTGGTGTCGATGAATGAGAAAGGAAAATCCGGAGGCCCGACGACCGGAAAGTCCCCTGGCCCAAGCACGCGTAGATCCGACACGAAAGCCCGCACGCATGGCACGATTTGGATTGAGGACGGTCCGTTCGCCAAGCCAGTGAAGGTCAAACTCGGGTTGACGGATGGCACGAACACGGAGGTTTCCGCCAGTGAATTGAAGGAAGGCATGCTAGTGATCATCGGAGAAGTTCGTGCGGACGAAGCCGGCAGTGGCGATGCCAAGAATCCGTTCATGCCACAATTCAATCGTGGTGGCCGCCGCTGAGGATAAGTGTCGGGCACCCGTAGCCTCAAAACTCAATGAATCCGTTAGCGGTTTCAGTGAGCATTCGATTTGGATTTGAAACGATTGGACGGAACATCCATGGAACTGATCAAACTCAAAGACCTCACAAAAACATACCATGTCGGTGAGCTCGACGTCCCAGTGCTCAAAGGGGTTTCGATGGGAATCGACCGCGGTGAACTGGTCGCGCTTATGGGTGCCAGCGGCTCGGGAAAGAGCACGTTAATGAATATTCTCGGTTGCCTGGATCGTCCCACTACCGGTCAATACTGGTTGGATGGCCAGGAAGTCTCGCAAATCTCGTCCGATCAACGCGCGTTGGTCCGTAATCGAAAAATTGGGTTTGTGTTCCAGAGTTTCAATTTGTTACCGCGAACCAGTGCGTTGGATCAAGTCATGATGCCGTTAACGTATACGGCTACGGATCTGTCTCCACGAGAAGCCAAGAAGCGCGCGATCGCACTCTTGGAACGCGTTGGATTAGGCGATCGGATACATCACGAACCCTCGCAGCTTTCGGGCGGTCAACAGCAGCGCGTGGCGATCGCGCGGGCGCTGATCAACCGCCCGCCGCTGCTGTTCGCGGATGAACCGACGGGAAATCTCGATTCAAAGACCAGCAAAGAAGTGCTTCAAATGTTCGAGCAGCTCAATCGCGAGGAAGGGATTACGATCATCCTCGTAACCCATGATCCTGATGTGGCTACCACCGCAAAAAGGCGCATCAAGATGAGCGACGGATTGATTGAAGCCGGTGCGTTTGGTGAAACTGTTTCTGAAAGAGCCGTACAATTGGTGTAACCCATGCGAGCAGTGGTCCGAACATTTTCAACTGCCCTGCGGGCGCTGCGACGCAATGTAATGCGTTCGGCGCTGACGTGCATTGGGATCATTATCGGCGTTGCTGCCGTCATCGCGATTACGGAGATCGGCAACGGGATTTCCAAGCTGAATGCCCAGAAGATCGCGAGCTTGGGAGCCAACAATTTGATGATCCAGCCCGGTCAGGCGGCGTCGGGGGGTGTGAGTTTTGGTGCCGGCAGCGTGCTATCGCTGACTCCGCAGGATTGCGAGGCGATCCTTCGCGATTGCCCGGCGGTTCGAAGCGCGGCTCCAACCGTACGATCCAATGCCCAAGTCGTGTACGGCAATCGCAACTGGGTGCCCCAAACGATCACCGGCACGACACCCGAGTATCTGGATGTCCGCGAATGGCCGATTGTGGAAGGCGGCATGTTTAGCGATCAGGACGTGCGGAATAGCGCGAAAGTCTGCATCATCGGCCAGACACTGCGGCGGGAATTGTTCGCCGGTGAAAGTCCGATTGGCAAAGAAATCCGGCTGCAAAGCGTGGCGATACGCGTGGTCGGTGTTCTGGAGCGCAAAGGTGCCAGCATGTTCGGCCAGGATCAGGACGATATCGTCATGGCTCCGTGGACGACCATTAAATATCGTCTGTCGGGCAAAACCGAATCGGGATCCTCGGCACAGGCCCAAACTTCAGCCGCCAACACTGCCGTAAATTCGCTGAGTAACCTTTATCCCAATACCCAAACACAGCTCTACCCGGCGCAATCGCAAATCCAGGCTGCCGACACCCCGCAACCGATCCGTTTCACGAACATCAATATGATCATGGCCGCCGCTGCCTCCAGCGCGGACATTCCAGTGGCGATGAAACAGATCACAGAACTGTTGCGGGAACGGCATCATCTAAGGCCCGGTGTCGAAGACGATTTTCAAATTCGCGACATGACGGAGCTGAGTAACGCACTGACCGCAACCCAGGAACTGATCGGCACGCTTCTGATCGTCGTCGCACTTATTTCGCTTGTTGTCGGCGGTGTGGGAATCATGAACATCATGCTTGTCAGCGTCACTGAGCGCACCCGCGAGATCGGACTTCGCATGGCCGTCGGCGCGCGGGCGACCGATATTCTGTGGCAATTCCTCGTTGAAGCAATCATGCTCTGCCTGCTGGGGGGGGCGATCGGGATTCTCCTCGGACGAGGGGCATCATTCATGGTCCGTTGGCTGTTGAAATGGCCGACGGCACTCTCACTGCCGGCGATTATTTCGTCTGTCGTCGTTTCGGCGACGGTGGGGGTGGTCTTCGGTTTTTATCCGGCATGGAAAGCATCGCGGCTGGATCCAATCGATGCGCTTCGATACGAGTAGTTGTAAATAATCATAAACGATTGCCTTAGGTTCCGCGATGAGCTTGAGAATCAATTCGTGGCAAAGGCTGGAAGCCCGTGCCACAAATAAGTTCTCAGGCTCATCGCGGAACCCACTACACACCAACCTGAGAAACGCTCTCAGTGAGCGTTTTTCCCATATGACGATTTGGAAAGCGCGGGTAGCATCCTGTCAAAGAGGCCTGTTGTACGGTGAGACGTTTTTCCGTCGCAGGGCCAGGCGAGTTGTCGCCGCTCAGCCCATGGGCTCAAAATTGAGAAACAGAAGACTGCAATCGAGAACCGCATGAACCATTCGACGCTGATCGATCCGGCGCTTGGCGCAGTGACGAGTGAAAGTTTTCCCGAGATCGCCCAGGCGCTGCGAACGGCATCGACTCGCATTATGGAGCGTTGGTCGGCGACGGTCGCGGCGGTTCTACCAGCTGCGGAAGATCTGACGTTATCTCAGTTACGCGACCATGTTCCGGGACTGTTAGAGCAGATTGCCGCGACACTCGCGCCGGGTCAACCGGTGCCGACACAGCAGTGGGACGAAGCGTCAAAGCCGCTCGGGGAAATTCAGTTTCATGAGGCGTCTAACGTCAATAAAATTTTGATCGAATACCAACTGTTGCGTAGCGTAATCCTTGAGGAAATGGCGGCAACCCTCGGCCGCAGTCTTACACCTTCGGAGGCCGTTACGTTCAACGGGGTGTTCGACACCGCTCAGCGTGGAGGCGTGGTAAATTTCGTCGATCATCTCACTCGGCAGCTTAAGGCCGCAGATGATCTGCAAACCAACTACATCACCTATCTGAACCATGATCTTCGCGGCGGCATGAATGGGATTTTGCTGATGGTTGAAGTGCTCAAGCGCGAGCTTTCCGCTGAGCCACGGTTTGCCGAGTCGACCGAGGATCTGGAAGCGATGCGGCGATCCGTGCTGGAGTCTGTTGCCACGATGGACCGTTTCGTATTCGCGCACCGTCTTGGCCGGGGGAAACTCCAGGTCAGATTCAATGTGCTGAACGTCAAATCGATTCTGGTTGAAGCAGTGCAAGGCTGGAGCCATATTGCCAAGGAACGGCACGTTGAGATCAGCGTTGAGGTATCTGATCTGATTCGCCTTGAGTCAGATCGTGATCTGCTGCGGCTCATTTTACAAAACTTGATCGGCAACGCGATCAAGCACTCGCGCCGAGGTGGGGGACTGGCAAAGATCGAAGCTGTTCCGCTGGCGGAGGGTGGATGCAGCATCACAATCCGTGACGATGGTCCTGGCATCTCCGCCGTGCAGTTGGAACATATTTTCAGCTCTTCATCATCCTCCGGAATTGGTAAACAAGGATTCAAGCTCGGCCTGCCTGTCTCAAAAATGGCGGCCGATATTCTGGGCGCGACACTCACGGTTGACTCGGTGCCGGGGAAGGGAACGACAGTCAGCCTGAACATTCCGGATCACCAAACGCCAACCGGGAACGCGGATTCGTGAGGATCTATGATTCAGGCTGACACCGTGGGCAGAAGTGCGTGGATCGTCCCCCGAGGACGATGCGAAGAATTTCCTCTTTACACACACGACAGCTCTTTCCCGCGCGGTCGTAGACTTTGTGACGAAGTTGAAACCCGCCGGATTCCCCGTTGGCATCGCGATAGTCTCGCAGCGTACTCCCACGATGATTGATCGCCTTTTTGAGAATTGATTTGATCGCGCGGTTCAACGCGGCAATCCGTGTATCACTCAACCGATTGGCAGGGACGAGTGGATGGATATGGGCCGCGAAGAGTGATTCATCCACATAGATATTCCCGAGACCTGCGATCAACGTCTGGTCGAGCAAAGCCGTTTTGATCGACCGGCTTGTTTTAGCCAACTGCGTTTTGAGGAGCTTCGTGCGAAGCGTCAGTGGCTCGGGCCCTAGTTTGTTGTCGGGCGAGATATCGCTTCCCAGCCACCAGATACCACCGAATCTTCGTGGATCGCGAAAGCGAACTTGAAAACGATCAGAGGCGGACACGCCAGCGCGCCGCAGGGGGGTAAGCGAATGCGGCGATTCTTTAATTTCCAATATCAGATGCGTGTGATTCAACACCTCCGCATCGGCTCGCTGGAAAGTCAGGCGGCCGGTCATTCCAAGATGCACGTAGAATCGATCGATATCATCGACGGTAATGACAATCCTTTTGCCCCGGCGAAAAATATCCGTAACGGTTCGGTCCATGAGATGGCCCGACAGATTCGTCCCTGAAGGTTCGAGAATGGTCGACCGTTCAAGACGCACGCCGCAGATGACTTTCCCCAGCAAAAGGGGTCTTAGGGTACGGACAACCGTTTCAACCTCGGGGAGTTCGGGCATGGAGTCAATCAGATCGAAGTTTGTCGCAACTTTGATGCACAGCGCGCATCTTATGGATTGCACTGATTGTATAGGGTACAACCCGTTGTGTCCCCCCGTCGTATTTCGGGGAAAGGTACGCACCGGACCGCATGTAGATCAAGGAGCTTTTTCATGTCGCCAATCGGAATTGTTCAACCAGAGCCAACAACCCTCGCCGGTGAAGAACTCGCCGCGGTGGAAAAGCTGCAAAAGGGGTATCACGATTTAAAAACAGAACTTGGGAAGGTGATCGTCGGGCAGGAAGCGGTTATTGAGGAATTGCTCATCGCACTTTTCTGCCGTGGGCATGCGCTGTTGGTGGGGGTTCCCGGGTTGGCAAAGACCCTGTTGATCTCGACGCTTTCCAAAACGCTTGGACTGAGTTTTAACCGCATTCAGTTCACGCCGGATCTGATGCCGAGTGACATCACGGGAACGGAAGTGATCGAGGAAGATAAAACGACCGGCGGCCGCGCGATGCGGTTCGTGCGCGGGCCGATTTTCTCGAATGTCATCCTGGCCGACGAAATCAACAGAACTCCTCCAAAAACGCAGGCCGCGCTATTGGAGGCGATGCAGGAACACCAGGTGACCGCCGGCGGGAAAATGCACCGGCTGCCGCAGCCGTTCTTTGTTCTGGCGACGCAAAATCCGATCGAGCAGGAAGGCACATATCCGCTGCCGGAGGCGCAGCTCGATCGGTTCATGTTTAATATTAACGTCGGTTATCCGAGTGAAGATGAAGAATTCCAAATCGTTCGGCTGACAACCGCTGGCCGTACGGTTCAATTGGAACACGTGTTAAGCGGTGAAGAAGTGATCGCGCTGCAGGAAACGGTGCGAAAAGTTCCGGTTGCGGATCATGTGATCCGTTACGCACTGCAATTCACGCGGCTCACACGTGTGAGTGAAGGAGGCGTACCGGATTTCGTGAAAGAATATGTGGGCTGGGGAGCCGGGCCGCGCGCATCGCAGTATCTGATACTGGCCGGAAAAGCTCGGGCGCTTCTCAAAGGCCGATATCATGTCAGCACGGAAGACATTCGTCAGGTGGCGTTGCCGGTTCTGCGGCATCGCATTGTCACGAATTTCAACGCCGAAGCCGAGGGAATGAAAAGCGATAGCATTGTGAAGAAGCTGATCGATTTCATTCCACGGCAGCAATACGATGAACTGGATCAAAACGCGGCGAGGATGATGCGGGATCAACCGGCGATGAAGACGGCTTGACGCGTGGCGAGCGGCACAAACATCTTCGCCAAACTGCGTTTAACGCCCGGCCAACTTCGGGCGGTGGCGGAAAGGCGCTTTGGTGATGCAACGTGTCTCTTGGATACTCGACGTATTGATCGTGCCAACGGAGCGATGTACATGGGCGGGTTTGTCATCGAGTGCTTACTTAAGGCTCTGCTGCTTGAACGCCACCCTAATCTTCTACCGAATATCGATCGGGCGAAACTGTCGGAATCCGAGGCTGAAGTGCGAGACTTAATTTATCGGCGGCACGATCTGGATGGCATGCTTGGATTTCTCCCGGAGCTTGAACGAAAACTGTCGGGAATCAAAACCGGATCGGGCCATGATTTGTGGCGTCAGTTCCGGACTGTCTGCGAAGAATGGACGGTTTACGCGAGGTATTCGCCGCAATTGGCGAGGCTTGATCAAGCAAAGACGTTTCTAGAAACTGTCGAAGAGGTGAAAAAATGGCTCAGAGAAGTGTAATGGAACCGGAATACGTCACTCAACTCAGCAAAGCCCTTGAGGAGAAGCTACCAAAATCGCGGATCGATCATGAACCGATCCGCAACGATCGCTACCGCTTCGTGGTGGTAGACGAAGTGTTCGATGGAATGGGACATCCTGAACGACAAGAAATGGTTTGGGCAATAGCCGAAAAAGTTTTGGCGAAAGCCGACCTCATGAAAGTCGGCATGATCATTACGATGAGTCCTGACGAACTGCCGACGAACTGACTGATTTGGGGCACCGTACGGGAGAGCGTATATGACAGCGGAAAGACTTCGAGACTTCAAAAACGCCGACCCGTTCAGGCCGTTCACGCTCCACATGAACGACGGTTCGAAATTCGCGATCAAAGATCCCGAGTCTCTCGTCGTTCACAAAGATTGGACAGTAGACGCGATCGTGCTTCTTCCGCGCGGAAGATTTTCATTTGTCTATCTTCGGAATGTCTCGCATATCTCCGGTGAGGGAACACTTCCGAAGTTGGGAGCA
>JBBRMF010000071.1:0-20795 GCA_038230975.1 Tepidisphaerales bacterium
ACGGTCGATCTGCGCGAGAAGTTGCTGACCTTCATCGAATATTTCAACAACACGATGGCCAAGGCGTTCAAGTGGACATACAAAGGCAAGCCGCTCACAATTTAATGCGATGGAACTTCAGCCGCGATGATCTAGGGGATTGTCACACAATGATTTTAGGGTAAATCGCACGACATTTACCCTAAAACATTTGTGTGACAATGCACTGGGCGTTCCGAGACATCACTTGTACTCCCGCCGCATTTTCATATACTGCTTCACTCACCTACTGCGATCGAATCATGGATCGCGGTGGTGAACCGGCCCCCATGCCTCAAAACCATGGGGGTCGCGAACGCGTGTAAGACGGATTCAGATTTGAATCTGCCGCGCCTGTTTTGAGCGGGCTCTCGTTGCCCGTGGAAAGTAGTTGTCTCATGGGCCGTTACACCGGACCAAAGGTCCGCCTCTCTCGTCGCGTTGGCGTTCCGATCGCTGACATTCAAAAGCACACGGGCAAAGAACTCACCCTCCCAGGCATGCACGGCTACCGCGGCCGCCGCAATACGGAGTACGGTGTTCGTCTTTGCGAAAAACAAAAGCTCCGCTTCCATTACGGCGTAATGGAAAAGCAGTTCCGCCGCTACATGGACATGGCCAAGCGCTCCAAAGGCAACACGGCCAATTCCATGATGCAGATCCTGGAAGTTCGGCTGGACAATGTCTGCCGTCGTCTTGGTGTTGGCCGCACGATCTGGGCCACCCGGCAGATCGTCGCCCACGGACATGTCAGCGTGAACGGTCGCAAAACCGACATCGCCAGCTACCTTTGCCAACCCGGCGACGTGATCACCTTCAAGGAAAAGTTTCACAAGGTCATCCGCGACAACATGGAACAAAACGCCGGCCATAACGTGCCTGCCTGGCTCGAATGGAACCCCGCCCAACTGACCGCCAAAGTCACGCAGGCCCCGAATCCGGAAGATGTTCCGTTTGAAGTGAATATGAATTTGATCATCGAGTTTTACCGGTAACGTAAAGGCTGATGGATTGATACTGATGCTGAAGAAACCCCTGTTTTTGCAGGGGTTTCTTTTTTGCTATTTAATTTGATGAACCGGTGACGTGACAACAAATGTGGCTCTCATATTATGATACGAGAAACATCATGCGTTATGAGATAGAGTTTCGGCCGAAGGCATTGCGCGACTTGAAACACCTGACGCCGCAGATATCCCGCCGGATTGAGAAAAAGCTTGACGCGATATGCGATGACATGACAGGAGATGTAAAGCGTTTGGTTGATTATTCGCCAGGCTGGCGATTGCGCGTTGGCGGCTGGCTTGTGCTGTTTGAACCGCAAGGAAAGCGTTTAATTGTACACCGGATCGTATATCGATCAGAAGCATATGAACGAAGATGAATTGGAGGCTGCATGCTGAAACTGAAATCTGAAATCTGGACGAACTCGAAAGGCAAGCGATTTGTGGTGGTTCCAGAAGATGATTTTGCACGATTGTCCGAACTGATCGAAGATGCCGGATTGTCGCGCATTCCCCGCGACGCCAAGAAGAATGACACTAGTGCATTTTTCAGTTTGGTGTATCGCCGGATCAGATATTTGCAGGATGTAGGGTGGGGGTACTCGCCCACGGATTTGCCGAGTGACACGGATGGTGGGCGAGTACGCCCACCCTACAAAACTCAATCACATTGCAATTTCTGCCGTCCGCTCCTCGGGTCGATCGCATTCCGTCGCGGAATCGCGGTGTGTAACCAAGCCGCAGGAAACTACTTCTTCTGTCTCGCCTCCTCTCGAATTCGCCGCGCATGTATTTCCGCGGCTTCCTCAGCCATTGCCTGCTGGTCGGGGGTGAGCGGTTTACCATTGATACGCGCGATATCTGCGGCGGGATCGAAGGCAAGCGAATTGCGGTGCCGGCTCTTCAACTGATTCTGCCGGTCCTGTGCGGCGCAGAGTTCATCGAACGACTTGAAACTGTACGGCAGAATGCCCGGCTTCTCCGAAAGAACCCGCTGAAGATGCGCGCAATGTGCGGCGTATAACTCGGCAGGCGTTGAATTCTTTGACAGAAACTGCCGTGAAATTCCTGGAAATTCCGACGCTTTTTCAGCCCCGGTGGCATTGGACGTTGAAACAAATGAACCGTCCGAGAGTTCTGATTCAAATTCAACCGTGCGCAGGTCTCTGGCAAGCAATCCGACCCATTGCATCACGCGCTGCCAGCTATAAAAATGAATGTCGTATACTCCTGCCATCGCGGTCCCATCAATGCTTAGAAAGCACCGTATCACTGCGCGGCTCCATTTGACGGATTCTTCGAGATGCACATCCACAAAATCGGCGACCCTTTTGAAGCGCAATTCCTCGAGCGCTTCGGTTGAGCGCTGGTAAAAACCGAGATCGAGCCGATAGGCCTTGATCGTTGTTTCGTCGACCCTTCGGCG
Organism: Tepidisphaerales bacterium; assembly: GCA_038230975.1. GTDB lineage: Bacteria > Planctomycetota > Phycisphaerae > Tepidisphaerales > Tepidisphaeraceae > JANXVV01. Next base: position 2,449 of record JBBRMF010000071.1, read on the forward strand.
GGCATGTTTTACATCTGCATACATATCACGATACACATTGTCGATACCCTTGGCCGCTCCTTCCGGACCCGCCATCGCTTTTCCCGCTACTACGGCCAATGCCATCAGCAATCCGGCAACCAAAATCAGACAATTCCAAACAATCAAGCTCATGGACAAATGGCCCGGTGACACCAATTGATAAATGGCGTACCCACTTATCGCCCATGGCCATAGCGCGTTGCTGAGCTTCAGTTGACCTGCCGGCTTCCGTTCGTTTCCATTCTTCTGATGATCGTCTTCCATATTCCCTCCTTTGAGTTGGGCATCAATTTAACAATTCAAAGCTGTCGATTCAAAAAATAATGCCCGGCTCCACAGGGAGCCGGGCATCAGATTTGAGCTTATTTGACCAGGATTACTTCTTCTTCGCCTTCCCCATCTGCGATTCCTTAATCGCGGCGTGGGCGGCGGCCAATCGGGCGATTGGCACGCGGAAGGGTGAGCAGGAGACATAGTTTAAGCCCACGGTATGGCAGAACTCGACGGACTTGGGGTCACCGCCGTGTTCACCGCAGATGCCGCACTTGAGGTCTTTCTTGACACCACGACCGAGCTTGACGGCCATGGAGATCAGCTTGCCGACGCCGCCGATATCCAGGCTCTGGAACGGGTCGCGGGGAAGGATTTCCTTGGTGACGTACTCGGGCAGGAAGCTGCCGGCATCGTCGCGGCTGTAGCCGAAGGTCATCTGGGTGAGGTCGTTCGTGCCGAAGCTGAAGAACTCGGCGGTTTCGGCGATTTCGTCGGCGGTGATCGCGGCGCGGGGTACCTCGATCATCGTGCCGTACATATAGTCGACCTTCGTCTTCATTTCCTTCATGACGGCGTTGGCGGTATCAACGGTGAACTTCTTCAGGTAGTCCAGTTCGGCCTTCGTGCCGACGAGCGGGATCATGATTTCCGGCAGAACCTTCACGCCGGCCTTTTTACATTCGCAGGCGGCTTCGATGATGGCCCGAACCTGCATCTCCAGAATCTCCGGGTAGGTGATTGCCAGACGATCACCGCGATGGCCGAGCATGGGGTTGGATTCATGCAACTGCTGAACGCGGGTCTTCACCTGCTCCAGAGTCATGCCGAGGCTCTTGGCCAGTTCGGCCTGATCCTTTTCACCGTGCGGGAGGAATTCGTGCAACGGTGGATCGAGCAGGCGGATGGTGACCGGCAGGCCCTTCATCACTTTGAAGATGCCGATGAAATCGGCGCGCTGATACGGGAGCAATTTGGCGAGAGCCTTCTTACGGCCTTCGACGTCTTCCTTACCGGCCAGAATCATCTCTCGCATGTTGTGGATGCGTTCGGGGTCAAAGAACATGTGTTCGGTGCGGGTCAGGCCGATGCCCTGGGCACCAAAGTTGCGAGCCACTTCGGCGTCGTGCGGGCTGTCGGCGTTCGTGCGAACCGTGAGTGTGCGATACTTGTCGGCCCACTTCATGATCGTGTCAAACGGACCGCTAAGGCTCGCTTCAACGGTGGGGACTTGGCCTTCCATCACTTCACCGGTGCCGCCATCCAGGCTGAGCCAGCTCTGGTCGTTGAAGACTTTGCCTTTAATCGTGACGGTGCGGGCTTTGATGTCGATGATGACATCGCTCGCGCCGGCCACGCAGGGGGTACCCATGCCACGGGCCACGACGGCGGCGTGACTGGTATTGCCACCGGTGCTGGTGAGAATACCTTCGGAAACGTGCATGCCACCGATGTCTGCCGGTTCGGTCTCGCGACGAACCAGGATGATGATCTCGCCGTTCTGCACGCGGTTTTCGGCTTCTTCGGCGGTGAAGGCGATCTTACCGACGGCTGCGCCGGGCGAGGCATTCAAGCCCTTGGTGAGCACATTGCGGGTGGCCTTCGGATCAAAAGTGGGGTGGAGCAATTGATCGAGTGATGCGGGGTCGACGCGGAGAATGGCAGTCTTCTCGTCGATCAGCTTTTCCTTGACCATGTCGACCGCAATCTTGACGGCGGCGGCGGTGGCGCGCTTGCCGTTACGCGTCTGAAGCATGTACAGCTTGCCCTTTTCGATCGTGAACTCGAAATCCTGGACATCTTTGTAGCGGGCTTCCAGAACATCCTTGATCGCCAGCAATTCTTTCCAGCTCTTTTTGCTCCACTCGCCCATGCGTTCGCAGGGGATGGGGGTGCGGATGCCGGCGACGACGTCTTCGCCCTGGGCATTGACGAGGAATTCACCGTAGAACTTATTCTCGCCAGTCGCGGGGTTACGGGTGAAGGCCACGCCAGTGGCTGAGTCATCGCCCATGTTGCCGAACACCATCGACTGCACGTTGACGGCCGTTCCGCGAAGACCGCGGATTTCGTTCAGTTCGCGATACTTGATCGCGCGATCACCCATCCACGACTTGAATACGGCCTCGATCGAAAGTTGAAGCTGAATGAATGGATCGGTCGGGAATTCCGCACCGACATGCTTCTTATAAACCGCTTTGTAACGAGCGACGACTTCCTTCAAGGCGGCGGTATCGAGGTCCGTATCCTGGCGGACGCCGCGCTGGGCTTTTACTTCAGAAAGTTCGTGTTCAAAGAAGTGATGGTCAACGCCCATGACCGTGTCGCCGAACATGTTGATCAGACGGCGATAGCTGTCGTAGGCAAAGCGCTCATTACCGGCGAGCTTGGCGATACCGTCGACGGCAGCGTCGCTCAAACCGATGTTAAGCACGGTGTCCATCATGCCAGGCATTGACATCTTGGCACCCGATCGGGCAGCGACGAGCAAAGGATTGGCCGGGTCACCGAACTTTTTGCCGGTGGCTTTTTCGACGCGGGCAATGTTGGCGCGAACCTCGTCCATCAATCCGGGCGGAAGCTTCTGGCCGGCGTCGTTGTAATCGCCGCAGGTGTCGGTGGTGATGGTGAAGCCCGGGGGAACGGGGAGCGGGACGAGGGTCATATCGGCGAGGTTGGCACCTTTGCCGCCCAGCAGATCCTTCATGCCGGCATTGCCTTCGGCTTTACCGTTGCCGAAGAAGTAGACGCGTTTTACAGCCTTTCCCTTTGCGGGAGCGGCCTTGGCGGAACTCTTACCCGCGCCCTTCTTGGTGACCTTGGCATTCTGCTTGAGCATGATCCGAAACTCCTTCGATTGACCCTGAAAGTTCGTTGAAAATCAACTTGGGGGAAGCGGCACCGCGATGAAAACCGCAGGGAAATCCGCCTATCCGCGACGATCAGAGCCTGAAACACCGCCGCAGATTGAATCAGGGAGTATAGGATTTCACGGGATTTCAGCAAGGGGCGGCGGTGATGCAATTCTCGATTAAATCTTGACATATTCGCGGAAGATGACTACAAATCAATCCAACAATTAAAGATCGTCTCTTATCCAGAGTGGTCGAGGGTTCGGGCCCGACGACGCCACAGCAACCGGTAACCGGGAAACCTGTTACAGAGGTGCTAACTCCTGCCTGCGGCACGCTTCTTTTCGTGTGTTCCGTTGGAGAGATAAGAAGATGCTGACCGGCATGCACGCGAAGCCTCTTCTTAACGGAAGAGGCTTTTTTTGTGTGGTCAGTTTTGGAGCAAAAAAATGAGCTACGTTCTTGGTTTGAAGTGCAAAGAATGCGGGCATCGGGTGCCGGTTTCGCCGGTCCATGTGTGTGAGGCGTGCTTCGGGCCTTATGAAGTTGAATATGACTACGCGAGCATGAAGGGGAAAGTCACTCGCGCATCCATCGAAGCCGGCCCGAAGAGTCTGTGGCGGTATAAGGATTTATTGCCTGTCGATCGCCCGGTGACGGGATTTCATTCCGGGTTCACGCCTTTGAAGCGCGCCGATCGGTTGGCCAAGGAACTGGGTTGCCCACAACTCTGGATCAAAGACGACTCGTGCAATTACCCAACGTATTCGTACAAGGAACGCGTTGTCAGTGTCGCGATCAGCAAAGCAGTGGAATTCGGTTTTGATACCGTCGGGTGTGCATCGACAGGCAATCTGGCAAACAGTGTGGCATCACATGCGGCTCAGGCGGGACTGCGTTGCTTCGTGATGATTCCGCATGATCTGGAGCAGGGAAAGGTTTTAGGCTCATTGATCTTTGGACCGACCGTCGTTCGAATTCGCGGCACGTATGATGATGTCAATCGCCTCTGCACGGAGATTGCGGACAAATACGGCTGGGCGATCGTGAACGTCAACCTGCGTCCCTATTATACGGAAGGCGCAAAGACTTACGGTTTTGAGATCGCCGAACAACTGGGTTGGAAACTGCCGCAGCACACGATCGTGCCCACCGCCGGCGGGACGATTTTGCCGAAGATTTACAAGGCATACAAAGAATTCATCGAGCTCGGTCTAGTCGAAGACAACAAGCCGAAAATTTATTCGGCTCAGGCAGCGGGTTGCAATCCGGTGGTCAAGGCGATTCAAAGCGGTTCGGACATCATCGAACCGCAAAAGCCAAACACCATTGCCAAGAGCATCGCGATCGGCAACCCGGCCGATGGTTATTATGCCGCCAACGTGGTGCGTGACAGTCACGGCTGGGGCGAAAGCGCCACGGATCGCGAGATTGTCGATGCGATTAAATTGCTCGCCAAGCTCGAAGGCATCTGGACGGAGCCCGCCGGAGGCACGACGCTGGCGGTGGCCATGAAACTGATTCAGAGTGGTCGGATTCCACGGAATGAGTCTATCGTGGTGAGCATCACCGGTAACGGATTAAAGACGCAGGAGGTCGTTGTGAATGAGCTCGTTCAGCCGCGCGTGATCGAAGCAAAGCTCAATGAGTTTGACGAGTTGCTTGAAGAGAACGCGGCCAAGGCGAAGCGCGAACCTGAAGCTGCGCTGGCCGGCGTCTAATGCGTGTTTGCGAGATTGAGAACATTTCCTGAAACGGAGGTTTTTTCTCACGTTGCAAACGTTTTCGGGTATCATTCGTTGAGCGGGTGATGTCTTGGAGCTCGACTATGGCAGAACGCCGTTTATATCGCGGATCGTGGGTGTTTCCCACTGGGTTATTTCTGGCGCTTATGGTGTCTGCGCAGGTCGCAACGCCTGCGTGCGCGGCAGAGGTCAAAAAGGCGGAACTCAAAAAGCCCATCACGCCTGATCCCAAGGCAACTGCGGCCGTTACCAATGCAACTGCGGCACTGGTTAAAGAGGCCACCGCCGGTCTGAAGGACAAAACCGGAAAACTGCGGGAGAAGAGCGACTACTTTGTCGAGAAACCCTCGGCGGATGTCACTCCGGATGCAATTCTGGCGGCACTCGAGCATTCACTCAGTTCCGACCGTCGCATGGATTCCTACGTGAAATGGCAACTGCTTTCGGGAGTCTCCGGTCGTTTTTCAGAAGAGTTCGTCCCGCGGGCGATAGCGGTCTACCGCAGAGCCCCAGAGTTGGTCAGTCACCCTGGGCTTGATCGTACGCAGTTGACACGAAATCTAAATCGCATGGGCATGATGAAGAGGGAGAAAATGGGGGAAATCAATTCAAGCCTTAGCGCCTCGGCCGACCAGGTCACCAGCGAAAATCAGTATGCCCTTCACTATCGCAAAGAGCTCTACGCTCATCTCCCTGTCAGTGGTGACTCGTTGCTGGCCGGGCTTGACGATATATTCTCCCGCGTACAACACGGCGTTCCCGCAGGGGATATGTGGATCGCCGTCTCGGGTTCCATTCAAAGCTGGTCACTCACCGCGGATAGTCGACAATTGAATTCGGTCATTCAGTCAATGGTTCAACTGTTGTCGACCATTCGCAGCGATCGCGCCAAGCCGTATGTCAAAATGGAGTGGAGCGAAGATCCGAAGAATTTTGGCATGCATTGGAAAGATCAGATGGCGATCGAGGACGGCAAAGTGCAAGCCATGATCGACAGCATTCGCGAATCCGCCAAAATGCTCGGGGATTCGGGATATAAGGATAAAAAGAAATAGTCCAGCAACGCTGCGTTTCCAGGATTGCTGGACTTCGATCAATATCAAATACCCACGGAGTTTGCTCCGTGGGTTTTTTTACTCCGCTCGGATTTGAATTTCTGGAGCTGCCATTAATTGAGTGTTCCGAATTCCCATTCAGAAGTTTCGTTCACCGTGGAAGATACTGTACTCCGGCGGACGAAAGCCCGATCTCTCCCCGCAACAGGGTTGCCGCCTACACTCGGCCCGGCCCTTATTTCAGGGCTCGTTTTTGTTCTAGTTACCCTGTGGGTTGAGTTTACATGGCCGACCGGGAGTATCGGATTCTGGGCGTTGGCGCGCGGGCTGTTCGTCGGGCTGCCGATAGCCGGATTGATTTTCCAATCGCTCCGCTCACGCCGTTTGCAGCGTGATCAAACCCGACAGCATCTGCTGGCCGTTGAAAAGCTGACGGAGATCACCACCACGATCAGCGCCCGAATTGATGCGCCTCAAACCGCGCTGGATCAGCTTGCGACGGCGGCATGCGATCTGCTCGAAATGGAGCGGGCCGGAATCGCTATCCTGGAACCAGAATCTCGAACATTGAAGATTGTCGCACTCGCCGGGGAATTTGCCGAGAAGCAACCGATTCAATACACCGTTGATGAACTACCCGTGTGCCAGAAGGTTTTGGAAACGCGCGAGGCCGCATTCCTGGAAGATGCGTTGCAATACCGCGGCACCGTGAATAGCTCGGCCCTTCAGCGGTTTAGAGCCGGTTCGATGATCGTGCTTCCGCTGCACGTGAACGGCCGGCTATTAGGTTTGTTGTTCGCCACGAGCACGGCACCGCAACTATTTAACGATAGCAAACGGCGTCTGGCAAAGCTGCTTGGCAGTCAGGCGGCCGTCATTCTCAGCAATGCCGAGCTGTACAAACGGATCGCCGATGCGCTGCGCAATCAACAACGAATGTTCGAGCATCGAGAAGCGATTTTTGCCGTAAACGCGGCAGTGTATCAGGCATCCTCGTTACAGGAGTCCATGCAAATTATCGCCGAATTGGCTCCCGGTGTGCTCGATGTCGATCTGTGCATGTTGACGCTCGCGCATGATGAGGATCGATCGATTGTGGCCGCAATCACCCGCCCACACGGAGCGGATTTCATCGGTAAGATTTTCTTCCGAAAAGGAACGAACAGCGAAATCGTCCGCGCGACTCGCCGGATGTTGATTGTCGAGGATGCCAAAAACCACCCGGGCACGCATCCGGTGTTTCGCGATCAACTTGACGTCGGAAGTGTTGTTTACGTTCCGTTGCTTCGCACGGGCGGTCAGGTAATGGGAACGCTCGTGTTGATTCGTCACGCTGCGGGGCCATTCCGATCGGAACAGTTGAATTTGGCGGAGATGTTTACCTCCCGCGCTGCGGCCGCAGTGGAGAACGCCCAACTTCTCGACCAGACCCGACAAGATGCCGAAGCCAAGACCATGCTTCTTCGCGAATTGAATCATCGCGTCAAAAATAATCTGGCGAGCATTATCACGCTGCTGTCTCTCGATGAACCCGATCTTTCGCCGACGGCAAAGCAATGGCTTAACCGCGCGATCGATCGCATTCGCACCATGGCTCGCACGCACGATCTGTTTGTCGGAGGAGTTGATCGCGTTTCAATCGTGGAACTGGTTGCGCAAATGATTCCCTCCTTGTCTGTGGTCAAGCCGCCTGGCGTCGAAATTCAAACGGAAATGGAGAATGTCAACGTATTGTTGCGAACGGACCGAGCCGTGAGTTTGGCGATGGTACTTCATGAACTTTGTTCAAATGCCATTCTTCATGGAACGGGCTGCACGGGGATCGTCAAAATCCGCGCTTCGGTGCCAACCCCTAAAACCGTTGTCGGATCTTCAAAAAAAGTACGCCAGGTTATCCTGGAAGTGGTAGACTACGGACGCCATGCCAAACCTTCGCTCGTTTTGGCGGGTGAAAGTGCGAGTACTCTGCCCTCGGAAAGTGTGGCGACTCCACGATCAAATTCATCCACTTCACTGGCAACAGCTGACCGGATTGAATCGTTCATTGGTAATGCGTCGGAATCTCGGCCCGAACGCGTGGGAGCCGGTGGATTAGGGTTGATTCTCGTCGACGGGCTTGTCACGCGCGAATTGGGGGGCACGTTTTCGTTCGTGCAACGCGATGACGGTGGCAGTGATGCTCGCGTACAGTTCCCGATTGGCGACAATGAAGCTGAACTTTCAACCCGCAGTTGAGGTTACATCCGTCAATAGAACCCCCTGGATTTTCGGCTTTGGAATGAATTGCTCAAGGATTTAACATGCCAGAACCCGTCCGTCGCCCCGAGCCCCTTCGCATTCTGATTATTGAAGACGAAACAATCGTTGGAATGGGGCTACGCGCTCAGCTATCGAAACTCGGTCACACGGTCATTGGTCACGCCGCCAACGCGGCCGAGGCCCGCCTGCTCTACCTCGACAAACAACCCGATCTCGTTTTCCTCGACATCCGACTCGGTGAAGAAGATGGTCTTGAACTGGCCAGGGAACTTCTCAAAGAACGGCGATGTCCGATGATCGTGCTGAGCGCTTTCAGCGACAAGGAACTCATCAACCGCGCTGGCGACGCGGGGGTCTTCGGCTACCTTATCAAACCCACCAGCCCCGAAGCCATGGCCGCACAGATCGAGATTTCAACCCAACGCTTTCAGGATCAGGAACGACTCCGCATGGAGAAAGACCACCTCGCCCAAACCCTCGAAACCCGAAAACTTGTCGAAAAAGCAAAGGGCATTTTCATGAAACGGCTAAGCCTCGATGAGCCCGAAGCACACAAGCGACTGCAATCGGAAAGTCAAAAACGTCGGGTCAGCCTGGCGGAATTGTGTAAGAAGATCATCGAGTCTGAGGAGATTCTCGGGGGATGAATCGCACGTGAATGTCAATGGATGCCGCGCGTCCTTCCCCGTTGACCACTCGAATGCGGTGCGATCCTGGAATAGGGGCCCACCACAACCGGCGCTCGCGGCCCACCGGGGATTCATCGACAAACCACCAGACCCCGGAGGTGTCGGTAGAGGCTTCGAGCGATACTTGTTGTCGATCGGCCGACAGTTCTGGATTCAGAACGATCTGCTCATCGGGTCGTGGGGAAGTGATGACGAGCGATGAGACGCTCCTGGCGGCGATGAATGTACCTCCTGCCTGTCGCTCTGAAGTGATCTCTGCGGCGGGTATTTTTGGCCAATTGGCAACTACGGTGTCAAGGCTGGCAATGAGCCGCAGTGCCAATGGTGCCGCCGCTTCCAACCCGACGAGCGCCGCGGCCGCTTCACCCTGCGGATTGCCGATCCAAACAACGACCGTAAATCGCGGTGTTATGGCCGCGCACCATGCGTCGCGATGACCGCTGCTTGTTCCGGTCTTCCACGCCACTTCCAACGAGGCAGCTTCCGGGGAAATAGCGCGCGTTCGCGGCGATGCACTCATGGCGGCGATCACTTGCCAGCATGCCCGGCTTTGCATCACCCGTCGGTCGGTCATCGCTTCTTCGCGAACAAAAACCACATGCCGCCAGATCCCACCGCGGCCAAGGGTCGCGTATGCCTCGGCAAGTTCGACAGGGGTTGCCTCGGCGCCCCCGATCGCCAGCGATAGTCCGTAATTTCGATGACCGCGCGCAATCGTGTTAAACCCGAAAGATTCCAGGATGCCGACGGCGCGCTCCACGCCAACTTTCCCCAGGATAACCAGCGCCGGAATATTGCGGCTCTCTGCCAACGCATCGGCTGCGGGCATCGGCCCGCGAAAACCGCGGTCGTAATTCCCCGGTGCGTATCCGGCCCACGCAGCCGGTGAATCGAGCAAGATGGTTTTTGGGGAACAAATTCCCGCCTCGAACGCCGCAGCATAGATAAACGGTTTGAGCGTGGAACCGGTTGAGCGTGAACCGCGCGTTAAATCAACACTGCGGTGTGGTCCTTTTGTATCAATGGACTGGTAACTCACTGCGGCAAGGCACTCACTGGTTTGCGTGTCCAATACGACCACAGCTGCCGCCACGCCCGCAATATTCAACGTTTTTATTTGGGCTTGAGCCAGTTTTGTGGCGCGTCGCTGGATTTCCAGATCGAGCGTTGTGCGAATGACTTGCCCGGGGTACCGCGCGGCGAGGGTGTCGTACGTCGGAAGCGCATCTGGATCAGCATCCTGCGGAAGCGGATGCCACACGGCCGTGACCGATTCCAGCCGGGCATCTGCGAATTGTTTGGCGTCGATCATTTCTAAATATCGCATTCGATCCAGCACATGATTTCGCCGCGCCGTCGCCGCCGCGATGTAACGATCGGGGCGCAGGCGATTGGGATTCTGTGGAAGGCCGGCGAGCAACGCCGCTTCCGCCAGGCTCAAATCGCGACACGGCCTGCCAAAATATCGCCAACTGGCCGCCCCTGCGCCAATCAGGTTTCCTCCGAACGGTGCCCGGTTCAGATATTCGACGAGGATCGTGTCTTTGGTCGCACGGCGCTCCAGCTGTTTGGCTCGTACTGCCTGCTCAAACTTGTTGAAAATGGTGCGCGGTTTCGGATCGCGGAGCCGTTCCAACTGCATCGTCAGCGTGCTTGCACCACGGTGAATTTGAAGGTGACGCACATCGTGCCAAATCGCACCCAGGGCTGATTTCCAATCCACCCCGCCATGCTCATGGAATCTAGCATCCTCAACGGCCACCATCGCGCGGAGCAAATGGGGACTGATCTGGTCCGGCGAAAGGGCGATGCGCCATTGCCCGTCTGATGCGACGCGAGCCGCCATCGGAACGCCGTTGCGATCGAGGATGAACGTGCCGTTCGCCGGTGAACCCTCGATCCCGCTCGGATATGGCCACCACGCGACGGCCGCTTGAAACGCGAGAAACATCAAGATTGGCAGCGCAACCAATACAACCACGCCATGCCTGATCGCATGGATGCGCCGAAGATGATCCAGAATTCGATTCGGCTTCATGGCAATACTAACGTTGAGATCTCGCTACTTCAGTTTCTGTACGGCCTGTGATCTTTAGGCTTTTTCCACCGCCCCAAATACTGTGGACTCCAATGTCGTACATACATTCACCGCGTACCGGCGGCACGATAAAGGTTCCCGGGGTTACGGCCCGGGCAAGGTACGTGAACCGACCCATCCCCGCGCCGCTGAGCGAGCCCAGAACAATCAGTCGATCATCGCGAATATCCAACTTGGTTTGTTCGAATAGTGGCGAGGTTAGAGTGGCTTTTTGTTCGAGCTGCCGATGATCGGCGGTTGTCTCAAGCCGCGCGTTCTCAATTTCTAAACCGGCGGGGAGCAGGTCGTCGATCACGATATTTTCCAGTGCCGTCATCGATTCGATCGTCAATTCGATTTGCACCGGATCACCGCTACGCACCGTCCAGTCGATCAGTGGTTCACCTTTGGCATTCAGATAACGACGGCGGATTTTCAAACCGGAATCTTCATCGGCTGGCGGTTTGATCGGAACGCCAGTTTGCAGCCAGTAGACATACGCTTTTGCCTTCGGTGAACCCGTGATGCGAAGCTCGAATTTTGATTGCGCGGCAAACGGTGGATCGCTCGCCAGAGGTTTGCCGGCGGTAGTTTCGGCGACAAGTTTCTCGCCGTCCACATACAGTTTCGCGCCTTCATAGGGTTCGGTGGTTTTCATCTGTCGCACATATTTTCCGAGAGCAATGACGGCGAACGCGGCATCCTGAGTGCTTTGCCAACCGCGCTGCTTACCGGCATCGGCGATTTGTTGCGCCATCGCCGGGATGGCCGGATGCTCCGGTTCGATCGCCAGCAAGGTGCAAAGGAGCACCGCTCGATCGCGGACGGGTGAACCGACATTGCCAAAAAGCTGGCGCTGCGATCGCGGTGCGGGAAGCGTCTGTGGAATCAGCCCGGATGCCAGGTCGCGCCGACCCGCCGCCAACCATGCCGCGGCCAGATGAAACCGGGCCTCGGTCGCGATGGGTACATACCCGGCTCGTTCGGGCTTCTGAGTGTTGATGATTTCAGTCAATCGACTCATGATCGATCGTTCCGGTTTTCCAGCCAACGCCAACACGTAGCAGGCATAGGCTTGGGCTTCCACGATTTCGGGTTTGTCGGTCGACTGATTGAGCAGCGTGCGAACATAGGCCATTAGATGGGAGTCGAAATCCTCCGGGATCCGATGACCAGCGGCCTTGGCTTCGATGAGAAAATGAGCCGCGTACACGCTTGCCCAGGGCCAGGTGGGTTGGTTTGAACCCGGCCACATGGACAGACCCCCTTCGGAGGTTTGCATGCCGATGAGCCGGGTAATACCCGCTTGCAACTTCAGTTCAACACGATCGCGTCCGAAGACCCCCGGCGCGATTTGCGGACCGAGATCGCCCAGCGCAACCAGTGGGAAACAGGCGCTGGTGGTTTGTTCCGCGCAGCCATACGGGTAACGGTCCAGATATTCGATTCCGCGCGGCAATTCGAGCGATGGAAATGGCGCTGCACGGATCTTCATTTCACCCGTGCCGTCAGTCATCCCATCGACCACGGCAATGCGCACCGGTTCTGCGGGTGTGGCGACGGCGTATCCACCGACTGAAATCGCCGGGCTGGCGGGCCGTATCGGTAACTCGAGGGTCTCGCGATAGGACTCACCGTTCATCGTGGCTTGTAAACGAACACGGGCAACACCACTGCGAGTGGCGGCGATCGCGTCAAACCACAGGGTGGTTTGCCCGCCGGGAGCCATCATTGGAGCAGTTACGATCAGTACTCCCTCTTTGGCTTTATCGAACCGAAGCAACGCAGTCGTTTCGCCTGCGGTTTGCGGATCGATCGTCATCTTAACTTCAGCGCTGCCTGGCGATTTCGTGTTGTTGAACACCACCAGTGGAACGGTAAACCGATCCCCCGGGGCTGCAAACCGCGGCCAACTGCTCTGCACGAGCAAAGGGGACCGGACGAACACCTGTTCTTGTGAAGACCCAAACGACCTGCCGGTGTAAGTCACGGCCATCAGGCGCAATTGGCCGGTGAATTCGGGCACTTGGAAATCCGTGTGGATGTTGCCATTGGAATCGGTATGCAAGATCGACGTGACCAGCGCTACGGACCGCACCCGATGCGCGGTGATGGATGTCTGGTGACGCGGCGTGATCTCAGCGTCACCGTCACCCCCAACAGGGCTCGCGCCCTGGGCCCTGGCTATTTCGGGCATGAGATGGCTGTAAAGATCCGACCAGCGCACACCGTGAGCGCGCGCGGCAGTAAAGAAAGAAAAGGGGTCAGGCGTCGTGAAGTGGGTGAGCGAAAGAATTCCTTCATCGACCGCCGCCAGGGTGACGGCGGCGTTGGCGGCGGGGTGGCCGTTGGCATCGGTTACTTTCAAATCCACCGGCAGCGTGTTCCCCGGCCGGGTTTCCGAAGTGACGATCATTTTTACATTCAGGCGGCGATCGAGATTATCGATCGGAAGGCGAGCGATTCCAAACGCGCGATGCGTTTGCCATTTCACGTTTGGATCGATGGCGCGGATGACGGTTGCCGTGACATAGGCGTTTGGAAAGCAGTTTTCGGGCAGTCGTATTGGGATTGCCATCTGCGAGGCCGGCATGTCAATCACTTGCGTGCTGAGAACCGAATCGGTTTCGACGGACAGCAACAGTCGACCGGCAAAAGGTGAACGAACGATCACTTCCACCGACTCTCCCGGACGAAAATTTGCAGCGGTCGGAGAAAGCAGGGGATGCCCATGCCAAAAGCGCCAAAGCATGAAGGCATCGAACTGGCGGGTGATTTCTCGCGCCGTTTTGACGAATCCTATCGGCGGTTTTGCGATCACCAATTCTAATTGCTCTGGATGTTCGCGGCTGACGTTGTCTTCCCACGCGCCATTGCGGACGAGAAACGACTGCGATGTGGTGCAGCCGGTTTCGCTGCTTTCAATGACAATGACATAGTTGCCGCTCAATCGCGGGGTCGCGGTGAAAGTTCCGCATCCGGCCGCGATGACCGCATGCAATGGTTCGCCGACTTTTTCCAACTTGCGCGTCGAATTGTAGTGATATTGGCCGTCCGAATAGACGAGCGAGGTGTTCCAGGTATCGCGATACAACTGCACTTTAAATTGACCGTCGATCGGATTGACCTGGCCATTGGGCGCTACACACCGAATGTCAACAGCCATTAAATCGCCCGGTGCGATCGACGATTTTGCGGAATGAATCCCGATGTAGTACCGCATCCGGTCGACATCCACCGAACCGGTTGCGTTTACAGCACGCCCGCCTGCTTCGGTCACCGAACCAAAGAATGTGAGTTGCCATGGCCCGGCGAATTCTGACGGGCTGGATGCAATCCTGGATTTCCGTCCATCTTCGTTAGCCGCCAGCAGTACGTCTGCATCAATTTCCCATTTCGCGTGGCCTTTTTGATCGAGGGTTATTTCTTTGAATTCGATTCGACCGCCCGCGGCTTTGCGATGTCCCAACGCTTCGGCGGTGTTGGCCGCGTCGTTGAATGTCCAACCGGGCCATTGAGCCGATGAAAAAATGGCGGGCTCGATTCTCGCCATTAAAGTCGCCGGACGTTCGGTGACGGGCTTTCCAAATAAATAGTCCGCCTGGATCTGAGCCGTGATTCCACCGTCGGCAATCGAAATGCGAGGCGTGTTTTTCACGTTCACTTTACCGGTCACATCCAGCTTCATCTTCATGCGATTGGGCACGAACTCTTCGACTTGAAAAGTGACCGAACCGAAGGCTTGACCGGACTTGCCGTTCTCACCGGGAAGGGCAAGATCGGCCGACCAGCGACCCGTGGGCAGATCGGCCGGGAGATCAACATCCAGCGATGCCGCACCCTCGGCATCAAGCTTGACGATCTGGGCTTTCCAATCGCGAAGATCGGGACGACGAAGCTGCCATCGAACGGGGAATGCAGACGGCGAAGTGGAATCGGGACCGCGCACAATCGCGTGGAGATGCACGGTTTCACCCGGGCGGTAAACGCCTCTGTCGGAATAGACATACGCTTCGTATCCGTGGCGAAGGTATGATTTTCCGGCAATATCAAACGTGCCGAAATTGATTCCAGTTCCATTGAGATCCAGCCAGGTCAGACCGCGCTGCGGTGGCAAATGCGCCGCGGCCTGTTGCGATTCGCCGGCAAGTCGAGGGCCGGCGTCGTTCAATTCTGCCAGAAGGATGGCCGCATGCTCACCCGGAGCGGTTTGCAGATTCGCAAAAATCGCCAAGCCGTCGCGATCGGTTTTCACTTCGCCGAGAAGTTGATTTTTGTTTGAGTAGGCACGAACTCTTACATCGTTGAGGGGTTTGACGGTGCTCAGTGAAACAGCCCAGATGTGAATCCCCTCGCGGGTTTGCCTGGCGGTTAACCCAATATCGGAAAGCGTGACGATGGCCGATGCGCTTTCGGAAGGTGCGTCGTCTTCATCTTCGGGCAGGTTGCCGCGATATCGCCGGGGCGAAGCGTGAGCCGTTCCAGATTCAGTGGAAAGACTGATTCGATAAACGCCATCGCGCGCCGCGTCGGACGGGAGCAGTTCATCGAGCGAAAGCCGAATATCTTCCGGCTGATTCTTCACGTGGGCCAGCGAAATAATTTTCGTCGCAACGGGCTTTGAGAACGGGCGGGGATCTTCCCAGCGATGTGCATACACCGTGTTCCGCCAGGTTACGAGATTGTTGTCGTACAGATGCGTGACGGTGGCCGTCACGCTCTTCAGATTGACCGCATGGGCGAGAATCAGCTTGTTACCTTGCGATCCCAAATACCCTTCCGCGTGCTCGAACCATACTTGCGGGGATCGATCCGGAATAAATGCGCTGATCACGTCAGGCCGTGGAAATTTCTTTGCATCACTGCCCACCGGTGGTTTGGCGATTTTAAGGGCGTAGCGATTGCCCGGTGTAAACGGGCCGGCAATGGTGATGTTCTGATTGTCCATCGCCAGATTGAATTTTACCGGCGGGTCCATCGATAACACCTGGCGTATGGATTCCAGATCAGGGGTGTTGTTGAACCTTAAATGAATTTGTGCGTCGCCTTTGGCAGATGAGAAAGCAACGGCTTCTGTCGCGATCAGATCCGTGGCAATGGCAAGCCGTCGGATCCATTCTTCCGATAGTCCAAGCGGCCCGCTATTGCCCGCAAGTCCAGGTGAAATCTGCAGGAAAATAAAGGCTTCGTCTCGGTCGCGTAACTGCGGCAGCGGATCGGTCTGAACGCGCACTATTTTTCCCGCGGAATCGCCTTGCAAATGAAATTTCAGGAAATGCCAATCGGGATCTTTTAGAACCAGATGCTTCATCACCTCAGCCGGAATCACCGAATCATCAAACTCCAGCTCGATGAGAAGCCGATGTTCTTCATCGAACGCGCTCTGGCGCGCGGTGAGGATATTCAGCGGAGCCGTCGTGAACGTGTCGCTAAATGGTTTATCGAGGCTGATTCCATCGGCCGTGCGAACGCGGTCGGTGGGCAGCGAGATGACGAATTTCGTGGCGCGCGGCAGATCATTTTCCGGGGTAAATGTAAGTGTGTGTCCATCGTGCCAGAGCCATTTTCCAGGGATGGCGGGCGAGATCGTACCGATGGCGACGCGCCCGTCCTGGTTTGGGGCATGGCTTACATCGAGATTGAATTCCCAGGTAAACGTCGGGTGTGCGCCAACGCGCGCTTGGTGTCCGGGATTGAACCTCACGACCCTGAGCAGATGCAGCCGCGAGATCATGTATTGGTGATAGCCAATCCAGGCCGCCACATTCAGCAGGGCGAAGAAAAGCACGGTCATCCAGAACCGTCGGCTTCCTGCCGGGGCCCGGTGAGGTAGGGAATCAGACATGGCTACTCCTCCATGAGTCAGCATTTTTACGGCATTGAAATTCGGCAAAAACGTCTGCCAAAAATTCTTCAAGCGATCGCCGCGTACCCTACAAAACGAGCGCGGGTGTTGCAATTGAAAAATGCTCATTTAGTAAACTGTTTTTGGAAGCGCAGACTCTGCGCGGTGAATGACAGATTCAATTTCTTTCTGTATCCTCCACGACCCGGTACTTTTTGCCGCATGAACTGATGTGAACTGATGATTTCTCGATCGATCCATTTTCGCGCACACGTCACGCTGGCGCTTTCAACGGTGCTGCATCTTTTCACCCATGCCTATGGGACGATGCTGGTGCCGTTGTATTTGCTGATTCGATCGGATCTGCATCTTAGCGGTGTGAAGTCCGTGGCGTTTATCGTCACGGTGTATGGCTGCACGTATAGCGCGATGAGCTTTCAAGCCGGTGTATTGGCCGATCGGCACGATCGGCGAATGCTGCTGGGAATTGGCCTGCTCGGCAATGCGATGGCGATCACCGCGATGGGGTTCACTCAGCAGTATTGGCTTCTGCTCGTGCTGGGATTCATGGCCGGTATATTTGGCACGCTGTTTCATCCCACCGCCAACGCGCTGGTTCCTGCACACTACCCAAAGTCCCCGGGAATGGCGATCGGATTGCTCGGTATCGGATCCGGAATGGGTTTTTACGTCGGCCCCAAGTACGCCGGCTGGCGCGCCGAGACGGCTCACTGGCAGCTCGGGCATTTGGCGCAATGGCAAAAACCACTCGTGGAATTGGGCGTGGCTGGCATCATCTGTGCCGTGTTGTTTCTTCTTTTCGCGACTGAAGTGCGATCGACGGAAAATAATCCTTCGCAGGTTCATCCACCGCTTGGCAAAGCACTCCGGCGGCGCGTATTGTGGATCGGTGCGACGCTCGGTTGCCGTGATTTTGCCGGGGTTTCGTCGATCTCCTTAATCGGGATCTATCTGCAAAAAGCACATGGTATGTCGGTACAGAAAACCGGTTCGATTCTCGGTTCGATGATGTTGATCAGCATCGTGATGAGCCCGGTAGCCGTATGGATCAGCCCGGGCAAACGTCGATTGCCTTTGATGATCCTGTTCCTGGCGGCGGGGGGAGCACTGCTGGCCTGCGTACCTTTTGTTGCCGCATCGGGGGTGTTGATCGTGTTGACGTTGTTTCAGACTTGCCACCTGGGGAGTTACGCCGTCAGTGATGCGGCCATGCTGGAGCGCGTGCCGGGGAATTTACGCGGCCGGGTGGTCGGTGTCTTTCTCTGCTTGGCCGGCACTGCGGCGGCGTGCGGGCCGTGGGTGATGGGGTATTTCACCGATCTACTCGGCTCGCGCGGAACGGACCCACGAGCTTACGTGCCGATCTTCACCATCTGCGGGGCGATCATGGCGACCGCTACTATTTCATCGCCTATCATCGCGCGACTTGGACCGGTGCAGGGGGTCGAGATCAATCCGCTGGATGAAATGATGCCGGCGACGGCAAGCCCTATGGCGTAGGGGCGGTTCGGCG
>JBBRMF010000072.1:0-20429 GCA_038230975.1 Tepidisphaerales bacterium
GGCGGAACCTGAAAACTTCAGATCGACTGGAAAGTGCCGGCCGAATCGTGAAATTCTGCGGCGGGAGATAAATCGACGGACCCTACTCCGGGGGAGGGTGAGGGTGGGGGCTGATTTCAGCAGGAGAGAAAACGCCCCCACCCCGCCCTCCCCCGGAGTACCGGGAGAGGGAGTAAGAGCGTCTGATTGCGCGTTAGAATTGAGGAGAAAATATGAAACTTTATCGAACGGCCAATGGACCGGTGGTGATGGATGACGGAAAATCTTTTCTGATTCAACACGCACCATGGGATGAACTTTTAGGCCAGGGAAATATTCAGTCCGATTTGCGGGCGCGGATCAAGTCTGGCCAGCTTACATCCGTCCAATTGCCAACCGATCTGCTGGCTCCGGTCGGAAGCCAGGAAGTGTGGGCGGCGGGCGTGACGTATTGGCGCAGCCGGGAGGCGCGAATGGAAGAATCAAAATCAGCCGGAGGAGGGGATTTTTACGATCGCGTTTATTCGGCGGACCGGCCGGAGTTGTTCTTTAAATCAAGTGGTTCGCGCGTCGTGGGCACGGGTGGCAAGGTTCGCATTCGCCGTGATTCCAAATGGAACGTGCCGGAGCCGGAACTTACTTTGCTGATCGCGTCGACGGGCAAGATCACCGGATACACGATCGGCAATGACATGAGCTCGCGTGATATTGAAGGTGAAAATCCGCTCTATCTGCCGCAGGCGAAAGTGTACGATGGGGCGTGCGCGATTGGGCCTTGTATCCTGCTTGCCGAAGATCCGTTGCCGAAGGAAACGAAGATCGAAATTCAAATCAAGCGCGGTGGCGCAGTGATATTTTCAGGTGAAACGGCGGTCTCGCAGATCAAGCGCGAACTGTCTTCACTGGCCGAGTTTTTGTGTCGCGAAAGTACGCATCCGGTGGGTTGTTTGCTGCTGACCGGGACGGGTGTGGTGCCGCCGGATTCATTTACGCTGAAATCGGGAGACGCAATTGCGATCACGATCGAACCGATCGGAACGCTTGAAAATATTGTCGAATAGACCGTCTGCATTCCTGGAGATTTGAGATGACATTGACCGGACAAAACTATATCGGTGCCCGCACGAGTGGACTCGGCTCGCGAACGTTTCGGGGTGTTGACCCCGTTAAGAATCTGGATCTCGACGTTGATTTTCATGAAGCAGTGCCTGAGGAAATCGATGCGGCGGTGAGACTGGCGGAATCGGCATTTGTGGAGTTTGGCCGCAAGTCGGCAAAAGAGCGCGCGGCATTTTTGATCGCGATCGCGGCGGAGATCGAGGCGCTGGGTGACGAACTTCTCAATCAGGCCGCATTGGAAAGTGCATTGCCCATCGCGCGGCTGACCGGTGAGCGAGGAAGGACCACCGGGCAACTGCGAATGTTTGCCGCGATGATCGAGGAGGGCTCTTGGGTGGATGCGCGGATCGATCGAGCGATTCCGGATCGCAAGCCGTTACCGAAGTCTGATCTGCGGCGAATGCTGCGGCCGCTTGGGCCCGTGGCGGTGTTTGGCGCGAGTAATTTCCCGCTGGCCTTTTCGGCGGCGGGTGGGGATACCGCATCGGCATTGGCGGCAGGATGCTCGGTCGTCGTTAAAGCGCATCCGTCTCATCCCGGCACTTCGGAATTGACGATCGCAGCGGTGCAGCGCGCGGCGAAGTCGACTGACATGCCTGACGGAATTGTCTCGATGCTCCATGGTGTGAGCCCTGATGTAAGCGTGGCATTGGTTCAGCATCCGCTGATCAAGGCAGTTGGGTTTACCGGTTCCCTTCGGGCAGGGCGGGCATTGTTCGATGTGGCCGCTGCACGCCCGGAGCCCATTCCGGTGTACGCCGAGATGGGCAGCATCAATCCGATTTTTATCCTGCCTCAAGCGATGAAAGAAAGAGGGGCGCAGATTGCCGAAGGGTTGAAGAATTCCGTGACGGCCGGTGTGGGTCAGTTTTGTACGAGCCCGGGGGTCGTGCTGGGATTGGACAATGAAACGACCCGCGCATTTGTGGAACAATTCGCGGGATTGATGGCTGCCGCACCGAGCGGAACGATGCTGAATGCCGGCATCGGGCGAGCGTATTTGGAAGGAACAAAACGTCATTCAGAGACCGCGGGGGTGCGGGTGGCCGCGAAATCTTCTGCGGCCACAACGCTCCCCACCCAGGCCGTCCCCATGGTTTTTGCCACGGACGCGGGGCATTTTCTGGCCGATCATCGATTGCGAGAAGAGGTTTTCGGTCCAGAGACGGTTTTCGTCACAGGCCGTTCCAAAGAGCAATTAGAGGAAGTCGCTCGATCGCTGGATGGACAGTTGACGGTGACGGTTCACGCCGCGCCAGGTGAATTACTGGAATATCAGAATCTGCTTGCGATTTTGGAGCGGAAAGCCGGTCGGTTGATATTCAATAGCTATCCGACCGGGGTGGAAGTGTGCCCGTCCATGAATCACGGAGGCCCGTATCCGGCAACGACGGATTCCCGCAGCACTTCTGTTGGCGGGGCGGCCATTTTGCGCTTTGCACGCCCCGTCTGTTATCAGGATTTTCCGGCTGATGTATTGCCCGAAGAACTGCAGGATGGAAACCCCCGACATATCTGGAGACTGGTCGATAATGCCTGGGTCAAAGACAAATGATCGCGGTGTGAAACCCCGGTGCGACCCACATTTCGGTCGTGGTGGGTCGCTCGGTGTCTCAAAGTCGCATCGATCTTTATTGAAGTGGCCGATGAAGCATCGGATGCGAGACAACCACGCCTTTGGCGGTTGGGGGTCGCATCTGGGTATCATTCTGATGACGTTGAACATGCTTTAACGTTTTTGCCAGGAGTCGAGTGCCGGGATCTTCGGTTCGCATCATTGCCATCAGGTCGAATAATTGTTCGACTTTTTCAACTCTCGCTTTTATCGACGCGGTCGATTTTCCAAAGCAGTGTTCTGAAATCGAGCCGTCCCCGGACCGTTGCTCGAGATACAGATCAATAGCACATCTGTCGTCGTTGTTCAGTTTCACTTTCATAGAAGTCCCCGAAAAACCGCTGATCTGTCTCGCAAAAGCCAAGCCGCTAGAGGTGACCACACCTTCATGTACCGCGAACGGTCAGAAGTGTTTTCGCAAGTTACTACGTCAGTGGGTGTGGGGGTGGTTCGGCAATTTATTTTCGGTTGAGATTCGCCACCGATCGGCAAAGAACGCCACGGCCGCGTGCAGGCGCGATTTCACCGTGCCGAGTGGAATATTAAGAATATCGCTAATTTGCTTATATGGAAACTGGTGAAAGTATGAAAGAAGGATGATTTCGCGAAGGTGATCGGGCATATTCATGACCGTATTCTGCACCAGTTGCTGTAGCTCTTCATGCTCCAGGGGTTCTGAGGGCAATTGGGTGGCCGATTGCATCAGGTCAAGAAACTGCCCGCTATCATCATCGCCTGGACTGATCGACGCCTGCAGAGGATTGGTAGGACGACGCGCCTGCGATCGCATTAAGTCGCGCGCTTTGTTGGCTGCGATCGTAAACAACCAGGGGCGGAATCGACGCGACGGGTCAAACTGCTCGGCGGATTGATGGACCTGTAAAAAGGTTTCCTGAAAAATATCTTCCGCTGCCGCCCGGTCACCCAGGAAGCGGACGAGGAAGTGGAACAGTTCCCGCTGATATCGATCAACCAACTGGCCGAATGTTGCTTTTTCACCCAAGCGGTATGCTTCGAGCAATTGTTCGTCTGTGCGACTCTCGCGTCCGACGATACATGACCGTGCTTTGGTTGAACCGGAACTTCCGTGTCCATTGCCGCGTATCAAGGGCGTAGCTGTATCTGGATTGGTTTCTTTCCCTTGAGAAACATCGGCTTGTCGTTCGCGATTGGAGGGTAGGGCATTCATTGCACCTCCTTGTTAAAAACGTTATGGTGCGCGCGGCTGTCCAAAAAAGCGAGAGACAGAACCCGAATTTTTGAACCGCGATCGATCATTGTGCAATCGTTAACTTAGTAAGTATATGCCTGCCGAGACCCCAGATTCATCCTGTCTTTTATTTTTTGGAACCGAGCCGGGTAAATTAGACTCGGAAATCGGGTCATGGGGATGGCCAAAATTCCGTGGAAAGCAGCTTCGCCAGTGGGTATTTGATCGTCTGATCACAGATCCGGCGGCGATGACGGATTTTTCAAAAATAAACCGCGAAAAAATACTGCAAAAACTGCAATTCCTCGATGCAACCGTGCTGCGTCGACAAGACAGTTCTGATGGAACACGGAAGCTGCTGCTGGGTTGGCCGGGTGGAGCGACTGCCGAGACCGTCATGATCCCGGATGGCGATCGTCGAACGGCTTGCGTTAGCTCGCAAGTGGGGTGTCCGGTTGGGTGTAAGTTTTGTGCAAGCGGTCTGAACGGCATGAAGGGAAACCTGAGCGGCGCGCAGATCGTCGAGCAGATTTTTTGGCTCAATAAGATTTTCGCGGACGAGGGCCATCCGGAGCACCGCATCACCAACGTGGTGTTTATGGGAATGGGCGAGCCGATGTCCAATTACGCCAACGTGATGGCGGCGGTGCGGATTCTCCATCACCCGGAATGCCTCAATCTTGGCGCCAGGCGGATTACGATCTCCACCGTGGGAGTGCCGGCCAAAATGCGGGACTTGGCCGAGGAAGCGTTGCCGATCAATCTCGCGATTTCTCTGCATGCCCCGAATGAGCCCCTCCGCAAACAACTGATCCCCTGGGCGGAGCATTTTTCGTTGGATGAGATCTTGAGTGCCGCGCGATACTATTTCGACCGCACCGGTCGCGAGATCACGCTGGAGTACATTCTGCTGGCGGGGGTCAATGACCGACCTGAACATGCCCGTGAACTTGTCAAAGTCTGTCGTTCGATGCGCGCCAATGTCAATCTGATCCGCTACAACGAAGTCGAAGGCCTACCGTTTGGCCGTCCGAAGTCAGAGGATGTGGTGAATTTCCAAGAGATTCTTCGAGCTGCGGGAGTCAATGCACACGTTCGCAAATCACGCGGGCGGGATATTGATGCCGCGTGCGGTCAGCTTCGCCGAAAGGAAGTGGAATCCAAGACGGTTTCCCTTGGCATTCCTCAAAAGAACAGCTAAGCGAATCTGGAAAGTTAGGTCAGGCTGTCGGCCGGACCTACACGAATCGCGTAACCTTTCAGAGTCAGCAGGTTATTGGTTCACGGAATCACTGCAAATGCCACGATTCACCATGCAACGTCATTTACGACCCGGATTTTCCATTGTGGAATTCATGGTATTGATTGGGGTCATAGGGCTGTTGGGAAGCATCTTCATTCCCTATCTGGCCAAGTCGCGTGAGATGGATCGCAGAACTCGCTGCGCCCGCAATCTGGCGAACTTTGCGATCATTTTACACGAGTACGCCAAGCAAAATAATTTCCTGCTTCCAAGTGTTTCGTACGATGCTGCCAACAAGCCAAATGGGTATGTTGCCTTCACGGGCGCGGATGATCCGAATCCCTTTGCGGCTGGAACCAAAGTTGCATCGAATGATGTCACTGCGAGCTTGTTCCTGCTGATGAGAGAAGGGTACATTTCTGATGGCCGGGAGATTGGGCTTTCGCTCTATATTTGTCCGAGCAGCGATGATGTCACCGATCGATTGACGAACGCGGCCGGGCGGCGAGTGACCGCAGATCAGCGGAGTAATTTTCGTTCACCCAGCCAGTTGAGTTACGGCTATTGCTCACCGTTCAGCAGCGCCGCGAAATTCCGCATGAATACCGATTGGCTCGCCCCGTCCTTCGCCGTGATGGCCGACAAAAGCCCGGGAGTGGATGGGGTTGATAACAATGTACTTGGTCCCTCGTTCAAAGATCTGCCGTCGGGTATGAAAGACGTTTTGGCGATGAGTAAAGCCAATTCCAATAATCATGCCAAGGCAGGACAGAATGTTTTATTCGGCGATGGTCATGTCAATTTCGAGCGAACGCCATACTGCGGTTATCATGATGGCAATACTGCTCCGGATAACATCTACACTGCGGCCGCACCCACCCCCACTACACTTCCGGCGACATCGATTCCGCCCAAGGGCTATTTTGGAAGAAAGTATGCTCCCTCAAATTGGGAAGACAGTTACATCGTTCCGAGTGAGCATGATCGCGATTGAATTTCCCAGTCGCCTCCCCCTGGTACCTCGGCGGGAGGGCTAGATCATCGCGACTGAAGTTCCGGTGCGAATCGTGCCGAGATTCTTCGTGTCAAGAATGACAAGGAGAAAACCATCGTCAAGGATGACCCCCAAACGCGGCAAATTTTTCTCGGTGAAAATCAACGTCGAATTCTGGAAACAAGGGTCCGTCAGACCCATTGCCCCCAGGCGGTTGCCCTACGGGCCAGGATCTTGCTGGCGGCGGACGTGGGCATGAGCCAAATCGGTTGGAACCTGGGATGCTCGCGCGATTTGGCCCGCCGCTGGCGGGACCGTTTTGCCAAGAGCCAAGCGCGACAATTCCGAGGAATTCGCAAGGCGTTCGACGACGGTTTGTGCAACATACACCGCGGCTCCTGAACTGCATCGCCAGGGGGCGCACAAGATCAGCGTCGATGAGAAGACCGGCGTGCAGGCCGTGGAGCGTGCGGCGGCAACGTTGCCGATGAAACTGGATTTGATCGAGCGATAGGAACCCGACTACATCCGGCACGGCACGCATGTGCTGACGGTCAACTTCATTGATCTTTGGCCCGATGCAACATTCGGCGACATATGCAGCTGACTGAACTTTTTGGTTGCAACCTGTACATGATTTTACAGACACTAACATCTTGCAAGAGCAATAGGCCAGGTGGATGGAGCGAATCTTTATCAGTTTGTGCGAGATGATCCCAAAGATCTTGTTGATCCAAAGGGTCTTGGCAGCGAAACAACTCAACCAACCAGTTACCCGGCCGGACACGCGACTTTCGACTTGAAGGTCGGAACGGGAGGTACAAAGGAATTCGAGCCTTGGATTGGTGCCAAATGGACTACTTACCGTTTTGTAAACCACGACAGTGGCGATTCAGGTTTGGTACGAATTGGGTTGCCGAACGTCAAATCCAAAACCGACAATTGCAAAGTGACGTTTAAAATTTCCATTACTCTGCAAATCGAGTTGCGTGACGTTCCGACAACTCAACCGGTGATCAAAGTTAGTGGTGCCAGTGGGGAACGAGTGCTCACTCCAGTGGGAGCGGGGGTTGCGAAAGGCTTTAAACGCTTGGCGCGACGCTCGAATGCCGGGCGGCAAAGGGCCGGACAATACCCACGGCGGAACCGGCCAACCGGTTTCAAAAAAAGGTACCCCTCCGCAAGGAGAGCCAAGTCCGTTTGTAACCTGAAGATAGAATGGAGGTCCACCGTGCAATTCTCGAAGTGAATTTTGTTAATCGGTATTTTTTGTATCCGGATTTTATATGCAGAACCCGAAAAAGTGATCACGGATTTTGCATTCTCCCCAGAGTCAATTATTTCAACGCCGCTTACAGAAGACTTCTGGACAGATTGGCTTCCGAATAATATGTTACGTATTGCATGTCGCATATTAGTAGGAGGCTTAGGCTTGAAAAAGACGACGAATGATGGTCCGAACGAACAACCGACGTGGACTTTCTTAAGTAATCACGCGCATGTACTCCTCCTGATTGCGAGAGACCCGGAAGTGAAACTTCGCGATGTGGCTTTGCGGGTGGGTATTACAGAGCGGGCAGTGCAGCGCATTGTGGCTGACCTCGAAGCGGCGGATTATCTTGAACGCAAGCGCAACGGACGTCGAAACCACTATCGCATTCACTTGGAAGTGCCGTTGAGGCATCCCATCGAAGCTCACACGGAGATCGGGGCGCTTCTGAACTTGATCCTAAATCAGAATGGGGCCGTAACCGTTGCGGCGAACGAAAAGCCCTCGGCGCGGAAACGCACCAAGGGTTAGCCCGCCGTCGTGGAACGCAGCGTCTGGAATAGAAAATCCAACGTGGCGCATTGACATGCCAGCCGTATCACGCTAAATAATACGCGACTTAGATGTCGTAATTTATAAATCGCGATTTGGAGAGCTATAATGTCGATGGTTTACGCAACCCCGGGGGAAAAGTCAGGGCTGGCCGGGCTGCTGACACTGGCCGTGGTGGCCGCGGCGGCATTGGTTTGGCAGGCGGTCTGGCCCCATCCATTACACCTGCTGGGAATCACTGTCGATCGACTTAGCGCCATGTTGACCCTACTGGTCGGAACGGTTGGTGCTGTCACTTTCCGGTTTTCGCTTCGATACCTCGACGGAGAGCCTCGGAAAACGCGATTCCTGAACTGGCTTTGCGCGACAGTTTGCTCCGCGTACCTTCTGATGCTCTCGACGAATTTGCTTCTGCTTTTTGTCGCCTGGTCGTTCACCAGCCTGGGGCTTCACAATTTGCTGACGTTCTACCCGAACCGAAAAGAGTCTCTGCCGCCAGCAAGGAAGAAGTTTTTGATCAGCCGACTGGGTGACGTAGCGCTCATCGCCGCGATTGCAGTCGTGTGGCGCGGGTGGAACACCATGGACCTGAACGTCTTCCTGGCCCGATTGCAGGTGGGCGGGGGGATGGCGTCGGCAAATCTGGTCGCCGTGCTAGTGACGATTGCCGCATTGACCAAATCGGCGCAGTTCCCATTTCATAGTTGGCTTCCGGAAACGATGGAGTCGCCAACCCCGGTTTCGGCGCTGATGCATGCAGGCGTCATCAACGCAGGCGGCGCGCTGGTTCTCCGTTTCTCGCCGCTGATTGCGATGTCGCCGGCCGCTCTTTGCCTTTTGACGATGGTCGGCACGCTCACAGCAGCGTTAGGGATGGTCGCGATGTGGGCGCAGGTGAAGGTCAAACGGTCGCTGGCCTGGTCCACCGTGAGCCAGATGGGATTCATGATGGTCCAGTGTGGCCTGGGTGTGTTTCCAGCCGCCGCGCTGCACATTTTCGGGCATGGCTGCTACAAAGCATGGAGCTTCCTTCGGACCGGAAGCCTCCCCGCTTCGAAGCCACGCATACTGCCTGCCCCGGCGTCGCGCACTTTAATTCTTGCAGGTACAGGCACACTTGCGGCGTTGCCTGCGTTGTACTTCGCTTCTTTCATCTCGGGATTTGAGCCGCTGCATACGCCGGGCGAATTTGCCCTCTCTTTTGTGGTGGCTTTGTCGATCGGACAGGTCTGGGTTGCTCTGTTCCGGCTCCCTTCGCGGGGAATTGCTCCAAACGGATTGCGGTTCTTAGTGGCGCTCGCGTCGACCGTTGCGGCGGCGGTACTGGTATTTTCGCTCTACCGAGGATCGCAGCTCTTTTTCGCTCCTGTTTTGGGGCCGATTTCATCGCTGTCTGGCCCATGGGCCTGGGTGCTGGCGGGCATCCCGGTGATCACTTTCTCGGTCTTGGTCGCGCTGCACGCAGCCTTGCCGGAATTAACTCGCACCGCCGCCGGAAGGGCATTCTACGTCCACGCCCTGCACGGCTTTTATTTCGGCGCATTAGCGGACCGTCTAGTGGACCAACTGTGGAGCAGCCCCGCGCGAAAGGAAGTGTCCCATGCATGAAACGATTGAACAGGAAGAGACCGCGACCGTCGATGAGTTGTGGTCATCGGTTATTTCGCGTGTCTGCGGATATATCCCGCCTTTGTGGGACTTGGGCAATTATGTCGCCGTCAATCCATTTTTGGGATTTGCCGATCGAACGGTGTCCGAAGCCGCCAGGTTCGTAACTGATGGGCTGGGGACGACGACTCTTCCCTCCGTTGCATTCTATCGGAAGCAGTGGGAAACGGGGGCTTTCGATGAGGCGGCTTTGAACGAAGCTGCCCAACGGCTGGATGTCGAGCCTAGCCCGCTGAAGAAAATTCTAACGACTGGCGTGGTTCCAACCCGGCCAGCGAGTGTCGTGCTTACGTTCGCCGAGCGAATTGATCGGGAGCAGGGAACCCATTGGAGCGATGCACTGATTCGTTCAATCACTCGATGGTGTGCGGTCTATACATCGGGCGGTGGGTCTTGGAAATTTCCTTCTGGGCAGGGATTGTTCTCATCTTGGCGCGAAGCCGAGTCGGTGGATCGGACGCTTGAGATCGCCGGACTCAAGGGTTTGCGGCGGTGGGTGCGGCAGCTCCCGGATTCCGCAGATGTTGCAACAGAGCAAATTCTGAACCGGCTCAACCTTCCAGCCGACGAGCGCGAGCTCTATCTTTACCGACTTCTTGGCGGGGTCTTCGGATGGGCCGCCTTCTTCAAGCGGTCGTCCTGGGAGATGGGTCGCTCGGATGGTGGACAGTTGGCGGACCTGCTGGCAATCCGGGTCTGCGCCGACGCCGCCGTCGCCGAAGTGGCGACCCGAAATAGATTACGTCGTTCCCTTCCACCCGCGCCGGCGATCGAAGACGAAGCGACGCGTTGCGTATTCCAAGAGGCTTTGGAGGACGGATACGCATCGCGTTTGCTGCGAGCAATCAACCCACCGCCGACTGACCAGACCGTCGCACGGCCCACCGTGCAATCCGTCTTCTGCATCGACGTCCGCTCCGAACCATTTCGACGGCATTTGGAGGCGCAGTCCGACACGATCCAGACGAAAGGATTCGCTGGCTTTTTTGGGGTCTCACTGGATTGGCAGACCGATGGGGAACACAGCGCCCGTTGCCCGGTATTGCTCAAACCTTCTTTGCGGCTTTGCTCCAGCAGAGACGGTGGGCCTTCGTTCGGCATGGATTCAGTCAAATACCTCCAAACCGCCCCGGCAGCTTCATTCTCATTTGTGGAAACTCTGGGCGCCGCCTACGGCATTGGGCTGGCCAGCGATGCATTGGCCGCGATGCCGGCTCGCGCATCACGTGAAGGAACTGACCCATTTACTCTCGATGGACAGCCAGAGGGTATGGGCATTGACGAAGAATCCCGCGTGAACTTGGCCAGCGGAATCTTGACCAACCTGGGATTGCGAACCGGATTTTCCCGTCTGATTCTATTTTGCGGGCACGAAGGCCACAGTACGAACAACCCGCACGCTGCGGGATTGGATTGCGGAGCTTGCGGCGGCCATGGAGGTTCAATCAACGCTCGCATCGCCGCAGCATTGCTCAACGAGCCTGCGGTGCGAGAAGGCGTGAGAGTCAAGGGAATCAACATTCCGGCGGACGTGTGGTTTATCGCCGGTGTTCACGATACCTCCGTCGATCAGGTATCCATCCACGATGCCGATAAGATTCCCGCCAGCCACACCGCAGACGTTGATCGCTTGCAAGAGTGGTTGAACATGGCAGGTGAGGCAACCCGTGCCGAACGGGCCACTGCGTTGGGCCTGCCAGCGACTGCAACGAACCTCAAACCGCTGCTTAAACGACGCTCCCGGGATTGGTCTGAGGTGCGCCCCGAGTGGGGACTAGCGCGAAATGCGGCGTTCATCGCCGCTCGGAGATTGCGGACGCGCGGCGTTAATCTGGCCGGCCGCACGTTTCTTCATGACTACGATTGCGCGACGGACCCCGACAATTCCGTTCTCACGCTGATCCTCACTGCGCCTATGATCGTCGCGTCCTGGATCAATCTTCAGTATTTCGGCTCAACCGTCGACAATGACGTTTTCGGCAGCGGCGACAAGGCGCTCCACAACCGCGTGGGCACAATTGGCGTGGTTCTGGGAAACGGAGGCGATCTGCGGACAGGCCTCCCCAAGCAATCTGTCCACGCAGCCGATGGCACCTGGTTCCACGAGCCGCTCCGATTGCAGGTGGTTGTTGAAGCGCCTACAAAGAAAATCGATCAGGTGGTCAATGCCCAAGTCGGCGTTCGGAACTTGATCGACAATGGCTGGGTCAGACTCTTTGCACTGGATCCCGAAAGCATGCAATCATTCCGGAGAAATCCCAGTGGGATGTGGGAAATCTGCTAAAGCGTTCATCCGCCTATCATCCCCGTTGAACTGAACCTCGCCTTGAAAGCCGAAGCCGCTATGCATGCACCATTACTATCCGAAGCTACCCAGAATCAGCCGACGCATGAGGCGGAACAACTGGCGAAGATGATTGCCCGGGAACTGAATGCTTCGACCGACGCAGACGAACGACTTGCGGGTGATGTTCAGCTTCTGGTTGAGATACTTTCTAAAGTGCTTCTTGATCAAATGCCTTTGTCAGCGATGAAGGCGACGCTGGAAGTCATACGCCTTGCCAAGTCACGCAGGGCATCGGCCGATGGGAATGAGAGTGAACTTGAAGGTTACATAAGTGCGCTCAGCACTGAAGATTCCCGTGCGGTGCTCCGCGCTTTATGCATTCAGTTCGACCTGGCGAATCTCGCCGAGGACCGGCAACGTATTCGGGTGCTGCTCGAAAGGGAGAGCAAATCCTGGCCGGCACCTCGGGCGGAATCGATTGGGGAGGCAATCGGCCGCTTGAAGCAGGCGGGGTTTTCGCCCGAACAGACCCAGCAAATGCTCGACGGACTTGAAATCGAGATGGTCTTCACCGCCCATCCGACAGAGGCCAAGCGTCAGTCGATCCGAAGCAAGCTTCGACGCCTGCGCGAATCGCTTTCCAAGCTGGATGCGGCTCATCCGCGAGAGCGGGCGGATTTGCATCGGCGAATGCACGCGGAGTTGACCAGTTGGTGGCAAACGGATTTTGTCCGGCCCCGTCGCCCGACAGTCATCGAAGAGGTGAAGCGCGGCCTTGGTTTCACGACCACGCTATGGAATGTAGTTCCAGAAATCTGCCGGGACTTGCGGCAGGCGCTGGCGGAGAATTACCCGAGCCATGAGTTCCGATTGCCGACGCTGGTTCGCTTCGGCTCATGGATGGGTGGAGACCGCGATGGGAATCCGTTTGTGACCAGCGACGTTACCGCCGAGGCACTGATGCAACTACGCCGCAACGCGCTGCAGAATCAGTTGCAGCAATGCACGCGGATGATCAGCTTGATGAGTGAGTCAGACCAGAAAGCCGTTTGTCGACCCGCTGAATCTCATACAGGTGGAGTTTCCGCGAAAAATGCGGGGCGAAATCTCCGAAGTCAGACAGGTTGAAATGCGAAAACTGATGCGGCTGACCATCCAGGGCATCGCTTCAGGCCTCCGCACGACGGGATGAACGTGCCCCATTTTGTGACCGGCTATGAAATTGGATTCGCCATATACTCAGGCTGTTATGACGTTGGTGACAAATCATGAGCGTCCACTTGCAGGCCGTTATGCGGCGTTGCACTGGATCGGCCAGCGAGCAAAACATTCCCGACCTCGCCGCGCTCGACTGGTGCCGGCTATGCTTTCCTGACCAAACGGAGATTGACCCATGAAAGATGCAATTCTCAATCGATATTCCTCCCGCATTACCCAGCCTCCGATTCAGGGGGCATCGCAGGCCATGCTACTGGCAACCGGTCTGCGACCCGGGGATTTGGACAAGCCGCAGGTTGGGATTTGCAGTGTCTGGCTCGAAGGCAACCCGTGCAACATGCACCTGAACACACTTGCGGATAACGCCAAGGTCGGCGTTTCCGATGCCGGATTGATCGGCATGCGCTTCAACACCGTCGGCGTGAGCGACGGCATCTCGATGGGCACCGATGGCATGAGTTATTCGCTTCCATCGCGCGACTTGATCGCGGATTCGATTGAAACCGTCATGGGCGCGCAGTGGTACGACGGGTTGATCGCCATTCCTGGTTGTGACAAAAACATGCCTGGGTGCGTCATGGCCATGGGGCGATTGAATCGCCCGGCCATCATGGTGTACGGTGGCACGATTCGCGCGGGGTGCACCAAAATTAACGGCCAGACGCAGAAGCTCGACGTCGTTTCCGCGTTTCAGTCTTACGGCCAATGGCTCACGGGCCAGATCACCGACGAGGATCGCCTGAACATCGTCCGCCATTCCTGTCCCGGTGCAGGTGCCTGTGGCGGCATGTATACGGCTAACACGATGGCGGCGTTCATCGAGTGCCTCGGCCTGTCGTTGCCCCATTCTTCCTCGATTCCCGCGGACGACCCGGCAAAACTCGAAGAATGCGTTCGCGCCGGCGGACAAATCCGCCAACTCCTGGAACAGGATCTAAAGCCACGGGATATCGTCACCCCAGAAAGCTTCCTTAATGCCATGCGGCTGGCCATTGTGCTGGGAGGGTCGACCAACGTCGTGCTCCACTCGATCGCCATGGCAAAATCATTTGGTTTGCAACTGACTCTTGACCATTGGCAAACGGTCAGCGATCAAACCCCGGTGCTTTGTGATTTCAGGCCTTCGGGGAAATATGTGATGGAGGATCTTCACAGCATCGGCGGAGTTCCGGCGGTGATGAAGATGCTGCTGGCCGCCAGGGTGATCGATGGGTCTCAACGAACCGTGACTGGCAAAACGATCGCGGAAAATCTTGCCGATGCTGCGACGTTGCCGCCGTTTGGGTCCGGTCCGGGACAACAAGATCTCGTTCATCCCATCGACCACCCGATCAAGGCAACGGGCCACATTCGCATTCTTCGCGGGAATCTGGCGCCGCAGGGCAGTGTCGGAAAAATCACCGGTAAGGAAGGCCTGCGCTTCAGCGGTCCCGCGAAGGTCTTCGATTCGGAAGAGGAGATGGTCGACGGACTTGCCAAGGGGCTGATCAAGAAAGGTGATGTGGTCGTCATTCGATATGAGGGTCCCAAAGGAGGGCCAGGGATGCCCGAAATGTTGACTCCAACTTCGGCCATTGCCGGCGCCGGGTTGCTCGGCGATGTGGCGCTATTGACCGATGGCCGATTTTCCGGCGGCTCGCACGGGTTCATCATTGGGCACATCACTCCAGAGGCATTCGAAGGCGGGCCGATTGCGCTTCTGGAAAACGGAGACACCATCACCATCGACGCTCAGGCCAATACCCTTGCATGTGACGTTTCCACTCAGGAGCTACAACGTCGCAGAGGGAACTGGACGGCTCCTCCGCTTAGGGTGAAGCAAGGCGCGCTACGGCGGTACGTCAGTACGGTTAAATCGGCATCCGAGGGCTGTGTAACGGATGAATGAACTCAATGAATTACCAACTCACCCATTTGCAGTATCTCGAGGCCGAGGCGATCCACATCATCCGTGAGGTCGCGGCGGAGTTTCAGAATCCGGTATTGCTTTATTCCGGCGGAAAGGACTCCGCCTGTCTCGTGCATCTGGCGAGGAAGGCATTTTCGCCGGGCCGCGTTCCGTTCCCGCTATTGCACATTGCCACGACATGGGATTTTCGGGAGCTACTGAGTTTTCGTGACTGGTACTGCCAGACGCATGAATTGCAGTTGATTGTTCACACGAATGAACAGGCGATCGCGCAGGGAATCAATCCGTTCGACTATGCGACGCCTCAATACAGCGCGGCGATGCAGACGCAGGCCCTCGTGCAGGTATTGAAGAGAGGCAATTACGACGCGGCCTTCGGCGGTGCGCGGCGGGACGAGGAAAAAAGCCGCGCGAAAGAGAGAGTTTACTCATTCCGCGATCGAAACATGCAATGGGATCCTAAGAATCAGCGACCCGAGCTTTGGAATCTCTACAACGGCAAGGTCAATCCCGGTGAGTCGATTCGCGTCTTTCCGCTGAGCAACTGGACAGAACTGGATGTCTGGCAGTACATCCACCGGGAGACAATCCCGCTGCCGCAATTGTACTTTGCAAAAACTCGTCCGGTGGTTATTCGAGCCGGACAACTCATTGCTGTGGATGATGAGCGCATGCGACTTGAACCTGGTGAAACGCCGATCGAGAAACTGGTTCGATTCAGAACGTTGGGCGATTACCCGCTCACGGGTGCCATCGAATCGACGGCCACAACGGTTCCGGAGATCATCGCTGAAACGCTTACCGCAGCACGCTCAGAGCGGGAGGGCCGCGTCATCGATCATGATCAAGCTGGATCGATGGAACAGAAGAAGCGGGATGGCTACTTTTGACTTGTTGAATTACTCGATAGATTTGAAATAAATGACAGGCTTGTCAACTTGATGGCCTACAATCGGCGGTGAATACGACTAAATCTACCGGGTCACTCATGACGCTCTACGACCGCAAATATCAGCTTGGCTCGCCGGAGTTATCCTTGCGGAGCAAGTTAAATGCGCGCGGCCTGGTCGCGTTTGAAGACATTGCCAAGCCCGAGATTGAGGCGACCGGGGATAGGCTGACGTCGGTGGCGATTGTGGGTGAGATGCATGCGATTGGGCCGGATGGGTTTATCATTCGTGGCGTCGAAGTCCTCCCTGAATTCCATGATGCCCGTGGGTTCAAATGGCTTCCGCTGCCGATCCGATGGCGGTTGACGCGGCCTCTGGCGAAATTCGGCTGCCGAATCGTTGCCACTGTCCAGCGATGGCTTTCAGGCTTCAGGCCAGCAGAATGGTTTGACGCGTGCCATCAGCTGGCAATGCGCCAACTGGCATCGGTTGCGTTCCTGATCTTCTCGGCAGCATGGATTGGCGGTTGCGGAACATCGAGTCCGCCGCACGCTGCACCGTTTCGCCCGATCCACCCAACGACCTTGCAATCGCAACCGGCATCGAAGCAAGCCTTTCCCACAGCGACCGAGGAGTCCGAAATGAAAAAACCATTCATGATTGGAGAAGCGCGGCTTCCAGATGGCTTTCCTCCACCTGGGCCGGTGGATGAAGTCATCATCAAGCAATACCCAAAATGT
The DNA here is from genome assembly GCA_038230975.1 of Tepidisphaerales bacterium. Taxonomy (GTDB): domain Bacteria; phylum Planctomycetota; class Phycisphaerae; order Tepidisphaerales; family Tepidisphaeraceae; genus JANXVV01. The sequence goes on from JBBRMF010000072.1 coordinate 16,695, forward strand.
CGGGCCGCAGTCGTTCAGGCGACGGCGGTCGAGGGCGGGGAGAACAAAATGTTCGGGTCACTTTTCAAACACATAAAATCCAACCAGATCGCCATGAGTACACCGGTGGATCTGACCTGGTCCGATCCCGATGATTCTGACCATGCCCCCCGCGAAACAGCGATGGCGTTTATCTACGGCGATCCCACGATCGGAAAACCTGGCCCTGATGGCTTGGTGCAGGTTGTAGATTTACCTGCTCGGACGATGCTGTCCTTCGGAGTCCGCGGCAGCTATTCCCAAAAAAACTTTGTCGCCGGTATAAAGCAACTCAAAAGTTGGCTTGCCATGCACGCAAACGAATACCGCGTCGCCGGCCCGCCGCGATATCTCGGCTACAACAGCCCGTTTGTTCCATGGTTCATGAAGTTCGGCGAGGTACAGTTGCCTATCTTCGCCGTTCGATAGGTTTGAGTGTGCTTGATCTCATCGAGCGAGAAAGCTTCCCCATCCCGAGCGCTACCTAACACACGCCGTGCATGCGGAATTCATTGCAAGCGGGTGAAGTGTTACCAAATTGAGGAGGGCGGTAAACATCCGGCCACCGGACAAGGTCCGCGGTGGTATTCCTGTCCGAAATGGATCTAATACACTGCTTGCCACCGTTGAGCGGACGTGATTCCACCGCGCTCCAGTAGGGGTGGGCTTGCCGTTCTTCTTCCGTGCATGGCTGCGTAAAAACATCCTGCGCGGTGTGTACCAAATCCACCGCCAGCGATTCAAGAGCAGGGAGGCCTGCACTACACACGCTTTCGGCAGGCCAACCATGCTGGACGCACGCCATCACCGAAAATCTTCGGCGGGAAAAATATTTGCCGCAAAACTGTTAAGGATGGGCTAGAGTCCGATGGTCAGCGGGGCCTGCTGCAGGCCAGTCGCTAAACAGCGGGTCGCCGAGTAGTCGTCGATCGGGCAGGGTGAGCCATCCTCATCGCAGCAATTGGCGAGACCAGAATGCGCGGTGTCCCAGCCGATGAGATTCGGTCTACGGTATTGTCCGAACTAAGTTGCTCTGAATTTACGAGCATACTCGGCCCTCTTGGCCAGGAACGATCACCGGTTCCCGATGATGTCCCTTCCCCCCATGTACTGTCGAAGCGCCTGTGGAATGGTGACCGTTCCATCGGCATTCTGGTGCAGTTCCAGAATCGGAATCAATACACGCGGGCTGGCAATGACGGTGTTATTCAGCGTATGACAGATGCGCACTTTCCCATCTTCATCCCGATACCGCAGATTCAGTCGTCGTGCCTGAAAATCATAAAACCGGGAAGCGGAATGGGTTTCACCGTAGCTCTTGCGCGACGGCATCCATGTTTCGATGTCGTACTTTGCGACCTGGCCTTGACCGAGATCGCCGGTACAGACTTTCACCACCCGATACGGTAGATCGAGCTTCTGCAGAATGGCTTCCGCATTCTGCAAAATCGTCTCATGCCAGCGCTTGGATTCCTCGATGTCGTTCTTACAGATGATCACTTGCTCGACTTTGTCGAACTGATGGATTCGGTACAAACCCGCGGTGTCTTTTCCGTACGTACCGGCTTCGCGTCGAAAGCATGGGCTCATACCCACGTATTTTCGTGGAAGTGATTTACCTTCAAGCGTTTCATCCATGTGATACGCAGTGAGCGACACCTCGGCAGTGCCGACGAGATATTTCGCCGGTTCCTCATTGCTCAGCACGTAGCTTTGCTCACGGCCCAGAGGGAAATAGCCGGTGCCGACCATCGCCGGTTCGCGGACCATGACCGGGACGGTCATCGGAACAAATCCCTGCTCAATCATCATGTCTTGCGCCAATCGCAAGACAGCTTGATGGAGCAACGCTCCGTCTCCGATCAAAAAGTAGCTGCGCGAACCCGCGAGTTTCACGCCGCGATCAACATCGATCAGATTCAATTCTGAACCGAGCGTCATGTGATCTTTTGGAGTGAATTCAAATTGCCTAATGGTGCCCCATTTTTTGATCTCGGCATTCTCCGAATCATCTTTCCCGACGGGAACATCGTCGTCCGCAGGTTGAGCACATCGCAGCAAAAGCTCCAGAATTCGCGGTTCGAGCTCGGCGACCTGAGAATCCAGCGCGTGTTCCTGAGCCTTCAATTCCGTGGGGCGAGCGCGGAGTTGTTTCATCTCCTCTTGAAGCGCCGACTGCTCGTCCAAGGTTGCCGATTTTAAACGACCTGCGAGCTGCGCAATCTGCTTACCGTTCGAGTTTTTCTCTGCCGTCAGACTTTGACGTGCGTTATCCAGCGCGCGACGTTTGGCATCCAGATCGAGAAGTAAATCAATGTCTACATCAATCCGTTTGAGCTTGGCAGCGCGACGATACACATCCGGGTTTTCCCGCAAATCTTTCAGGTCGATCATGCGAATGGTTTTAACCGAAGTCTTCCCCGGCGCGTAGGGGAAGCGCTAACGTCGTGAAACCACAGATGGACATCGCTTATTGCCTGAATGCCTATCCGCGTTTATCCGTATTGATCTGTGGCTTCAACTTATCGGACTGTCGCGAAAACATGGGGAAACTTGGAGGGTTGTAGTGGCGTGCGTACCGTACGTCGGAAGCGTTCGGCGGCGTGCCGGGCGCGAGTCATGCCACCCTTCATGGAAGGAGATACCTGATGGCCAGCAAGACTGTTCGCAGAAGTGTTCGGGTTCGTCGGAGCCCCATTCCGCCCCGTGGTGGAATCTCCAGCGGGTTCCTCGGCCTGCTCGCCAAACTGGCGGGTGCCAGCGACCGGCTGGACAAGGCGAGGCGTCGCAGATAAGCCGCGATACCCGCACGGTCAGTAAATCCCGATAGGGGTGCTGTCAACACTCCTGTAAGCAAGGGGCGATCCTCTCGGTCGCCCTTTTTTCATGCGCCGCATTTACCGAAAAGTAGAAACCGATGCTCGCCCTGCGGCCTCCGTTTTCGGTTTGGTATCTATGAGAAAGGGCAGGTCTCCAAAAAACCTGCCCTTACATGCTCATTAAAATAGAACTTGAAATTACCAGGCGAAATGGGCGAAGGCCTTATTCGCGTCCGCCATGCGGTGGGTTTGCTCGCGCGTGTTCATCGCCTTGCCTTCCTTCTTGTAGGCAGCGCCGAGTTCATCGGCCAGACGATCCGACATCGGACGACCGCCGCCTTCACGGCAGGCAGTGATCAACCAGCGAAACGCCAAGCTTTGCTGACGGCGCTTATTGACCTGCATGGGAACCTGATAGTTCGCGCCACCCACACGGCGACTACGCACTTCCACGTACGGCTTCACGTTATTGATCGCGGTCTCGAAAATTTCGAGCGGTGGGACATCGGCGATCTTCTTGCTGATCTTTTCGAGTGCATCGTAAACGATTTTCTGGGCGACAGACTTCTTGCCGTCCCACATGATGCAGTTGATGAACTTGCTGAGAAGCTTGCTGTTGAAGCGGGGATCCGGCTTCAACATGTCTTCGGACGCGGTGAATTTCTTAAAGGCCATGGTCTAACTTTCCGTTTCTGTTTCTCCCCGGCATTTGAGCGACAGGCCCAAAGACGGGAATACTCCGGATGAATGAATTTGTATGCCTGCCGGGAAAATCCCGGCGACGAAGCCGCTCGGCTCCATTGCCATCGTAGATTCGACTTACTTGCCCTTCTTAGCGCCGTACTTGCTGCGGGATCGCTTGCGACCATCAACGCCCAAGGCATCGAGCGTACCGCGA
>JBBRMF010000073.1:0-20079 GCA_038230975.1 Tepidisphaerales bacterium
AGCCGACGCACCGGGTTCTTAGGGACCGCACCCCAAAGAACCCGGTGCGTCGGCTACGCCTTCCGCCTCCGGCTTGATCGAATGCAACCCTCACTGATCAGTGCGGCATCGGAAACTTCGACGCAAAATCTGCCACTTCCTGCCGAATTTTCGCGAGTGCGGTCGGATCATCCTTGGCCAACAATGCGCGGTCGATCAGCGTAGCCACGGTGCCCATGTCCGCTTCCTTCAATCCACGCGTTGTCAGGGCAGGTGTTCCCAGCCGCACACCGCTGGTCACCTTCGGCGGGCGCGGGTCGTTCAGAATCGCGTTTTTATTGCAGATGATGCCGGCGGTTTCCATCGCTTTTTCGGCATCGGCACCGGTAAAGTCGGCATTGCGGGCACGAAGATCGACGAGCATCAGATGGTTGTCGGTCCCACCGCTTTGCAGCCGGTAACCCTTGGATTGAAGCGCGGCCGCAAGTGCCTTGGCGTTCTTCACGACTTGCTGCGCATACTGCTTAAATTCCGGCTTGAGATCCTCACCGAACGCAACGGCCTTGGCAGCGATAATGTGCATCAACGGCCCACCCTGACTTCCCGGGAAGACGCTGCGATTGATGTCCTTGGCCAACTGCTCATCGTTAGTGAGAATCAATCCACCGCGCGGGCCTCGCAGGGTCTTGTGAGTGGTCGTGGTGACAACATGGGCATGCGGGAATGGGTTCGGATGTGCCCCGCCGACAATCAACCCGGCGATATGCGCGACGTCCGCCATCAGGAGCGCGCCGACTTCATCGGCGATCTCGCGGAATTTGGCGAAGTCAATCGTGCGCGGGTAGGCGCTATACCCGCAAATAATCACGCGCGGCTTGTGCTCCTTCGCCTTGGCCAGCACGCTCTTAAAATCGATCGTCTCCGTCGTCGGATCAAGCTCGTAGAACGCTGGTTTATAAAAGATGGCCGAAGCATTCAGCTTCATGCCGTGCGTGAGATGCCCGCCGCTGGAAAGGTTGATGCCGAGGAACGGGTCGCCCGGTTTCATCATCGCCATGAACGCCGCAAGATTGGCATTGGCCCCGCTGTGCGGCTGGACGTTTGCGAATTTGCATCCAAACAACTGCTTGGCCCGATCGATCGCCAGATTCTCAATCTGGTCGTAATACGCGCACCCGCCATAATATCGCGCGCCCGGATAACCCTCGGCGTACTTGTTCGTCAACACCGTCCCCGCCGCTTCCATGACGGCTGTCGACACATGGTTTTCACTGGCAATCAATTCCAGAGTGCTGGCCTGGCGAATCTGTTCAAGCGAAATCAATTCGGCAATCTGCGGATCGGATTGGGACAAACTCATTGAAGGTCTCCGTAAAATTGAAGGGCCGATTGTATCCAGATAGCAAGCGATTGTCAGGTCGCCTTACGGCATTCCGTCTGTCAAATTATTTAGCCGGGTCGCTTGCGACCCGTGTCAGGGGGCTTCGGACAGCCGCTGGACACGGTTCGCAAGCGAACCGGCTAAATAGGCAGCCTCTAGCCGTGCGAAACGTCTTTCGCTAAGATCGTCCCCCTTACTTTAGTGGAATCAAGAAAGGTTATCATGGCAAAAGGCAATGCGGTTATCGGTCAGTCCGGCGGTCCTACTTCCGTCATCAATCAATCCCTCGTCGGGGTGATCGAGGAAGTTCAAAAGGCGACCCACATCGACCAACTCCTCGGCGCTCGGCATGGTGTGCGCGGAATCATCAACGAAGATTTTATCTCCCTGAAAAATACCCCGGCCGAACTGCTGGCACGCATCGCCCAGACGCCCGCTGCAGCCCTTGGCAGCACGCGCGATAAACCCGATGCGGCCTATTGCGAAAAGATTTTCGCTTCCCTCAAAAAGAACAACGTTCGGTACTTCTTTTATATCGGTGGCAACGACTCGGCCGACACCGCTCGCATCGTGCAGGAATTGGCCGCTGCCAATAAGTATGAAATGCAGGTCTTCCATATCCCCAAGACCATCGACAACGATCTGCGCGTTCACGACCACACGCCCGGCTTCGGTTCCGCCGCCAAGTTCGTGGCCGCTGCCATCATGGGCGACAACTTTGACAACGCCTCGCTGCCGGGCATCAAGGTCGATGTAATCATGGGCCGCAATGCCGGATTTTTGACCGCTGCCAGCGTGCTGGCTCGCAAACATGATGAAGACGGCCCGCACCTGATTTATGTGCCGGAGTCACCGCTCAGCGAAGAAAAATTCCTGGCCGATGTCGATCGCGTGTACAGCAAGAAAGGCCGATGCCTGATCGCGGTTTCTGAAGGCATCAACCAGCCGGGCGGAAAAACCTGGGCCGAAGCGATGAGCTCGAACCTCGAGCAAGATGCGCACGGCAATATCCAACTCTCGGGCAGTGGCGCGCTCGGCGACTTCCTGGCCGGCCTGATCACGAAAAAGCTCCAAGCCCCCGGCGGAAAAAAGCTCCGCGTTCGAGCCGACACCTTTGGCTATCTGCAACGCAGCTTCCCCGGTTTCGTCAGTGAAACCGACGCCCGCGAAGCCCGGATGGTCGGCAAAGTCGCCGCCCAGTACAGCACCGATGAAGCCAAACGCGAAGGCTCCATCGCCATGCAGCGCAAGCCCGGCGACAAGTACGAAATCGAAACGATCTTCACGTCGATCAAGAACGTCGCCCGCGAAACGAAACATCTGGCGGCGGAATATATTCAGGATGGCAATAACATCACCGAAGCATTTAAGGCGTATGCTCGGCCGATTGTTGGGCCATTGCCCGTGGTGGGATCGTTTGATGAGTTGAAGAAGTAATTTTTTCTGAGCGGCGGGACTCAAGCAATCGCGTCCTGTCGCCATTTTTCAATCAGCTTGCGACTCCACTCGGCGTCTTCGACACCCAGCGGTGGTTCCAGTGGTCTGTCATAGTTTGTCGCGTAGTACCTGCCGCGGATATAGGCCGTCTCCAGTACGGCCTGCAAATCGAGGACAACATCGACCTCCGATTTCCGGAGCGGCACGCGTATGCGCGGCAAGCGCGATCGAAGAGGAATCGGATAATACTCCGCCTCGTGCGCGTCCAGCTTCCAGCCGCGACGCACACATACCTTGTAAGGGGTCTGGTAATCTCCGCGCAGATAACCCGGCGGAACATCCACGAGGTGCGGCCCCTGCCGCAGCAAATCAATCTCGACGACACTCGCCCCCGCGGCGTGGTACTCGTTGCGCTTCTGAAGATAGTCTTTACGTCCCTGCGTGTTCGCTTTGTTCGTAAAGCTCAACAACTCAATGGCGGTAATAATCCTGGCATCGTCGCCTGCGGCGAAAATCTCCAAATGGACTTCGGTCACAGGTTCACTGGCAAACCGAATCAACACCGGCTCGTCGACAACCGCAGTGCTGCCTGATCGTGCCTCGCCGGTGACACCCGTCTCCGTGACAAACACATCGGGCACGATCGAACGCGAATCGCCGTCGATGTAACCCACAAATAAGCGCTCATTCACACGGGCGATTAAATCATTGGGAAGTTGCTCGTTCAGCTTCTCCTGGGCAACGACGATGAACGATGTATGCACGCTTTCCCACCGGCTTTCCAGCCAGGGGTCCATGCCGGGGAATGGTCCGCGTCGACTCATGGGAATTGATTATAGCACGTCTGCAAAACAGAAGGCGGTCAGCCGACCAGCGATCCCTTCGTACTCGGCACATCCTGGTTGCGCGGATCATGGCTCACCGACTGACGCAGCGCCTTTGCCGTCGCTTTGAAAATTGCCTCGGCAATGTGGTGATTGTTCGTTCCGTACGGCACGCTGATATGCAGGTTGGCTTTGGCGTTTGTCGCGACGGACTTGAAGAACTCCTCGACCAACTCCACCGGGAATCCACCGATTGTCTCGCCCGTAAACTTCACGTTGTAGACAAACGCCGGCCTGCCGGAAAGATCGATGGCTACCTGGGCCAACGTTTCATCCATCGGCACGATCGCCCAGCCGTAACGATAAATGCCGCGCTTATCGCCGAGTGCTTTTTCGATGCCTTGGCCGATAACGATGCCGACATCTTCCACCGTGTGGTGCGGATCGACATGCAGATCGCCCTCGGCTTTGACGTTCAAATCCACCAGGCTATGGCGGCCAAGCAGATCCAGCATGTGGTCGAAAAAACCCACGCCGGTTTCAGCGGTGGTTTTGCCGGAGCCATCCAGATTCAATCCGACATGGATGCGCGTCTCTTTGGTCTGACGGGAAATATCTGCTGTGCGATCCATGCGAAAGGGTCTTTCTACGATTGATGTTTTGGTTCCGAGCAGGTGGCATGGGCGTCTCGCCCGTGCATTGTTTTAGAGCCGAATGCACGGGCGAGACGCCCATGCCACCTTGAACCCTGCAAAATTACGCGGCTTTTTCGGCGACGGTCAGGGCTTTGATCCCGCCGATCAACGCGTTGTTTTCCTGGCTCGTGCCGATCGTGATGCGGATCTTATCGGTCAGGCCGGGTTTGTCGAAGTAGCGGACGAGGATTCCCTGGGCTTTAAGTCCTTGATACGCGTCTCGCCCTCGACCATCCGGGGCAATGGCGAAAATAAAGTTGGCATGGCTCGGCAACACGGTCCAGCCCAGCGAAATAAGTTCCGAGGAGACGCGCTGCCGTTCTTCCCGCACGTGGTTCCAGCTATTTCGGGCGTGGTCCTGGTCGAGAATCGCAGCCGTTGCCGCAGCGATGGAAATCGCGTCGCAGTTGTAGCTGTCTTTGACCTTCATCATCTCGTGAATCACTTGTGGCTGAGCGATGCCAAAACCAAACCGCAATCCCGCGAGCGAATACCCTTTGCTGAACGTCCGTGAAATCACCACATTGGCATGATCCTTCACGAGGCTCAAGCAGTTGTCATCGGCAAAGTCGACATATGCTTCATCAATCAGCACAAGGCCATGAAACGCCTTAGCCAGCTCGGCTAACTTGGAAGGTGGAACCATCGTGCCGGTGGGTGCATTCGGATTCGCCAGGTAAATCACCTTGGCTTTACTCGCGAGCAAACCTTCAATCGGAAGTGAATAATCTTTTTCCCACGGCACTGTGACAAACTTGGCCTCCTGCAACTGAGCGAGGATGGGGTACAGCGAATAAGTGGGATCAGGCGCGGCCAGAACATCGCCGTGCGAAAAAAAAGTCCGCGTGGCAATCGTGAGAATATCATCGCTTCCATTGCCGGCAATGATCATGTTCGGGGTGATCCCCAGAACCTTCGCCGCCGCGGCGCGGAAGCCGTCGGCAGTCGGGTTCGGGTATCGCCGCAGCATCTCAGGTTCGACTTCGCGAATGGCCTGGATCACCTTATCGCTGGGCTTAAATGGATTCTCATTGGTATTCAATTTTACAACGCGCTCGCCAAACGCCGGTTGTTCACCGGGCGTGTAGCCTTCCAATTGGCGTACGGCGGGACGGACGAATGTGGGAGCCATGAAACGCATTCTAATAACAAATCGATTGACGCGGCAAGCATTGTTTTACGAAACACATCGCTTTAGTTCCCGTTTGAAAGCCGATGTAGATTACTCCATGAACACTTTCGGAACGGTTCATCTGTTTTTTCGCGCCACTTCAGTGCATGATTCACAACGGATCAAATCGTTCCGTTTCCACAGGAGCAGTGAATGTCGCTCGCCGAATTCCATTCCCGGACAATTTCTCGCCGCTTCAATTTTCATAAACGGCAGGCAAACCAATTTCGACTGACGTTGCAGATAGTCTTGCTATCGGCATGTTTCGCCTCGGTCTCCAGCGCACAGAGTCCTGCGCCGCTGGCGTCTTACGCCGAGCCGGCGATTTCACCGGATGGCTCGGAGATCGCCTTTGCCAGCGGTGGTGACATCTGGACTGTCCCCGTTTCCGGAGGTGAAGCCCGATTGCTTATCTCCCACCCCGCCAATGAATCTCGGCCGATCTATTCCCCGGATGGCAAATCGCTGGCGTTTGTTTCAAATCGCACCGGCAACGGCGACATCTACCTGCTCAACCTGGAAAGCAGCGAGGTAAAGCGCATCACCTGGGATGATGGGCGCGAAGAACTCGACGGGTTCTCCGCCAACGGCAAGTGGATCTACTACTCGACCACAAATACCGACATCGGCGGATCAAACCACGATATTTACCGCGTCAATGTCGACGGGGGCACTCCGATGCCCATGCTTGCCGACCGCTATGCGAATGAATTCCAGGCGGCCCCCAGCCCGGATGGGTCAAGCCTCGCGTTCTGCGCCGGTGGAATCGCCGCGCGCGAATGGTGGCGAAAGGGCCACAGTCACGGCGGAGAAAGCGCAGTTTGGCTCATGCACGCCGCCAAGAAACCGTCGAATCATCCCCCGACTTTCAAACAACTTTCACCGGATGGCTCGCGAGATCTTTGGCCGATGTGGAGCCCGGACGGCAAAACGCTTTACTACGTGTCCGACCGCAACGGTACGCAGAATATCCTCTCTCGTTTAATCAGCGATGACGCGGAAACCATCGGCAATCCGGTCACGCGCTTCCGCGCGGGCAGTGTCGCCTGGCCGACCCTTTCCCGCGACGGGAAGACCCTGGTCTTCGAGCGGAATTTCGCCATCTGGAAAGTCGACACGGCCAGCGGCAGCACGATGGAAGTTCCGATCAAACTGCGCGGTGCATCCAACGTGACGGGCACCGAGCATATGTATTATGGTGGAGGCATTTCAGACATGTCCCTCTCGCCCGATGGCCGCAAGATCGCGTTCGCCGTTCATGGAAAGATTTTTGCCACCGGTGCCCGTGAAGGCGGCGACGCGGTTCGCATCTCGCACGCGGATGGAATTGAATCGCACGTCGTCTGGTCGCGCGATAGTCGACGGCTGGTCTATTCATCAGACCGCGATGGCCCACGGCACTTATTCATTTACGATTTTTCGACGGGCAAGGAAGCACGCCTGACACAGGCTCCGCAGGATGATACCGCGCCTTCCTTCGCACCTGACGATACCCGATTGGCATTCCAGCGCGCGGGGAACCAGCTGCGCTTGATCGACGTGAACACGCGAAAAGAAACAACACTCGCCAGCCGCCAGGGGTTTGAACGGGCGCCGTTTGATGGCGCAACTTCGCCTTATGCCTGGTCGCCCAAGGGAGACTGGATTGCTTACACCTCGATCGGACCGCGCGGGTTCAGCAATCTCTGGATTGTTCCCACGGATGCAACCGAAAAACCAAGGCAAGCCACCTTCTTACCGAATTCTTTCGCACACGCGGTTTCCTGGAGCCCGGATGGAACTTATCTGCTCTACGGCACCGGGCAGCGGACCGAAGATTATCAACTGGCCAAAGTGGATTTGATCCCTCGAACCCCGAGATTCCGCGAGGACCAGTTTCGAGATTTATTCCGCGAATTACCGCGCCCCACGTATCCGCGCCCGATTGTTCTGGTAACGCCAGATCCACATCCGCCGGCCACCGGCCCGACCAGCATGCCGGCTACTTTGCCTTCGACATTGCCGGCAATATCACCGCTCACGCGACCGACAACCCTGCCCGGTACGCCACTCACCCGACCCGCGACTCTTGCCACGCGAGCGGTTGAGAAACATCGCGAAACGCAAATTGTGTTCGCCGATATCCGCCAGCGACTCACGCTGTTGCCGGTGGGAATGGACGTCGACTTTCAAACCATCAGTCCCGACGGCAAAAGTGCTTTGCTCGTCGGCACCGCCGGGGGTCAACAAAATCTCTATACCTACGCGATGGATGATTATGCCAGCGGCGCGGCGGTGGCAAGGCAACTTACCAGTACCGCTGGATCCAAAAGCCATGTGCAGTTTTCTTCCGACGGTCGGGATGTCTATTTTCTGGATAACGGCCGTATGCAAGCCATCTCGCTCGACACGCGGGTGGCGCGCCAAATCGGAGTTTCTGCCGAAATGGATGTCGATTTCGCTTCAGAAAAATTCATGGTGTTCCGACAGGCCTGGAGCTACTTCTCCGATGATTTCGCCGACCCCAAATTCAACAGTGTCGACTGGGTGGGCATGAAAAATAGCTACACGCCGCGCATTGCCGGCGCGCGAACGGCCGATGAGCTTCGCCGAATCCTGTCGTGCATGCTCGGTGAATTAAACGCATCCCATGTCGGCATCTACCCACCGGCCGGCACGCGCACTTCGACCGGCCATCTGGGGCTGCGATTTGACCGAACTGAATACGAATCATCCGGGCAACTCAAGGTAACCGAAGTGTTTCCACTTGGCCCGGCGGCAGTCGCGGGAATCAAAGCCGGTGAGTACCTCACGCGCATTGATGGAGTGCCCGTCTCAAGCGGCCTCAATCTCGATCAGGCTTTGGATCTGAAAACCGGTCGCCGCGTTCTGCTTCGCGTCGGTCCGGGAATTTCCTTCGATAGCACCGCAGTGGCGCGCGATATTCCTTTGCTCCCCGTGGATTCGGCCACGGAGAAAGCCTTGATGTACAAGGCCTGGGTCGAATCTCGCCGTTCCTACGTCGATAAAATCAGCCACGGCAGACTCGGATACGTTCACATCGCCGATATGACCGAAGCCGCGTTGGCCCGCCTCAACACAGACCTCGATTCTGACACGCAACAGAAGGAAGGGATTCTCGTCGATGTCCGAGGCAACACCGGCGGATTCGTCAACGGATTTGCCCTCGATATCCTGTCGCGCCGAAACTATCTGATGATGAATCGTCGCGGGCTCTTCCCCATCCCCGGGCGGGTGGTCCTCGGGCAACGCGCGCTGCTGGCTCCAACCATTCTCTTGACGAACCGGTCCACCTATTCTGACGCCGAAGATTTCACGGAAGGTTATCGCGCATTGAAGCTCGGAAAAACTGTAGGTGAACCGACCGCTGGTGCCGTGATTTTTACCAGTACCGTCACCCTTCTCGACGGCACGCGCATGGGCCTTCCCACGACGGCTGTATACGATCAGAGAGGCCAATCCCTTGAAATGCATTCGCGGCCCGTCGACATTGCCGTCTCACGCCCTGCCGGGGAATGGTATACCGGCCACGACACCCAACTCGACAATGCCGTCGCAACGTTAATTCAGCAAGTGGACCAAACCGGCAAGCAGCCACTGGGAAGTAATGATAAATAATCCCTGCGGGCCGTTTTTGCACCTCGCTTTCCTGTCTCCAGAATAGTTCACCCTCTCCCGCGTTATAGATTCTGAAGGCATGGCGGAACACATACTTTGATGGATTTCTGACGCCTCGTTTGCGGAATTCGTAATACCTCTGATGTGTCATAAACAGCAGGATGTTCGCCTGCTTCCGACCGACTTGCGCCTTCGGACGGATGAGCGATGTGCGAATGGAATCACATGGTTTCGGCTCAGGCCAAATCAGGATTATTGGACGCTCCGGCCAGCAATCTTGCCGCCGCCGTTACCCCATCATTCGATCTTCCGCGGGAAGCTACCGTTGAGGATCCGAAGCATCTCAGTGTCCGCGATTGGACCCGTTCGAGTGATGAGTCGGCTCTGCTTCGCGATGAACTTCTCCACGAATTATTTGAATCGACTGCCGATGCGTTTCCGGATCGAGTTGCCGTCGATTGTGCGGGGAACACCTGCACGTACCTTCAGCTTGAACAACGTTCCAACCAGTTGGCCCGACTCCTGCGAAGCCATGGCGTCGGACAAGGGTCGAACGTGGCGATGCTACTGCCCAGATCCATCGACGTGTATGTCACGTTGCTTGCCATTCTCAAAAGCGGCGCTGCCTACGTTCCACTCGACCCGGAATACCCGACCGATCGCATTTCCTACATTCTCGATGATTCAAAAGCGCACACGCTCATAACGACTTCCGCGCTTGCCGCTCACCAACCACAGCTCAATTGCAAGGTCATTCTGCTCGACAAAGCCCAACAGAAATTGGGTTTTCAATCACCCGCTCGATTGACGCGTCGTGAAGTGGGCACGCGCAATCACGATCTTTGCTACATCATTTACACCTCCGGTTCGACGGGCCAACCCAAGGGAGTGGAGATCGCGCATTGCAGCGCGTGTCATCTCGTGCGGGCAGAATCAAAGATATTCGATGTCTCTCCAAAAGACCGTGTTTTTCAGGGCTTCTCGATCGCATTCGACGCCTCGGTTGAAGAGATTTGGCTCGCCTTATTTTCCGGTGCCGCGATCGTGGTGGGCACCGCCGAGATGGTTCATTCCGGTCAAGGGCTTTCGAAGATACTCACGCAAGCAAAAGTGACCGTTCTCTCCTGCGTGCCCACATTGCTGTCCATGATGCCGGACGATGTTCCCGGCGTGCGCCTGCTCATCGTCGGTGGAGAAGCGTGCCCTCAACATCTCGTCCACCGATGGGCGCGGCCCAATCGCCGGATGGTCAACACCTACGGCCCCACTGAAGCCACAGTCATCGCCACTTGGGGTGACCTGCATCTTGATACCCCGGTCACGATCGGTCGGCCGGTCACCAACTATCGAGTCTATATTCTCGATCAGCTCATGCAGCCAGTCCCGTTCGGCGAACCCGGTGAACTGCATATTGGCGGCCCGGGATTGGCGCGCGGTTACATCGGACGGCCAGATCTGACCGCTGAGCGATTTGTCGCCGACCCTTTTTCGGATCATCCGGGAGACCGGCTCTACAAATCCGGCGACCTCGCCCGGTACAACTCGTCCGGTGAAATTGAATTTCTCGGCCGCCTTGACACGCAGGTAAAACTACGCGGATTCCGAATCGAGTTGTCTGAAATTGAATCCGCACTGCTGCAATGCCCAGGTGTGTTGAGCGCTGCGGTCACCGTGCGGGAAGCCGCATCCGGCATTCAGCAGTTGACAGGATATGTCGTTCTGAAAGACGGATTCTCGCTCGATGAAGCCGCCATCAAATCGAGCCTTCGTTCACGGCTGCCGTCGTATATGATTCCCGCCCTCCTGGAAGATGTGGCCGAACTCTCCACACTTACCAGTGGCAAAATCGATCGTCAATCCCTTCCCGCCCCGCGCTCGCGCGACCGCAAGTCAGATTCAAATGATGACCTTCCGCAAACCCCGCGCGAACGCTCGCTGTGTGCGGCGTGGCAGAAAATCTTTGCGCCGGCGATCGTCTTGCGGAACGATGATTTCTTCATGGATCTGGGTGGGCACTCACTGTTGGCCGCTTCGATGGTCTCGCAACTCCGTGAAAGTCATGACTTTCACGATTTGTCCGTGCTCGATGTGTATCACTTCCCGACCGTCCCCACGCTTGCCGCAGAGATTGATCGACGCGCGGCGATCAAACCAAATGCTGCATCCGCCAAGCTCATTGATCGAGCGAAAGTCTCTCGATTGGCCCATTTTTTCTGCTCGCTGGCGCAGTTGCCCTGTCTCTATGTGCTGCTGGGTTTGTATTCACTGCAATGGCTTTCCCCCTACATCATCTACAGTTGGAGATTGAATCGCGGCTTGGGCATTCGTGGCTCGATGCTGCTGTCGCTCGCTTCGGTCCTGGTCGTCCCGCCATTCATGCTCGTCTTGGCGATCGCTGCTAAATGGACGATCATCGGCTGCTATAAGCCCGGTCACTATCCCCTCTGGGGTACCTATTATTTACGTTGGTGGCTCGTCGACAAAATCATTTCGTTCGCCCCCGTTGGTTTCCTCGCTGGTACTCCACTTCTCAATATCTACCTCCGAATGATGGGTGCGAAAATCGGCACGAATGCGCATCTCGCCAGCGATGATTTATCCGCATTTGATCTGGTTACCATCGGTGATCGAGCCACACTTGGCGTCGAATCGAGCTTGGTCAACTGCACCGTGGAAGATGGCTGGTTGAAGCTTGGGACCATCGAGATCGGCGCGGACTGCGTCATCGGAATCCGATCGGCCATCGGCCGGAATACCATCATGGATCCCGGTTCAACGCTTGGCGATCTCAGCATGCTTCCTCCCGGAAGCCGCGCGTTAGCCGGTGAGTTATGGCGTGGTTCCCCCGCGACTCGACTACCAAAACCCGAAGCATCCACATCGAATCTAGTCAATGAAGCCAACAGTATTTCCAAATGGTACGGAGCAATCTACGCATTTGGCGCGCTTGTGCTGCCCATGATTTATCTGCTGGCCATCTTCCCCGGCATGATCGTGCTGGCCCATCTCGATCGCAAATACACCACCTACTGGTTTCTCAGCGCAACACCGCTGGCAGCCCTCTCATTCGTTGTGTTTCTAAGTCTGCAAATCGTCGCATTAAAATGGATTTTGCTCGGACGAATCAAAGCTGGAACGTACAAAATCTTCAGTTCGTTTTATGCCCGCAAATGGTTCTTCGATCAGTTGATGGGATTGAGCCTTGATGTCATGGGCTCACTTTATTCGACGCTCTATCTGGCACCGTGGTATCGGCTCCTTGGCGCAAAACTCGGAAAGAACGCCGAGATTTCAACGGCCACCTCCGCCTCGCCGGATCTGCTCGATATCGGGGATGAAAGTTTTATCGCCGACTACGTGTCCCTGGGCGCGGCAAAGGTTGAGCATGGCCTGATGACGATCGCCCCCACGAAAATCGGCAAACGTGCTTTTGTCGGCAATAGCGCTGTGATGCCCGCCGGAACCACCCTGGGAGATGGATCGCTCATCGGCGTTCTCTCCGCGCCGCCCGTCGGCACTTGCGGCGCGGCAACCGCAAATACATCCTGGCTCGGCTCTCCCGCGATCTTCCTGCCGCAGCGCGCCGTCAGTCATACCTTCTCCGAGCAATCCACCTTCAAGCCCACTCGAAAACTGTACCTGCAACGAGCCCTCATCGAGTTGGCTCGCGTGCTGTTGCCGGTAACGATATTCGTGACGTTGACCACGCTGCTCCTGCATGAAGTCATCGTGCTGCGCGACGTCGCTAAAATTCCCGTCATTCAAATCGCGCTGCTGTTCCCGTTCATGTATCTGGCCTGCGGGTTTGTCGCATCGGCATTCGTCATTGCCGCCAAATGGTTGCTCATGGGCCGCTACATCCCCACGGAAAAACCTCTCTGGAGTACCTTCGTTTGGCGGACGGAATTGCTCACCGCGCTCCACGAGAACCTGGCGAATTCATTCCTCGTCGAGCTGCTCACCGGCACACCATGGATTTGCGGGTTCTTCCGGTTAATGGGTGCGAAGATCGGCAAGCGCGTCTTCTTAGACACGACCTACCTCACCGAATTCGATTTGATTTCCATCGGCGACGACGCCGCCCTGAATGATTCCTGCACGATCCAAACCCACTTGTTTGAAGACCGCGTGATGAAGATGTCCACAATCCATATCGGTGCCCATTGCTCGGTAGGCGCAGGCTCCGTGGTGCTCTACGACACACTCATGCAAGACGGTGCCACGCTTGGCGATCTATCGCTGCTGATGAAAGGTGAATCACTCCCGGCCCACACGCAATGGCACGGAACGCCGGCGCACAAAACAAGCGCGAGATGATTTGCACGTTCTCGATGGGTGTGTGCCAAAATCGGCATGCATTGTCCCCTCTCCTGGTACTCCGGGGGAGGGTTAGGGTGGGGGGTTTCTTCGACTTCTCGGTGCCGACATTGTGGACGAGCAAATTTCCCCCACCCCAACCCTCCCCCGGAGTCCCAGGAGAGGGAGAAAACCATCATGTACCCGTGCTGGATTCAACCTATGCCCAATCAAACCGCGTGCTCAACATGAGCCGTATGATTTACCGCCTTTGAAATTTTCGGTGACGGCGGCGGGCTGGTTTGCAGATCCACCATCGCGCGATAACGACCGCTGGCCTGCATCAATTCTTCATGCCGCCCCTGCTCAACAATATGGCCATTCTCCAGAACGAGGATGCGATCCGCATTGGCAATCGTGCTCAATCGATGCGCGATCACAAAGCTCGTTCGACCGGCCATCAATGATTGCATGCTGCCTTGAATGAGGCGTTCTGATTCCGTGTCCAGATTGCTCGTCGCTTCATCCAGAATCAGGATGCGCGGGTCGGCCAGAATCGCCCGAGCGATGGTAATTCGCTGGCGTTGTCCTCCGGAAAGCTTGACGCCGCGCTCTCCGATCACAGAATCGTAACCCTCCGGTAGCTTGGCGATGAATTCGTGGGAGTTGGCTAATTCCGCCGCGTGCATGATCTCATCAGAGGTTGCCCCGCGCCGGCCGTAGGCGATGTTCTCGGCGATCGTGCCATCGAACAGGAAAGTATCCTGCTCGACGATTCCCAAAAGTCGGCGGTAGCTTTCAGCCGTGATGTCGCGAAGATCCTCTCCGTCCAATCGCACGGAACCCGAGGTCGGATCGTAAAAGCGTGCGATCAGATTACACAGCGTGGTTTTCCCAGCGCCGCTCGGACCGACCAGCGCGATCATCTCGCCGGGTTTTACTTCCAGGTTGATTTCATACAGCACCGGAGTCGCCGTGCCGTTATAGGCAAACGTCACATCCTTCAGGCTGATATGTCCTTCGACCGTGTCGCGATGCACGATGATCGCGCCAGGCTTCGAAGGCATTTCAAGCGGTTCAGCCAGCAAATCCAGTACGCGATCCAATCCCGAAAGGCTGTTTTGCAGCGCGGTGGCGCTACTCGCCAGTGCGGCGATCGGCCCGAGCAGCGCGGTGAGATACGCCAGGAACATCACCAGGTCGCCCACCGTCAGCGCATCTCTCGGAGAGATCAGTCCGGCCTTGAGCTTGTCCATGTCCGAAAGCACGCGATTCCCACCGTAATAAAGCAGCAATGCCGACGCGAACGGAATGAGCACCGACCACGCGACATCAATGCCGCGCATCCACCACCAGGCAAAGATTTCCTGGCGCGCCATCAAGTGGCCGTTTCGCGTGAAAGTGGCGGCCTCTGACTGTTGTCGGGAAAAAGATCGGACCACGCGCATGCCACCAAACGCCTCAGTGGCATGCGAATCAATCTGCTGCCGAGTCGCGCGAATATCGCGAAAGATCGGGCGAACACGGCTGATCCACGTTCGGTGCGTCAACCAAACCGTCGGCAGCAAGGCGACGGACCCCAGCAATAACCGCCAATCCACAAACGCCAGAACGATCAAACTGCCGAGCAGTTGAATGATCGCCCGACATGGATTGTAGAGCATGGAAAAAATAAGTTCCGCCACCCCACCCGCATCTTCTCGCAGGATCGAAGCCACGCCCCCGGATTTCAAATCGTACACGCGATGCAACGGCAATCGCACCGCGTGATCGAACACTTTTTTCCGCACGGAAACCTGCACCCGCTTGGTCATGCGCGTCGCCTGCCATCGACTCCACAGGCTGAACAACTCCGACCCCGCCGCCAGCATCACCATGACAACGGCAACCACCTTCAGCAATGCCCGACGATCGGTCGACAGGTGAATCCAACCCGGCTGCCGCATCGCGAGCGGTTGATCTCGCAAGACATTGTCGAAGACGATTTTCGTGCCATACAACGGCACCAGGCCAAGCAGTGTGGAAATCCCCAAGGCGACCAAGACCACTGCCAGCGTGCCGCGAAAACCGTCGAGCAGCCGCCAGAATTCGGCGAATAATTTGCGGAATGATCGCGACCGGGGCCGATGCTTTTTCGCATCGACCGGATCATGTGATGCAGCCGGGATATTCGCATCGCCCGCCGCCGCGCCGCGTCGCTTGGCGCGCAGCTTCAGTTTACTTCGATAATCCACAAAGCGGCGGCGACTTGAACGCATAAAAGATGCCATGTTGGTTTCCTGGTGCATCGTCACATTTAAGATTAAAGGTGCCACAGGTCGCGATACTCCGAGACCTGTGCGTGTCGGCGGTCCGAAGACACAGGTCTCGGAGTACCGCGACCTGTGGCACCCCGATCCGACGTTATTCTAAATTCTATTCGTGACAAAGCACTAGGGAGTGTCTTCGTTCAAGAAAATCCCACGGCGGAACCGTGGGCTCTCTTTTTTCATTCGTCAACTACGCGTGACCGTTGCCGTTCCCACTGCCGGCCAGCGCAAGTTCCGCCAGCCGCGCACTGGGAATTTCCAATTCGTGTTTACGGCTTGACCGGAAGAAGCTCGTACGATCCAACACCTTCTCCTGAAAATCTTCCAGATACAGATAAATCACCGGCGTCACATAAAGCGTGATGAATTGAGATACCAGCAATCCACCCACCACCACCAAACCCAACGGTCGTCGGCTGGCTCCATCGGCACCGAAGCCCAGCGCGATGGGGATTGCCCCCATGATGGCCGCCAGCGTCGTCATAATGATCGGCCGGAAACGGTCAATACTTGCTTCGTGGATCGCATCTTCGGCGCTCAGGCCCTGATCGATCCGCTGCAGCGCGAAATCGACGACCATGATGCCGTTCTTTTTCACGATGCCCATCAGCATAAACATCCCGACGAACGCGTACAGCGAGGCTTCTTCATGGAATATCCACAGCGTCGCCAACCCGCCCACCAGAGCCACCGGCAGCGATGAAAGCACCGTCAGCGGATGCACGTAGCTTTCGTACAGAATGCCAAGGATCACGTACATCACAAACACCGCAAGCACCATCAGCATGATGAGACTGCTGAGGGTTTCCTTGAATGTGAGCGCCTCACCTTGCAAGCCACCGCGCATCGATTGCGGAACGATGGCCGCAGCGGTCTTTTCGATGTAGTCCGTCGCCACTCCGATCGGAACACCCGGCAACAGGTTGAAGCTCAGCGTAACCGCCGTGAACTGGTTTATGTGATTCACGGTCTGCGGACCCAGAATCGTATGCCATTTCGCCACCGCGTTTAACGGCACCAGATTCTTCCCATCATCGGACCGAACATACAGCAATCCCAGATCATCGGGCGTGCGTCGATTCTTGTCCTGCACTTCAAGAATAACCTGATATTGATCTTCCGGTTTCTTAATCAGGTACACATAGTTCTGTGAATAGGCATTGCGAATGAGCGTTTCAATCCGCGCAGCAGAGACATTGTAGCTTGACGCCTGATCGCGAAGGATGTCAATCTGCAGACTCGGTGTATGCGAATAGAGATCGGAGTTGATCGTCGCGAATCCCGGGAATTGATGCATCGCCGCTTCCACCTTGCGACTCACATCCCATACTTCCTTGGTATCAATCCCGGAAACGGTGTACGCCAACTGACCCAGATTGTTTGCGGTCGCGCCTGTGCTGATCTGCAACACCGGTTGCGGTTGGAAAATACCTATCGCTCCGGGAGTGCTTCCCATAACTGCGCCGATCAGTTGGCCACATACGGTTGCAATCGGTGCGCGTTTTTCCGGGTCTGAGAGAAACGCCAGCAGTAAACCCTTGTTCCCCGCAAGGAACGCCGAGTTACCCGTCATCGAAAAGGTCATGTCAACAGCCGGATTATTCTGCATCGCAGTTTCGGCCTGCGTCTGGTAAACCCGCATCTGCGTCGGCGAACTGCCTTCCTGCCCGATCAAAATCCCAAGGCTGAACGAACTGTCACCGACAGGCAGAAACCCCTTGGGGATGATCTTGAAAAAAAAGATCGTGCCCGCCAGCGACAGAATCCAAAGCGTCGCCGAGATCCACCGATGCCTCAAAAACCAGGTGAGCGTAATGCCATACAGCTTGAGCACGCGCTGCTCAATGCCACCGATGATTCGTTCGAGGAAGGTTTTTTTCGTCCCCTTGCCGCGCTGCCCGAGAAGCCGTGCGCACATCAGCGGAGTCAGTGTGAGCGAGACGACGCCCGATGCAAAGATCGACACGATGATCGTGATCGCGAATTCACGGAAAATACGCCCCACAAGTCCCGACATAAACACCAACGGCAGAAATACCGCCGCCAGTGAAACGGTCATCGCGAAGATCGTAAAGCTGATTTCCCTGGCGCTGTTGATCGCCGCCTGAAGGGGTGTTTCACCGTAGTGCTCCATCCGGCGGACCGTGTTTTCCAAGAACACGATCGCATCATCCACCAGAAAGCCAATCGCCAGCGTAAGAGCCATGAGCGAAAGATTGTCCAGGCTGTAGCCGAGGAACTGCATCGCGATAAAGGTCAGCAGCAACGAAAGCGGCAATGCCACCGCCGGTATCAGCGTGTCCGCCGCGCGCCCCAGAAACAGGAAGATGACCAGCACGACCAGGCCGAACGCGATATAGAGCGTCTCCTTGACGTCCTTCACGCTGTTCACGATTCCCAGCGAGCGGTCGTAAATCGGCACGATCTTGATCGAAGGGGGTAATGTCGTTTGGACAATCGGCACCAAACCGCCCACGGATTTAGCAACATCCACCGCATTCGCGCCGGCCTGAAGATTCACCGCAACAACCACCGTTGCTTTCGGAACCGTTTGCCCGCGCACCCAGAATCGCATATCAACGCGTTCATCCTGCACGCCGGTTTTCGCTTCGGCGACATCCCGAAGATATATCGGTTGGCCATTTTTCGTGCCAACCACCAGATTGTCATATTGCTTTGCCGATTCCAACTGCCCCTGCGGTTTAAGCAGTAACGTTCGGTTTGCGCTATCCAACTGACCGGCACCCTGATACGTCGTGTTACTGCGAATCGCGGTCGCCAGATCATCGATCGACAACCCCCGGATCGCCATCGCCGAAGGATCAGCCTTGATCCGCAGCGCCGTCTTCGTCCCGAATATGTCAACGCGGCTCACCCCCGGCAAAATGCTGATCCGCTGCTGTACCTGCGTGCTGGCAAAGTCGTAAAGTTGGCCGGCGGTGAATGCATCGCTCGTCAGGCCGATGTACATCACCGGCTGATCGTTCGGATTAGTCTTGCTAAATATTGGGGGTGACGGTAGGTCCACCGGCAAGCTGCCTGTTGCCTGCGTGATCGCCGTCTGAACATCCGTTGCCGCCGAATCGATGCTCTTGTTGAGCGAAAATTGCAGCGTGAATTTCGAGTGCCCTTGCGCGCTTTCGCTGGTCACCAGTTCCAGACCGGGAATCTGCATGAACTGACGTTCAAGCGGTGTGGCGACATTTGCCGCCATCGTCTCCGGGCTGGCACCAGGGTAAAATACATTGCACTGAATCACCGGGTAATCCACGGCAGGCAACGAATTCACCGGCAACTGAAAATACGCCAGCACCCCAAACAGGATGGAAGAAATCGTCAACAGCGCCGTCATCACCGGTCGCCGGATGAAAGGTTCTGAAAGATTCATTCGCGACCTTCCTTTCCGGCCTCTGCGGGCGCGGTGGTTGTTGTCGCCGGCTGTGTCGTCGCCGGCAACTCTCGGACCTTGCCGCCCGGGGAGACCATCATTTGCCCGGTCGCCACCACCCGTTCACCGCTCGATATCCCCTTCTGAATCACGACCAGATCGCCTTGCACTTGCCCAAGCACAACCGGTCGAAGTTCAGCGGATGAATCGGGCTTCACGACATAAACAAACGAACCCTGCTGCCCAACCTGTACGGCACTGGTCGGCACGAGCAATGCGGCTTTCTGCACCTGGAGAACCAGCCGCACAAACACAAACTGACCCGGCCAGAAATGACGGTCTTTATTCGGCAGCGACGCCCGCAACTTGATGATGCCGGCCCCCTCCTGAATGGCATTGTCGAGGAACGACAGCTTGCCATCCCGCGCTTCCGAATCGGATGGCAGCCTCACCTGCGTCTTAAGCGTTCCCAGTGCCATGTTTTTGCGAACGGCGGCCAAATCATTTTCCGTCACGGTAAAATCCGCGTAGATCGGATCCATCTGCTGGATCGTCAAAAGACTCGCCGAAGGCCCCATTGGATTGTTCGCGATCACCACGTTGCCTTCATCCACCGAACGCTGACCGGTAAGCCCATCAATCGGAGAATCGATCGTGCAGTATTTTACGTTCACCTGAGCCACTTCGATTGCCGCCTTCGCCGCTTCAACCATTGCGTTGGCCACATCGATGGCGTTCTGCTTCGCGTCGAAATCGCTCTGCGGTTCGACACTGCGCGGCAAATCCTTGATCCGATTGAAATCCACCTGCGCAAACCCAAGCTGGGCGTTGCTCTGCGAAAGCTGCGCCGTCGCCTGAGCCAACATCGCCTTGTAAGGGGCCGGATCAATTTCAAATAAAACCCGCCCCGCCTTCACCTCTTCACCGTCCGTGAATGGGATTTTGACGACCTTCCCATTCACCTGTGGCTTGATCGCCACC
>JBBRMF010000074.1:0-19831 GCA_038230975.1 Tepidisphaerales bacterium
ACCTGCGACAAGCGCGGGCCTGGCCGATCCTCCAGCGAATCAAGTTGTGGCTCGATGCCGAGGGTAGTTCCGGCACGGTCCTGCCCAGGAGCCCCATCGGCCAGGCGATCACCTACGCCCGCAACCAATGGCCGGCGCTGCCTGAGGGCACTACCAGCGCCGTCCAAGGTCGTCCCCCAAAATAGTTTCTCAACTCCGTGATCGCGTCAGCCAGCACCCTTGAATCGGCAGCGGCGGATTCACTCATTTGCGAACTAAGTCGGTCGACGAGTTGAGCAAAGTTGTTCTGACCTCTTTGCGATGAATAAAAGCCTTCCCTCAGACTCCGCACGAAGGCATCGAGGTGTTCAAAAGGACCGACCTCCGACCCAGTGAGTAGCGGGACCGGATAGCCGGGTTCGATTACCGAAGCCACTCAGTTCGCGACACTTAGATTGAAGCGCAAACCCATAAGACCTCGCGTTAGTGTATTGAGATGGTAGCCGACAGAGGTTATTTGGAACAGAACCGTCAGCTGGACGTCAAAACCGCCCGCAGGTTAAACTGTTCCCAACATCAACATGTTCGGCCCACTTTAGCTGATCGATCCGCCCCTGCCAAAATCTCGCGAAAGCTGCACTACAACAATCGCGGCGAACGAAAGCCGAGAAAGTATGAGGGGCACTGCGGCTCACATTTCGCAGACAGTACATTGAGCTCGGAAGTCCAGCCACAAGCCCACGACTACGATGACAAAAAGTGGACGAAATGGCGGACGAAATGATTTTGCACCACGAAAAAACCCCTGTAAAACAGGGGTTTCGAATGGAGCCACGGGGAATCGAACCCCGATTTGCTGAATGCGATTCAGCCGTCATCCCGTTAGACCATGGCCCCGGTCAGTTGCGATCGCATTTTAGTCGCGAGACCCTTTTCGTCAAGGGTGGATTTTTGAACGATCCTCGCGTGTTGACACTTTTCGTCGACGCGCGAATCTCTATACTTCGAACTTTCAGGAACGGCATCGCTTTTTTGGAAACTTACAACACGGAACACACTCATGGCTCATGCGAACCCCAGGAAAATCGTCCTTGCTTACAGCGGCGGTCTCGATACCAGCGTCATTTTGCCCTGGTTGAAAGAGCGATATCCGGGTGTAAAGCTCGTCGCGTTTGCGGCGGAACTGGGTCAGGGGGATGAACTGAAAGGCATTGCGGATAAGGCTTATAAAAGCGGGGCGGATGAAGTGGTCGTGATGGATCTGCGGCAGGAGTTCGCGGAGAAGTATTGCCTGCCGATGTTGCGATCGCACGCGATTTATGAGCAGGATTATCTGCTGGGCACGAGCATCGCGCGGCCATTGATTGCGGCCAAGCAAGTGGAAGTGGCAAGGCAGACCAACGCCGATGCCGTCGGGCATGGAGCAACGGGCAAGGGAAACGATCAGGTTCGATTCGAGCTGACTTATCTCGCGTTGGCACCAGATCTGCAAATCATTTCGCCATGGAAGGATCCTTCGTTTGAATTGCGCGATCGGGAGAGTGCGATTGAGTATGCGGAAAAGCACAATGTACCGATCCCGGTGAGCAAGACGAAGATCTACAGTCAGGATCGCAATCTATGGCACATCAGCCATGAAGGTGCGGAGATTGAGCATCCGGATCTGGAACCGAATTGGAATAAATGTTTGACGATGACCACGCCAATTGAGAAGACGCCGAACGAAAGTGAAGTCGTGGAAATCGGGTTTGAGGCGGGCAATCCCGTCTCAGTGAATGGTAAGAACCTTCTGGCGCATGAGTTGATTGCCGAACTGAATAAAATCGGTGGCAAGCATGGCGTGGGGATTGCGTTGCTCGTTGAGAATCGTCTGATCGGCATGAAATCGCGCGGCGTCTACGAGACTCCGGGTGGCACGATTCTTTACGAAGCCCACAAGGCCATGGAACAGATCTGCATCGAGCGCGATACGCTCCATTACAAGCAGCAGATCGCGCTGAAATATGCCGAACTGGTTTATTATGGCCAGTGGTTTCACCCGCTTCGAGAGTCCCTGCAGATGTTTATCGATCACACGAACGCCACGGTCACGGGTTCGGCGAAGGTGCGACTTTTCAAAGGTCGCGCGCAGGCGATTGCGGCGGTCAGCCCGCACAGCTTGTACGATAGCAAGCTGGCGAGTTTCAGCATGGAAGGGTATGACGTCACCGCAGCGCGAGGGTTCATCGATCTGTTTGGGCTGCCGATGAAGGTGGCGATGCAGGCGAAAAGAGGGTGATTCGGTTTAGCAGCGGAGTGCGATCTGGGAACTCACTACGGTTCTATTCACGTTCGAACCGAAGACCGCGACTGGCTGCGCTCGGCACTTGAGCGCATCGCAAGCGGCATGCAACTTCGTTTCCTTCTTGCGCCGACCATCAACGGCTGGACGACCTGCTATCCGGAACATCATGGTCAAGATGACGAGCCGACACGGGCACTGGCGTCCGAGCTAAGGCTGGACATATTCCACGTCTTGCTGCACGACTCCGATGTATTTTCATACGGCTTCTTCCGCAACGGCGAACTGGCAGACGAGTTCGTTTCGATTCCTGATTACTCTTGCCCGGTTACAGAAGAGGTACGTGCTAGACAGTCGGGTGACCCGACACGTTATCAAGACTTGCTTGACAGCCCTGAGAAGCTGACGGGACTTCGGAAGCAGCTGACTCACATTCTGAGCGAAAATGATGACGCCGAAGAACGACTTGCGACGTTTGCAAACACGCTTGGCCTACCTAACGTTCTTACCTCATTTGAAGATCTGCTTGATGGTACGACCTCTGGTATCAAAAGGCGCCGAGAATTCGTGCGCGTTCCTGACCCACAATTTGCCCGAGGTGAGAAGCGCCGTGCAAATGCTGCCGTTACGTCTGAGATTCATCGATTAAAAAAAACGGGGGTGTTGTGCGCATCGGTCACACAAAAAATCGAGGCTGGCCAAATGTTTCCCCCGTCGCCGGTTTTGTGCCCGGACGAAGCAGGAGGGTTTCTCGCCTGCTGGTCGAATGTAACTGAGGGACCGGCGGAGGTTGTACGCCATCGGGCCCCGTGGCCTGACATAACTGAGCGTACGGGAATTCTGCTGGAAGGTCGTGTTTATAGTTTGGCATTGAGTTTTTCGGGTCGATTTCTTGCCGCAGGCTTTGCTGCGGGGAAATGGGACGCAGAATTATGGGATGTGCGTGAGTCGCAAATGATTGCACGAATTCCCGCCGCTCGCGCGGTTAGTTTTGTCGGATTCACCGAAGGCGAATCCACGCTTATGGTGAGGTCGGAAGGAACGCTGGGATTCTACTCGACTGTCGATGGCCGTGAGATTGATACCGTGACATGTTCTCCGGATTCTGTCGGCATCGTGGCTAATCACCCGTCCCAACCACTTATGATTGTGGCGGATCGTGACGTCTTGACGATTCGTGACTCGGTGTCGAGAGCCGTGGTCAAGCGGTTGCTTGTTGGTGGGCCGCTGGATTTGACGATCCAGTTGCTTCGCGTACTCCGCCACCGAATGAAATTGATGCCGTCGGCGCAATTGCGTGATCACTTGGAAAAACTTGAGCGCGAGGCGTCCAGGCCATCCCGTCCGTACATTGACAGGCCGCCTGACCAAACGCGCGGAGCAGAATCGCTTCGCGATGTGCAATTGAATGGCGATGGTAGTTTGCTTGCGATTGCTACCGTCATCG
The DNA here is from genome assembly GCA_038230975.1 of Tepidisphaerales bacterium. GTDB lineage: Bacteria > Planctomycetota > Phycisphaerae > Tepidisphaerales > Tepidisphaeraceae > JANXVV01. Next base: position 3,708 of record JBBRMF010000074.1, read on the forward strand.
GAACGCGGGTTTTCACGTGGGATTCAATCATGTCGGCAGAACGCGATATGCCGGTGCCGCTCATTTCAGTGGATGCCGAACCGGTTCTTTTCGGGTCGCGCGGACACCAAAACGTCCACGCATCCTCCTACGCCTGCACGTTCGACGATGCACGACGACAGCTTCTATTTTGCGGCATGGAGGGCACATTGCGTTCGGTCGACTTGGTGAGCCGCTCGACTCGGACACTTGTGGAGGTTCCTGGAAAGCCAGTTCTTACGCGTTTGGTGCTCTCGCGCGATGGCAGGATGGTTGGTTGTAGCTTTAAAAAAGATTTTTATGATGCTGTCTCGAAGTCGCCGTGTTTTTTCCAGATTTGGGTCCTTAAAAAGTTAAGTAGCGGATAATACGTTTTGAAAGAACCCTACGCGGAGCAGTTGTACTAACCCGATTCTCTCGACGAGTGAGTTTCCATGAACGTCTCAGGTCATCTGTTTTCGTCGTTTCAATTGCGTAACGCGAAATTCCGCAATCGGATTTTTGTCTCACCGATGTGCCAGTATTCCAGTGAGAATGGTTTACCGACGGATTGGCACATGGTGCATCTCGGCAGCCGCGCGGTGGGTGGGGCGGCACTGGTGATGGTGGAAGCGTCGGCGGTGACACCCGAAGGCCGCATTACGCCTGGAGACAGCGGGATCTGGTCAGACGCTCACACGGAAGCATTTCGACCGATTGCGAAATTTGTGAAGCAGCACGGTTCGGTTGCGGCAATTCAATTGGCCCACGCGGGTCGAAAGGCATCGACCGATGCCCCTTGGCTGGGTGGTAAGGCCTTGTCTCCCGAACAGGGTGGTTGGCAGCCGTTGGCTCCGAGTGCGATCGCGTTTGATGCAACTTCCCCCAAGCCGCGAGAGCTTTCGACGGGTGAGATTGATCAGGTTGCTCAGCAATTCGTCGACGCGACGCGAAGAGGCCTTGCCGCCGGATTTGAGGTCATCGAACTGCATATGGCACATGGCTATTTGCTGCACGAGTTTCTATCGCCGCTGTCGAATCATCGTACGGATGAATATGGCGGTTCGCTTGCGAATCGCATGCGGCTCCCTTTACGAATTGCGCGCGAAGTGCGGCATGCATGGCCGGCTCATTTGCCGTTGTTCGTCCGTATATCGGCGACGGATTGGACGGATGGCGGATGGGATCTTGCGCAGTCGATTGAATTGTGTAAATTGCTTAAAGAATCGGGTGTCGATCTGATAGACTGTTCCAGCGGTGGAAATGTTGCCGTCGCGAAAATTCCGGTCGGGCCGGGGTATCAAGTTCCGTTGGCTGAAGCGATTCGCCGTGAAGTGAGCATCCCGACAGGAGCTGTTGGGATGATCACTGATGCACAACAGGCCGAACAGATCGTCGCCAGTGGTAGAGCCGATGTCGTATTGCTTGCTCGCCAACTCTTGCGCGACCCGTATTGGCCTCTACACGCGGCCATGGAATTGGGTGCCGATGTTGCCTGGCCAAACCAATACGTCCGAGCGAAATCGCACTAAAGTTTAAGGTTCGCGTGATGCAGTGAACGCGGGTTTGTGAAAGGCTCATCATGAATGAGAGTCTGGCCATCCTGCAAGGATTTGATTCGATATGTGCCGAAAAAAAACCGGCGGCGCTTGCCACGGTGATTCGTGTTTCTGGCTCATCGTATCGGCGCCCCGGTGCGAGGATGCTGGTGGCCGGTGACGGCCGAACGTGGGGCGGCGTCAGCGGCGGGTGCCTTGAGCGCGACGTTGCTCGCCGCGCCCGACAGGTCATCGACAGCGGCATTGCCGATCTACGCCAATACGATACAACCGACGATTTCGACAGCGGTGCGGCACTGGGCTGCGCGGGAGTCATCGAGATTTTCATCGAGCGCATCTCAACCGGTGTCCCCGGCCCGATCCCGGCACTTCGAACATCGCAAGTGGATCGCCAATTAGTGGCGATGGCAACCGTCATCACATCGGTCGACAAGAGTCTGCCTCCCGGAACGCGATACATTGCTGGAAGTAATTCGACTTTCGCAAGCGAGTTGCTGACGGAGGTTTTGGAAACCGGCGTGACTGGAATGCGAACGTGCGATGGGGTGGAACTTTTTCTTGAGCTACACCGCCCGCCGCAATCGCTCGTTTTATTTGGGGGTGGCCCGGATGTGGTCCCTGTCGTTGAAATCGCCAAAGCATTGGGCTGGCAGGTGACGGTGATTGCCAGCCATGCAACCGTCGGATTTCGCGAGCGTTTTGTTTTGGCCGATCGTGTTGCGGTCGGTACGGAGGATGACCCGTTGGGCGGCATGACCGTCGAGCCGAACAGTGCGGTCGTGTTGATGACACACAACTATCCGCGTGATCTTCAACTGCTGCCGGCGTTGCTTGCCATCCCATTGAAATTTTTTGGCATCCTCGGTCCGCGCCGCCGCGCTGAACGGCTGGTGCTGGAAAGTCCGAACGTTTCACCGGCGGCGATCCATCGACTGCACGCGCCGGTTGGAATGGATATGGGGGCCGACACACCTCAGACGATCGCGCTTTCGATCCTTGCCGAGATTCAGTCCGTGACCACCGGACATCCCTGCCCATCCCTCCGCGATCGGCAAGGGCCAATCTACGCGCACGATCCGCTTTTGCCGGAATTACCGTATCATCCCACATCATGTCCAGTGTCGGCTTAATCCTCCTGGCAGCCGGCGGTTCCAGCCGCATGGGCCGTCTGAAGCAGTTGCTGCCTTATCAAGGCAGCACGCTCTTGCGCCTCGCAGTTGAGGCGGCGGTGGCATCGGGCTGCGCGCCTGTGGTAGTCGTCGTCGCCGCAGAAGGCGGTCTGGTATCACAAGCGCTTGAAGGGTTGCAACCAGTGAGGATTGAGCCGAACGCAGACTGGAACCTGGGGATGGGAACATCCATCCGCGCCGGTTTACGCAGAGTGTTACAAGAATCACCCGATGTGTCCGGCGTAGTCATCATGCTCTGCGATCAACCCCATGTGGGCCCGGGCCAAATCCGGCAGCTCTGCGAATTGCATCGCGAAACATCCAAGAGTGTGATTGCCTCTGAGTATGCGGGTACCTTGGGCCCACCCGCCTTTTTTGCCCGGGCCCGTTTTGCGGATTTACAGAAGATCGAAGATGGCGGCGGTGCCAAACGCATCATTGTCGCCGCCGAGCTGGATCGGGCTACGCTTGCCGTTCCCTGCGCGGAAATGGACATCGATACGCCCGAGGATTATTCTCGATTGACCGATGGCTAAATAGCCGTGCACGATTCGCGCAGCTTCCGCCGTGAGCTTGGGAACTTATTTGTGGCACGGGCTTCCAGCCCGTGTTAGTGGATCAGGAACGAAACATAACGATGGTTTCCAGCAGCGATTCGAGTCCATAGAACACTTTTCAGGTTGGTAGGTTGCCCAATGTAGAGTGCCACAGTTCGCGGTACTCCGAGACCTGTATCTCCTGCCCGCCGACACGCACAGGTCTCGGAGAACGCGAACTGTGGCACCATTTCCGAAATTTTGTGCGGGACAAAAATGGCGAGCCGGAAAAAGACGTTCCGCACAGCGGAACCTACTCTGCACGTGGTCCTGATCGATCTGCCAACCGGTCCAGTTTTGAAGGGCCGGCAATCAGTCTCATTACAACTTGAACCAGCACCGTCAAACCGCCCCAGCAAACGGCATCGACGATCACGGTCGGAATGCCAGGCGCTAGAACAATAATCCCGAGCGCCTGTGCCTCGACGTAGTCTCGAACCGTTCCGATGACTATGACGGCCGAGAGGAATACGATCTGCCCAATGGAACCGAATCGGCGCGTCACTCTCCAGCCGATGAGGGCGAGGGTGGCAAATGATAAGCCTAACAAGGGGTACATCAAAGGCGGGACGTAGCGATCGCGGGTGGATGGATAGTGCCAGAAACCCAGTGTCTGACATAAGATCTCAATGCCGATACCTACCACAGCCACCACGACTCCCCCGGCGATGGCACCGACTATTCGCCGAGGGGTCGCTCGTGTGAAGTAGGCGGTGGCGACAATGGCCCCTGTGTAGACACACGTTGCCGCGATGAGTAATTGGGGCATTGTCATTGGCATACTCCGGAGACGCTGTTGCGGGGACCTACTTTTGTTTCACGCTATGACCGGCGCGTAATCGCGACGATCCCAACCGGTGGCGCGCACTTCTTCTTCTGCGATCGGTGTAATGGCGACCTTGGCCTTGAGTCGGTAGAGCATTGCCCACCATCCAAAATGTTGTCGAGCCATCATGGGCGTGCTTGGCAGCGCACGGCTGTAACGCTTCCGCACCATCTCCAGAAACAAATCAATCCCGCGACGGAAATCTGCTTCGTCGCCGAAATCGTACTCGCCGCCGCAATAGCGTGCGTTCCAGCTCCAGTCGGCGTATTCGTCGGTGACTCGGAGCCGGTCCGCATCCGCCGGATCATCGCCGATGGAAGACCACTCCTTCATGACGGCCACGCGATCGTCGCGCCGACCGGTTGTGAGAGGGCGGTCCATTTTGCGGAACAGTTCCCACAACGTTTCGTCTAGTTCCACCATGCAGCCAAAGTCGATGATCCCGAGCCGGCCATCTTCCATGAAGATGAAGTTACCCGGATGGAAATCGGCATAGAGCATCCGACCGGTGTAAAGCATCCGGTACCAGGCGCGGAGCATCTTCCGCGCGTACTCGTTGCGAACTTCCTGCGAAGGATTGTTGGCCAGGAATTGTTCCAGGTGCATGCCCTCCAGTCGTTCCATGGTCAGAATGCGTTGCGTGGAATACTCAGGGAAAACTTTCGGGATCACGATGCCTTCATCATCACGAAAAAGAGATCTTGCCTTTTGCAGCGTCGCGGCTTCGCGAAGGTAGTCCGTCTCACGATCGAGTCGCGTACGAAGATCTTCAAATTGTTCCCGCGTGTTCTCCCAATCTGCGCTCAGATGTGCCGGAAGCATGAACAGGAACAGGTTGCGGAAATCTTCGTTGATCGTGCGGGCGATGCCGGGATATTGGATTTTTACCGCAGCGTCCTGCCCCGTCTTCAACTCAGCGCGATGTACCTGCCCCAACGATGCCGCGGCGAAGGCTCTCTTGTCGAAAGAGGTGAATCGATTTTCCGGATCATCCCCCAATTCATTGCAGACCATTTCACGGAGCAGCGACCAGTGCATGGGAGGTGCGTCGAAGTGGAGTCGCTCGAGGGCTTCCACAAATTCGGCGGGAATAATGTCCGGCAGATTGCCCAGCATCTGGCCGGCCTTCATCGTCGCGCCGCGAAGATAGCTCATTGAATCGAGTAAGCGCACGGCGGTCCGCCAGTGCGTTTCCGCCAGCAGCCGCTCTTTATCCGCCGCGGATTTGAACCAGCCACGTATCCAATAGAAAACATAGGCTGCGGCGATTTTGGTTTGCAGCGAGCCAAGCAACCCCATTCGGCGCAGTCTCCCGACCGGTACAGGGCGTAAGGAGAGTTCTGCCAGAACAGCCGGAGTTCCGGCACGGGGCGTGGTTTCCTGGGGCTCGGGGAGTGCTTTCATGAGGTCTGCGAGGGTGGCCATGGCGAAACTCCTTTTGGTTTGATTGCAGTCGGATCGTCAGGCATTTCAGTGCGCAACCATCCAACGAACATGTTGAGTGAGTCATCCATCAGGGCCAGCGTGTCTTCCTGTTTCGGCGATTTGTCGCTGGCCCAAAACATGAGCAGGCCGATATAGAGCGTCCAGTAGAGTTGCAATGCCGTCGCGGATAGAGGGCCAAACCCATGCTTCCTGGCAAGTGACTCGACGGCTTCCAATTGATTCACCCGCAGCGAAGTCGACTCATCCGAAACGGAAACCGCCAGTGGACTCAGGCAGGTTTCTAAGAGCACCGGCATGTGCTTGCGCAATGGCTTGAGATTTCTGAGCCCGAGCGCAATGACGGCAAACAAATCCTCTTCAAGCGACTCCCCGATTCGGTCATTGGCATCGGCTTTTTTCATGGACTCCGCGATCGCTTCGCTAGCCAAGCAGGCGATGATTGCCTCTTTGGTGGCGAAGTAATTGAAAAGCGTACCATTGGCGATCGCGGCGGCGTCGGCAATTCCACGCGTGGTCATCGCCTCATACCCCTTCTCGGCCAACAGCTGCCGCGCGGCTTGCAGGATCCGGTCTCTCGTGGCGGCTTTGGTTTGTGCGGAAACTCGCATCGGGGCTCACAAAAAAGAAGGCTTCGGTAAATGCATGGCTTTATATGACCATGCTCATATTATCGTGCGAATTGATCAAGTCAAGGATCAAATAACGGTGTCCATACTAATTTCTTCGGCCCGCTGTAGTTACGAAATAGCCCGGCTTTCTCAATCGTCCGGTTTTGCGTATACTCCCCGCCCCTATGGCATTAGAAGTTGGCATCGTCGGTCTTCCGAACGTCGGCAAAAGCACCCTGTTCAACGCACTCACCGCGGCGGGGGTGCTGGCTGCGAACTATCCGTTCGCCACGATCGACCCGAATGTGGGGGTGGTCAGCGTTCCGGATGAACGGCTGGGAATCATCCGCCATTTTATACAGAGCGAAAAAATAATTCCGGCCCAGGTGCGGATCGTTGACATCGCCGGCATCGTCCGCGGTGCCAGCACGGGAGAGGGATTGGGGAACAAATTCCTGACGCACATTCGCGAGGTCGACGCGATTTTGCATGTCGTTCGCTGCTTCGGCGGCGGAGATATCATCCATGTGGAAGGAAGCGTCGATCCACTCCGCGATATTGACACGATCGATACCGAACTGGCGTTGGCGGATTTGGAGACGGTGAGTTCTTCGCTGGATAAGGCCGAACGATTGGCGCGGACGGGGGACAAGGAAGCGATCATCAAGGCGGAAATTCTCAAAAAGTGCAAGCTCGTGCTGAATGAAGGCAAGCCGGTGCGAGGGATTGAGTTTGACCCGGAAGAGAAAAAATTGCTGCGATCACTCGGATTGATCACGGCGAAAAAAGCGATGTATGTGGCGAACGTGGATGAGAATGATGTTCACGGGCTGGGACCATTGACGCAGAAGGTTCGCGATCGGGCGAAGATTGAAGGCGGAACGGTCGTGCCGGTGTGCGGCAAACTGGAGGCAGAACTTTCTGAGTTGCCTGAAAATGACCGGAAAGAAATGCTCGAGAGTCTGGATTTGAAAGAGCCGGCGTTGGCGACGTTGGCGCGGGAGGCTTACAAGCTGCTCGGTCGGCAGAGCTATTTCACGGCCGGGCCGAAGGAAATTCGCGCGTGGGAAATCCCGGTCGGTGCCACCGCGCCACAAGCCGCTGGGGTGATTCACAGCGATTTCGAGCGAGCGTTTATTCGCGCGGAAATTTATGCCTTGGAAGATCTCAAAACCTATAAAACCGAGGCTGCAATTAAAGCGGCTGGGAAGATGCGGGCGGAGGGGAAGGCGTACATCATGAAAGATGGGGATATCGCCCACTTCCTGACAGGGGCATGATCTCTTCGAGCGTTTCGCAAGTTGATGTTGCGACATCAGTGGGTGCCACAGGTCGCGGTACTCCGAGACCTGTGCGTGTCGGCGGGCAGAAGGCACAGGTCTCGGAGTACCGCGACCCGTGGCACCCGACATCGGGAAACCTACCAACCTGAAAAGTGCTCTAATACAAAAAAGCCGTCGACCGAGATCACTGGGCGTTTATTTTCGTCGGAAAGGGGACAGGATTTGACCGGTTGAGTTCGGCGGTGAGTCCAAGCGCGTTTCCTGCAGATTTGAAATCAGGTGCCGACATGGCAGTCGATCGAAACGATCCATCCACTCCGGCCACTTCACTGCTGGTAATCCTTGGGCCCACGGCGTCGGGGAAATCGGATTTGGCGCTTCGGTTGGCACGGGAAACCGGGGCGGAAATCCTGAGTGTCGATTCGATGCAGGTGTACCGCGGGATGGATATTGGCACGGCGAAAGCCACTGAATCGGAGCGCGCGGCAGTGCCGCATCATGCGATTGATCTGGTGGATCCGAACGAGCTATTCACCGTCGCCCGATTCGTGGAATTGGCGGATCAGGTCATTGCAGATGCGGCGGACCGGCAAGTTCCGTTGATCGCCACGGGGGGCACACCCCTCTATTACAAGGCGCTTTTCGATGGGCTATTTGAAGGGCCGAGTGCGGATGAAGCGGTTCGAGAGCGTTTGCGGGCAACGTCCAACGAAGAGCTTCATCGGAGGTTGCTTGAGGTGGACCCGGTGGCCGGGGCGAGGATTCATTTGCACGATAGTCGTCGGCTGATTCGGGCGTTGGAAGTGTATGAACTGACCGGCCAACCGATTACCTCATTTCAAACCGAATGGGCGGCGAAGCAATCGCGACATCCGGCGACATGGGTCGGATTGAATTGGGATCGGGATGCGTTGAATCGCAGGATCAATGCACGCGTGAAGGGAATGATGACGGCAGGCTGGCTCGTGGAAACTCAAGGGCTACTGGAAAAGTACAGCGCCTTTTCAACGACGGCTGGTGAAGCCACGGGGTATCATGAACTCGGGCAGCATTTGGCGGGCAAGATGACACTCGACGATGCGGTCGAGCAGATCAAAATGGGGACACGACAGTTGGCCCGGCGGCAGATCAAATGGTTTCGGCGGTTTCCGGCGGTGATTCCTTTGGCGGGTGAGGCGTCGATCGACGAGAACATGAAAATGGTGCTTTCAGTGTGGCCATCAAAAGCTGGCAAACAGGCGAAATAACCACTGGGATTGCATTTTTGCAGGCTCGGTCCTAGACTGCACGACTCAAATTTGGGAACGTTTTTGTTGCCGCTGACAGGGTTCTAGAAAGGACCGAATCTTATGCCATTGATGACCACCAAGCCGATGTTTGATCTCGCCTATGACGGCGGTTTTGCCGTCGGCGCTTTCAACGTAAACAACATGGAGCTCGCGCAGTCGATTGTGGATGCGTGCGTGAAGGAAAGCTCGCCGTGTATTTTGCAGATCAGCAAGGGTGCGCGGAAGTACGCGAATATCCGCTATTTGAAGGCGATTATCGACGCGGCCGTTGCGGAAAACCCGACGGTACCGATCGCAATTCACTGCGACCACGGCGATACGCTGGATCTGATCCAAACCTGCGTGAATGATGGATACACCAGCGTGATGATCGATGGTTCGCATCATCCTTACGAAGAAAATGTCCACCTGAGCGCAGAAGCCGTCAAAATCGCTCACGCCAACGGCGTCGTGGTTGAAGCTGAGCTCGGCATGCTCGGTGGGATCGAAGAAGATGTCGTCGGGATGGATGCCCACGAGTATGAAAAGAATGTCGAGAAATTTCTGACCGACCCGGTTGAGGCGGCGGATTTTGCGAAGCGAACGGGGATCGACAGCCTGGCGGTGGCGATCGGTACCAGCCATGGCGCGTTCAAGTTCAAGCATGAGGCCAAGCTGGCGTTTGATCGGATCGAGCAGATCATGAAAACCTGCCCGGGCTTGCCGTTGGTGATGCACGGATCGTCGAGCGTTCCGCAGGAATTTATCGATCTGGTGAACAAGTACGGCGGCGCGATGCCAAATGCCAAGGGCGTTCCTGAAGATCAGATCGCGATGGCCGTGCAAAAGTATGGCGTGTGTAAAGTGAACATCGATACGGATCTTCGATTGGCGATGACCGCGAAGATCCGCGAAGTGTTCGCGACCAAGCCAGCCGAGTTTGATCCGCGTAATTACCTCGGGCCAGCCCGCGAGGCGATTACCAAGATGGTGCAGCGGAAGTTGCACGTGTTGAATAGCGCTGGCAAGGCCGAGGCGATCAACAAGCAGTGGGAGAAGCTTGGGAAACCGATGCCGAAGATTTATGGGAAGAAATAATTCATCAGATTCAGTTCGTTCTAAATGATTGAAAAAGCAGGGAGCGCCGTAAAATCGGCGCTCCCTGTTTCTGTTTTCGAGGAGAACGTCATGCCCCGTTTACCTCGTCGCTCCCCCAAGCTCGCCCCGGGCGGACTCATTCCCGGATCATCATCGCGCATCACTTGATTCTCACGGGATATGGACATTGGGTGGGCGACGATATTCGAGGAAGTGGATCGGAAGACGTTCGCAATGAGGCATTGCGAAAGCTGGGGCCAATTCATAAGGGGAGGAAGAAAGTCCAACCTTCGAGAGAAGAGTTAAGAGCGTTTCACAAGAAAGTGGGCCCGTGTCTGGCATTTGATCCTGTCTGGTACGATGAAGCGAAGAGGCATGCGATTGGTGAGGCGTTTGGGCAAGTGGTGAAGAAAATTGGATACACCGTAGGGGCATGCGCGTTACTGCGAAATCATGCGCATATTGTGGTAAGGCGTCATCGGGACGATGCCGTGGCGATCTGGCGCAATTTTGGACTTGCCGGACAGGCGGCGGTACGAGAGTTCAGTGATGTCGACAAGATTCATCCGATTTGGTCCGGCCGACCTTACAAAGTTTTCATGTATACGCCCACTGAGGTATCGGATCGCGTAGACTATGTGGAGAAGAATCCCGAGAAGGAAGGGTTGGCTCGGCAGAGTTGGCCTTTTGTGCTGCGATACGATAACTGGCCATTGCATGGAAGGTGAATATTGCCCATGTCTTCCAACTCTCAGCCTACAACAGCCCTCATCACCGGTGCCTCGGGCGGCATCGGCTTGGATCTTGCGAGGCTACTCGCCGCCGACGGAACGAACCTGATTCTCGTCGCGCGCAATTCGGAGAAATTAGGCGAGATTGCCGGTGACCTGCGGGCGAAAAACAAAATCGACGCGGTGGAGAGTCCGATCGATCTGGCGGACGCGGCAGCGCCGGAAGAGCTGTATCATCTGCTGGAAGAGCGAGGAATTGGCGTTGATATTCTTGTGAACAATGCCGGCTTCGGGACGCATGGATTGTTTGCTGAGTCAGACCCGCAGGCCGAATTGCAGATGCTGCAAGTCAATATCATCGCGCTGACACATCTCACGCGGCTGTTTTTGCCGAATATGATTGCGAATCGACATGGGCGTATTTTGAACGTTGCCAGCACGGCGGCGTTTCAACCGGGGCCGTTTATGGCCGGGTACTATGCCAGTAAGGCGTTCGTGCTTTCGTTTAGTGAAGCGATTGCGTCGGAACTCAAGGATAGTGGAGTGACGGTCACGGCGCTTTGCCCGGGTCCGACCGATACCGGTTTTCAGAAGCGCGCGGGCGTTGAAAACAGTCGGCTTTTTAAATCGAATACCATGTCCAGCGCTGACGTGGCGAGGATCGGCTATCAGGGGATGCTTAAAGGTAAGCGGGTGGTCATTACTGGCTTCAAGAACAAAACTCTTGCGTTCGCGACGCGCCTCGCACCACGCAATGTGGTGACCGCGATCGCGCGGAAGCTCAATGGTTCTCGCTGACGGCGTTCATCATGAACGTGGCGGTGGTCGCGAAGAACGGGCGCAGGATCGCGTCGGCCGCCGGGGGTAAGGCGACTTCATCGAGCGCTGCCGACATCAATTTCATCCATCTTTCACGAGCCTGGAAATCGACTTTGAACGGAGCGTGACGCATTCTCAGGCGGGGATGCCCCCTTTGTTCGGAGTAGGTGGCGGGTCCGCCGAATCGCTGGATAAGAAATCCGCGCAATCTGGCTTCAGCCCCGGCAAAATCCTGTCCGGGATACATGGGCCCGAGCAGGTCATCCGAAGGGATACGACGATAAAACGCGGCCACCAATCGCGTGAAGCCTTCTTCACCGATGATTCCAAAAAGTTGCGTGTCCAATAGATCCATTGATTCATTCTAACCGCTGATTGAAACAACGGCAGGGCGATCGATTGTGTATTGGAACATGTTCTGGGCCATTAACGCGGAATGGAAGATGAAGAATATTTTATTGACGGATGGCAGAAACCGACGCAAGTATACATTTGTCCGGTTTGTCGCGGTTTCAGTCGTGATTGCGGGAATTGCGCTGATACATTCGATATCCGTCGCGGCGGAAGACAAAAAGAAGGATGAAAAAAAGGAGGTGCCTCGTCTGATTGGTGTGACGCCATTCATTCTAATGCGTGGGACAACTACCACGGTGCGTATCACCGGGGCAAATCTGGCGGATACGAATGCGGTCCGCCTGGAAGGTGAGGCAGGGGCGATCAAAGCCGTGATCAAGTCGCACGGCAAGATGGCGGGGGACAAGAAGGGCGATCCGGCAAAAGTGGGGGACTCGCAGGTTGAGTTGGAAATCAACGTGCCAGCGGACGCATCCGTCGAAGGTATTTCATTCATCCTGTCGGCGAAGGGGGGTGATACGCCGCCTCGATCGCTGGTTGTTCTGAGTCCAAGTTCGGTGATTGAGGAAAAAGAGCCGAACGGAGGATTCCGGGAGTCTCAGGAAATTGAGCGCGGGAAAACCGTTCGCGGTACGATCTCGGACGCGACGGATGTCGACGTCTATTCATTTCACGGCAAGGCGGGGGAGAAGATCGTCGCGGAAGTGGATGCAGCGCGACATGGTTCATCACTCGACTCGCTTCTTACGCTCTATAGCAGCAAGGGAAATACCCTCGCCAGCAACGATGACAGTGAGGTCGGGGCCGATTCGATTCTTCGGGTAAAGCTGCCCTCAGACGGCGTGTACTATCTAAGTGTTTCCGACGCGCAGGGTACGGGAAGTCCGGCCCATCAGTATTTGCTGCATTTCAAAGATGGTGAGGCATCGACCCAGCCTGCGGCCGCTGCAAAATCGAAGAGTTAACGCCAAGGCGCGAAGAATGAACGAATTCCATTTTTTCGCTGGATATCGTATCGTGCGGCAATGTCATCTCCTCATGTGATCGTGGTTGAAAATGCTGAAGCAGTGGCGCACGGTGCCTTGCGTTTTTTCGTGGCGGCTGCGGAACGGGCGATTGCCGAGAAGGGTTCTTTTTCCGTGGCGCTGGCCGGTGGAAATACCCCGAAAATGCTCTATCATTTGTTAGCCAAAGGACCGGCGACGCAACCTAAAGAATGGCCGTTCGACTGGGAAAAGGTTCTCGTCTTTTTTGGCGATGAGCGATGCGTTCCCCCGGAGCACGCGGATAGCAATTTTCGGTTGGCGGATGAAGAATTATTGTCGAAAGTGCCAATCCCTCAGAAGAATATTTTTCGCATGCGGGGGGAGATCGAACCCGATGAAGCAGCCAGGGAGTATGGCCTTAACCTAAAGGAAACATTTGGCGAAGGCGGTTTGGACTTCGTGTTGCTGGGCATGGGTGCGGACGGTCACACGGCATCGCTTTTCCCGAATTCACCTGCATTGCTCGAAACAAAACATCGCTGCGTGGCGCATTTCGTTGAAAACTCAACGACTGGCAAAAGTTGGCGTATCACACTGACGGCTCCCTTTTTGAACCAGAGTGCGGAAATCCTCATCATGGTGACCGGTGAAGAAAAAGCGGCGGTCTTTAAAGCGATAATGACCGGTCCGGGTGACCCGTCCCGATTGCCGATGCAGATGATCCATCCCGTTGGAAAGCTCGTCTGGATGGTAGACAAATCTGCGTATTCCTTAATGAAATAGAGTTTCCCACCTTGGCAATTGTGCGCACAACCACTAGATTACGTTATCGATTTAGGGAAGGCGGTTTGTGATGCGCGAAGTGATGCAGGAAGCAAGCACTAAGAAGATCTACGACATCCAGTCGTCATTTTATGATGGCACGTTCGGACGGCTTGTCCGCCGACGCGTCGAGAGCGCCATTTCGCACATGAATATCACCGAGACGGACCGGGTGCTCGATTTGGGGATCGGCACCGGCCAATCGCTGAATTTTTATCCCACGTTCGGGCGCATTGTCGGAATCGATCTATCGACCGGCATGCTACGGCAGTGCAGCAAAAAGATTGATGAACGCGGTCTATCGCATGCGACTTTGCTTCAAGCCGATGCGATGCGATTACCCTTTGCGGATGATTCATTTGATCATGTCTTTATCAGCCATGTGATCAGTGTGGTCAGCGACCCGATTAAACTCGTGGTTGAAGCACAGCGCGTGGCCAAACCCGGCGCTCGCATCGTGCTGCTGAATCATTTCCAAAGCACGAATCGATTTATCGCTTTGGTTGAAAAATGGTTATGCCCACTGTGTACCAAGCTGGGCTGGCGTTCGGATCTTCCGCTGCAGGATTTGATTCGTGAAACGGGTCTGGAGATTGATTACCGGTACAAGCTGGAAAGTATCGATCTTTGGGAAACGGTTGTGGTGACGAATAACAAATCGGCGGTGAATCCATCAGGTCGTCGAAAAATTAAAAAGCGATTGCCCGTGCTGGCAGCGTAGGGGCGGCCGGTGAGTCGGCCGGCTAGGAACTCCGACCGGCTCCATCAAGGCCAAATCAAAATATTTCCCACGAAGGTATACGAAAAGACACGAAGGAATTCGTAGGCCAATCCAGTTCATCGCGTTGTCGGTTTGCTGGTGGGGCGGGTCGCCGGTTGGGTGGATGGTTTTCGGGTAAACTTGCTTGATTCCAATTCGGCTTTGAGTTCCTCGGCGCGCGAAATGACCGGCCCAGGGTCAAGCGCGGCCGCCGTCTCCGGTTCCAGCTTGAAGAACAAATCGTGATGGTCTTTGACCGTTGTGGGCTGGAGTTCCATAATCAGATCGAATGGCACCCACAGGTATTTGGGCGCGACCACCCACTGATGCGTTTTAAGTGTCTGGTATCCGTCCTTGCGGACCTCGACATCGTAGTTTCCATACCAGATGAAATCTCGCGTCAGCGGTGTGCGGCCAACCTCCAAATCATTCAAGTAAATGAGCGCCCCGGGCGGGTCGGTCTTGATCGTCATGGTCTGCTCGACGCAGCCGGTGAAGAGAAGAAAAATCGTCAGAAGTGAAATCCGTTGCGGCATGCACAGCAGTATAGATCGGGGAATAGCCGTGACAAGCCGCAGAATCAGTAGTGGAATCCATTTCCGCGAACGTGCGAAAATGGGGGTTCGTCTTTCAATAAATGACCCTGCGTGATTTCAGCGATGTACAGATCGTGATCGGCGTTGAAGTCACAGGTTTTGATCAGGTGACACTCGAGCCAGGCGATTGCGTCGCTCAAATAGATTGCGCCGTTTGGCGTGTGTCCGACGGCCATTCCGGCGAACGGATCTTCACCCTCTGGTATGCCGCGCGCGTATTTTTTCATGAGGCTGGTGTCGGCTTTGGGGATAATCGACAGCGCCAGTGCGCCACCGGCATCGATCAGCTTTCGGATGAATCGATCTTTGGCCATCGCGATCGAGATCGCCGGGGGCGAAAACGCTGCTTGCTGGGCCCAACTGACCATCATCGCCGCCGACTGCCCCGCATGGGTGGCGGTCAGGATATAGACACCGCTGGGAATCTTACCGAGCGCTTTACCGATGGATTGTTTTGTTTCGTCAGTCATTGTTCGAGGTTCTAGCCGATTCTCGCAGAATGTGCTACGGTCACTCTTACAGATATGACCGAAGATCCGCCGAGCATTTTTCCGGAATCTGAACCTCACTTGAGCGCATCATCGCCTGAGTTGGAGGAACCGGATTCCCGCGTTTTTGTGTGCCCGCATTGTTCAAGTTTAGTGACGGTTGATCCTGGTTCGGTAGATCCGTTCCTGGTTTGTCCTTCGTGCGGCGGGCAGTTTGCGATTGGGTCGAATGACCCGGCTGACCTCGAATACGAGAGCCGGGAAACCGACCGGCGCGCGCAGAACGCGGAACTGGATGGGATGCGTATTCGGCAAGTATCGGCGCTTCGGCGCGGTGCGATCCGCGCTCGAACCTATCTGCAAATTGGTGCGGTTGTTTGTGCAACCGGCGGTATTCAGTTGGGCGTAAAGGCGGTTCAGCGAGTGCGGTATGAATCTGCTTGGGATGCGCGCACTTTCGCATTTATCGCGTTTGCAGTGGTGAGTGTTATGCTGGCGTTCTTGTTTTTCAAAAGAGCGATCGGGATGAGTCGGGAATTAAAGAAGTCTCTGCTGGATGAGCCAACCGTACCGCCGGATTTCGCGACATTGAGTGATGGGACTCAGCATGCGCGGGACCTGGAAGATATCCGCTAGTGCTTTGTCAGACTTCTAATTTAGGGTGCCACAGGTCGCGGTACTCCGAGACCTGTGCCTCGGACCCGCACCGCACAGGTCT
>JBBRMF010000075.1:0-19820 GCA_038230975.1 Tepidisphaerales bacterium
CGTTACATCGGTCTCCACGATTTCGCCCGCCGCTGAAATCCCCGGCAAAGTCCCTTCCTTCGCGAATCGTTCACCGTCAGAACCAACGCCCGAACCTCCCGCAATGCTCGGGTTGTCGCGAGACGCAACGGATCGTTCGGGAGAAAGCCGATCTCGATCGTGCGTTCGTACAACCGTTCAAGGAACCGCCGCTTGGCATCAAGCGCGGCGAAAAGCTTCTCGATCTGTTCAGCGGTTAGGTCGACGGAATCCACCGTGCAATGGTGGCGCACGGAGTCATCGTCTGCAATGGGAAGGTTTAACGGATTGGTTGAACGGAAAACAGATTACAGAGTAGAATGAAGCGGTGAAAAAGAAGTGGCTTGCAGTCGGTGGCTGGTTGATCGCAATGACGATTCTAACGATCGTTAATTTTAGCGGTTTCTGGGAATGGACCGAAGCAAACCTTTGGCGAATAACAGTGGTTTGGATTGTCGGCGTCGCATTATCGGCTTATGTCATTCGTGAGGAAAGAAGGCGGAAGATTCGAAGACAATCCGCGCTTGGATTGTGTTCGAAATGCAACTACGACCTCCGCGCCACCCCCGCCCGCTGTCCTGAGTGTGGAACAATCCCAAGTAATTCAAAGTCGCCCACTACCGACGCGGCCAACTCCACTACTTTTTTTGCTTTTCCGCCGATTCTCTAACCGTACCCTCGTGTCGAGCGCATGAGCTACGCCCCAAGAATGGCGTTCGCGCCGCAATTGCTGGACCGGCTGACGGCTGCGGATTTCGTCATCGCGCACAACACGCAATTCGATCTGTGAAAGCTGCATGGTACGCTGAGGCACTTCGCGTTAGAGGCAAACAAGAGGTTCGACGCGATACGCACTTCTGCAACTGTTCGGGGGCATCCCTCGTCAAAGAAAACGGAGAAATTGAGGGGAAATAGTGAACCAATTGCCCTAGAATAGCAGAAGATTTGATCTTCCACCATTCCAGGGCAATTCGTTTCGCCTGATATCCCAAGTCAACTTCAACTCATGGCCGGCCTAACTCTGCGGCAACATTGATAACCCGAAGGGTTTTGTCCTCACGTCCTATTGCCAGTTTCGCGCCGTCCGGTGAAAACACGGCACAGTGGACGCCTGCATTGTTGTCGGCGATTGTCTTGATTCGTTCTACCGTTCGGGCGTTCCAGACTGCGATACTTCCATTCCAGTCTGCAGTAACCAGCAAGCGGCCATCGGGCGAGAAGGTGATACACAGCAACGTGCTGGCGGATGATGCTTTTTCGGTGACATAGGACCTCACCAGCGATCCATTGTCGAGGCGATAGAGTTCGACCGTTCCGACATTGCCGCCTGCCGATGTTGCTGAATTACAGGCGATGAACGCTCCATCAGGAGAGAATTCCGCGACTCTGCTACCGGGGAAAACCCGTACCAACTCACCCGTTTCAGTTTTCCACAGCTTCACCGATCCTACATTCGTAGCGGTCGCCAGATACTTTCCATCGATGGAATATCGGATGAATGTCACGGGCTTGTCTTCGATAATGGTTCGCAGAAGGCGGCCTTGCTCGACATCCCAGAACTGGACTCCACCGGACATCTTTCCACCATTACCGCCGTACGGTCCCCATTCGGTGATGCCTGCAGCGAGCGTCTTTCCATCTGGTGAGAACGCCAAAGTTGAGAGCCGCTCGCTGGTCGCCCACTTTCGGGTGATCTTGCCCGTTGCCGCATCGCGCAATTGCACTTCGTAGCCTATGACGGTGGCCAAGAGCTTTCCATCCGCCGATTGGGCGAAACTGCCGGCACCGGCAACCGATTCCGACCAGAGCATCTTCCCGCTCGTCATATCCCAGTTGCGAAGTTCATTGCCCTGCTGTTCAACCTGCGGAACCGATTCCGGATCTCGCATGAGAGAAGTTATGCCAGTGGCCGTAGTATTCCAGACAATGCTTCCGGGAACGCGGTCTCGAAGAACGCCGTCGGCGAACGCCGGTGCAGTCACCTCATGCTTTGCCGATTGGCCGCGCGGTGGCGTGATCACCACTTCGCCCGATTTGAAACCTTCCGGAACATTCATCGCGAAGAGTGCATTATCAAGTGGCTCATTCCAGGCGATCTTCTCAAAGCGCAATTCAATTTCCGCCTTCGGGTCGGCATCATGAATGACGATCTTTACCGGCAAGCCGGTTGCATCATCCACCCATACCAGCATCTGGGCATTTCCCTTGAACCCAAGCAGGTCCACCTTGTTGAGCCGATAGACTTGCGTTCGATGCCCGTCAAGAATTTCCTGACCAATCGAAACCGCATCGGCCGATTTCGCATGCCGGAGCTGGTCCAGAGGATCGGCAAATCCACGAACCACATCCGCATTGGCGTCGGTCAATTGAGCGAGCTTTCGCGGCGCATCTAAAACCAACACTCGATTACGTTCAAGGTCTGTGACCATAACCAATGTTCCATGAAATTGTTCGAGACGGATCCGATTGCCATCGAGGTACATTTTGCCATCGGTTTCGGGGCGATGCCCCATGCGCACGCTCATCGTCAGACTCGCCGATCCGGCGGCCTTCACCTTTTCGATTACTGCCGCAAATGCCCGACCGGCGGAGTGGTTCAAAATCTGGATCGCTCCGGCAAAGGCCAGCAGGAGCATCGCCGCAATGGCCAACCCCGCAAAACTTCGCCGGGAGATTCGCCAATTACCTGGGTTCGCCCCGGGCTTTGTCAGCGGCAGCCTCACAGGCGAAGCGTTGGCAATTTTCACTGCCCGGGCTTTCACCCGTTCAATCGCATCGTCCGGCAAAGGCTCGGCGTTTAGAGTCTGGATCGCGACATCAAGATGCGGTTGAAAACGGTCATCATCATAGAATCGATTTTCAGGGTTCATTGTGGAACTCCTTTATAAAAAATGGCTAGTTGAGTCGTCAGACGCTGCCGTGCCTTGTAGAGAGTTGTCGAGACGGCTTCAGTCGAGATCCCCAACGTCGAAGCGACTTCATCCCGCGAAAGTTGCTCGAAGTGACACATGGCAAAAACCGCCGCCTGCTGATCAGGAAGCTGTGTGATCGCACTCCGGAGCCAGCTCGCCAACTCTGTGGCCACAAATTCGTCGAGCGGCTCCACGGTCGATATCCTGTCGTTTTCGCGCAATTCCACTGAAGGTCGAATGCGACGCAGGCGATCAATAGACCGCAGGGTCGCAAGTCGTACGAGCAATCCGGCCCAACTTTGAACGGGGCCCGCCCTATGAAACCGAAGCGCCTCGGTAAAGACATCTTGAGACACGTCCTCTGCATCCTCGACAGACCCCAATATGCGGTACGCCACCCGAAACACACGTTTCGCATGGAGCTCTACAATCCGGGTCCAGTTCAGTAGTTCGCTTTCGACCATAAGATTCTCCTCGGTACGACGCTTTAAAACGGCGTCTAAAGAGTAGTCGCATCCGCTTTTGAACGATGACCCAAAAACCTGATCATTTTGTTTATACAGGTACGTTGCCAAAAGAATTCCGAGGTGGTGCGCTCCGGAATCCTACCCCGAATCCAACTTTTTTTGCCGCAAGGTGCATGGCAGATTGATCAACGCAGTGGTCGAAAGCCTTTTGGCCAGCTTGAAAAATGAGCTGGTGTTCCAGCGAAACTTCGCGACAAAACAGGGGGCGAAGGATGCCATCTTCCAATGGATCGAAGTGTGGTTCAATCGCAAACGAAGGCACAGCTCCCCGGGCTATCTGAACCCAGATGCTTTCGAGGCCAAACAGAACTGACACAGGACCTGAGCGCGCCAGAATTTGGTGGGGAAGATCAGTTTGTTGGTGCGGATTTCACTGGGTTTTGGGTACTTGGTTAATGGTGTTGTGCAGAATGAGTTTCACGGGGTTGCCGCCAGCGTCCTGGATGTTGAGTTGGATTTGCATCTGCATGACAGGCTTGATCGTGGGAATATGGAGAAGGATTGTGCGACGGTCGTCAGAGAGGGTGACGGCGGTGATGTTGACGTCATCCTGGCCTTCCTTGGTGGGGTTTTCGATGCTGTAGTGGGCCGAGCCGTAGCGCTCGCTCCAGCGATATTGCCACTGTTTGACGGCGTAGCCTTCCGTGTCTTCGGAGGCAGTTTTGTCGAGCGGGGTGGTGAAGGTGAGCGAGATTCCTTCGGAGGTGACATGGAGCGCTTCGGGGAGGCAGAGGGGTTTGTGGTTGTAGCGAATGCGATAGAAGCCGGTGGGCTCGACGGCGTTGGTCGCCCAGCCGGTCATGCCGCTGACGTAGAGTTGGCCATCAGTGGGATGGAATCGAGCGCGCATGATGCCGGTGTTGAAGGCCATGCCCGGCATCTGTACAACGCCGCCCTGTGTGACGCCATTCACGGATTCGTAAAGCACGAGGAATACTTTTCCGGTGCCGTAGGACGTGTGGATCATGCGGCCGTGCAGGGGTCCCCATTGATCGGAGTTGACCCAGAGTTCCTCAGCGGGAGATCGATCAACTTTTACGGGAAGCCAGCAAAGCGGTGGGTCGTAGCCGTCGGCGGTTTTGCGGGATCGACCCGCGGCGGACCACATATTCCCGTAGAAGCCGCCGGGCTTGAGGAGGTTGATGCGATCCGCGGGCGTCCAGAAGCCTTCCTGATCGCTGACGACCATATCGCCCCCTTCGCTCAGGCCAAAACCGTTGGCGGCCCGGAATCCGCCGCAGATGATTTCCGAGCGGCTTCCATCTTTCGAAACTTTGAGCAGCGTTCCGTGCTGCGGGACGACGGAGTCGAGGGCGTGGCGGGCGCTCTTCGTGTAGTAGAAGTTGCCTTCGGCATCGGTCTGGAGGCCGAGGGCAAACTCGTGGAAGTGTTCGGTGACCTGATGGTCGTTGTTAAAGCATTCGTAGAAGTCGACTTCATCGTCATTGTTGAGATCGTGGAGACGGGTGATTTGATCGCGGCCGCAGACGTAGATTTGCTCGCGGCCATGCGCGTCGGGAACGATCTTGAGCCCAAGCGGCTGAAAGAGGCCGGTGGCGATGCGTTTCCACGTGAGTGTTTCGAGAGAGGCGCTGAGGCCGTCAACGATCCAGACGTCGCCGTCCCAGGTGCAGAGGGCCGCACGTTTTCCATCGGCGAAGAAATCAAATCCGCCGAAGCGGAGGAGAGCTTTCCACGGATTGTCCACGGGGCCGGTGATTTGATCGATCACATAGGCACCGGTGCCGGTGGCAGGCTTGCCGTGGGTGACAAGGGCCCGAGGCCAGCGCGGCGGGCCACCGTGGGTGAGCGGGGAGAGATTTTCAGGCGGGGCGCTAGCTCGAACGGCGGCGGAAAATGCGGGAAGATCAGAAGCGTTAACGCGGGTGGTAATGATCTTGAGTTGGGTCGGGGTGGATGACGCGGGGAGGTGGAGGCGGAGGTGACCTTGGTCGGCGACGTGCCAGGTTGCGCCGGCGGGTGCGCCGATGACGGCGGCCGCAACGGCACGCTGAGGGGTGATGCGCGGTCCAGCGATGGCCGCGATTTCCAGGGGCGTTAGTGTGCGGGTGTACAGTGCAACCTGGCCCATCGCGCCATCGAGTTGATTGCCATCGCCGCCGGGGAAATTCTTGGAGGTGAAGCCGAGACGAATCTGGCAGTTCGCTGGATCGGGCCTTGATTGAAGCTGGCCCGCGGCGTCGGGGACGCCATCGACGTACAGATGCACCGCGCCATCGTTGCGACGGTACGTGACGGCGACATGATGCCAGCGGCCATCGCGCACGGATTTGCCGCCGCGCACCGCGCCGACCCAGCCTACATCGAGCACAACGTTGCCATTTTCGATGAAGAAGGTTTTGCCACCGGATACCCAGATACCCTCGGAGGATTTGGAGAGGATGGTTCCGCCGGCGGAAGTTTTGACCCACGCCGCGATGGAGAAATCGGCGGAGAGATCGGTGCGCTCGACATCGTCGATCTGGGCGTAGCGCCCCGCGGAAAGTTGAATGGCATTGGTGTGCTCGCCGGCGGGGGATGGCTCCCCGTGCATGGTGGCGGCGTGTTTGCCTTCATGGGGTTCCAAGGAAGTGCCGTTGTGAGTCGGAGTCCAGGCGGCGAGCAACCCATCGGATGGGATGGCGGGGCGCGTCGTGGACTGATTGGCGTTTGCGGTGGCGGAAGGGCGGCCAAGAATGGCGATTGAGCCGACAGCGGTACCGCTAGCGCTGAGCTTGTCGGGTTGGCCGTCGAGAGTGATGCCGCCTTCCGTGGAGGGATGATTCAAGACTTCAAGAATCAACTCTGAAGTTGAAGGCGCGATATTGAGCGTGCGGATGAAGAGGGGGAGCGAGGCCGATTGCTCGAAGGAAGGGGAATCCAGCACGGCAACGTTGGAGACGGTGTATGAGAGGAGGGTCCGCTCGCCGTGGAGGTAGAGGCCTTTGTATTGGGCCCAGTCGTGGGGGAGCGGACCGTAGGCGCGGTTTTTCCAATCTTCCGGCTGGGGACGGTAATCGGTGGAGGGATAACGTGTGCGAGGATCTTGGAAGCTGCCGGCGTGCGCCCAGCCGGGGATCATGGGTGTCCCGCAAAGTTCTTCGCCAGCGACGGCAGACCAGGTTTGATGAGAACCATCGAAGGCGACGTTGTGCCAGTTGATGGAGTCGCCAACCCAGGCGGTGGAGTAGCGGAGCAGATCCGTGTCGAACAGAACGTAGGCAGTGGGGCTCTGGCTGACGCGTATGATGAGTCCCTTGGGGGTCATTGCTTTCGTGGGGAGCGACGATTCGATGGAGGCGCTGAAATAGGGTCCGCGATCCATCGCGGACCAGGGCTTGGAGGAGGGGGCAGGTGGAGCGGCAACTGCGGAGCGGAGCGATGCGCTAAAAAGCAAGACGAATGCCGCCGCGATCAGGCGTTTAATATTGGAAGGCGTGAAATGTGTGGGGTGCAAGGTACGGTCCTTTCCAGTTGCGTCTACGAACAGCGTGTGTTTCATGCGCTGGCTCGCGATGGATTCGTGAACTCCAACTCGCTGCGATACCGGGTGCCGCCAGCGCGGCTCTCAGCTCCATGTTGAACCGAGATTTCCCAGACGGTCGTTTGCCGCCGACCATCCTTGGCCACTTCGTGCATGATACAGACGAGTGAAGTGCGATCAAAGACTCTTCTTGGCTCGCCGTCACCTGAATCCTATATTAATGAACGCGGTCGAGGCGGGGCCAAGGGACCTCGCTTGACCAGGTCTAACCACGGCCGACACTGCTCCTCAAGGTAAATTGAAGATATCCGCTGGCTCTGGAAGCCCATTGGCAGCCGGAGCAGCTTCTCGGCAGACCTTGGGTGGCCGGAGAATCACGTCGTGCTGGCTATCGGAAAGTGACACATCTTCAACCACGGAGTGCAAAAATGTCCCGTCGGCCGTGTGGGGCAAGGTCATCTCACTGGTGGCGTTGTTTGAAACACTCAATTGCGTGCCATCGTTCGACGGCGAAATCTTTACAGTCTCGTTCACACCATCAAATGGGATACGTTCTGGCAGTATGTGGTGTAGTCGCGGAGTGCTTGTAGAACCGTGCAGAAAGGTACGACGCGAGTCATACTGATTTTTTTTCGCACAAGTCTATCGTCATTCCACGCGTCGGGGAGGCTCAATCTACACCACCGCGCGACGTCTCGACCTACCCGGCTTCATCATCCTTGACATCCCGTTTCCTGCGGAGAGGATTTCATGCCTCGTGAAAGCAACAATGGCAGTGTTGCTCTCGGCACATCGTTCTGTAACCGTATCAGCAAAAGGAAGCCACATGCTTAGGGAGCGATTAAAGAGCTTGTTTCATCTTCGCCAACACAAGATGTCCGGACTGCTGACACTGTTCGTTTCGATTGGCCTTCTCGTCCTATCCGTGGTGCCGGCTTCAAAACTTCTTGCCGCGGATGCGGTGCAGACGCTGGAGGCCTATCGGAAGGAGCTCGCCGACTGCCGCGCGGCATTCGGCGGAACCCAGCCGATGCCGGATACCCGGTTCTTTCTCTTCGGCATGGGTGCGCGGGCCAAGCTGCTTTACAAGGCCGGGGCACTGATGGAATCGCCGGGCGGAAAGATCCTGCGCCAATGGAAGGTCACCTCCGACATCATCGTGCCACCCGCGTATGAGGTTGATTTGACGACCACCGATGGCACGAGAGTGCGCATCAGTGAAGATGAAGAGGCTGTCTGGATCGAAGAAGCTGGAAAGAAAGAGGCCGTCGAAGGCACGAAGCATCGGCTGCACCTGCCTACGTTTTCAGAGTATCGATATCCAGGCGTGCTGAGGGTGCTTCATCAGGAGCTGCTCATCAATGTCATCGCCGGCAAACCCGTGCCGAACTATTTCGTCTATTCCAAGCCCTGGTATCGAGACGGCGCGATGATGGCGATGGCGTTCAAGGCGACCGGGAATCTCGATGAAATTAGAGACTGGGTTCTGAACCTTGACGATCCGTACGACCGCAATAACAAAGGGGAAACCGAAGCCGACAACCTCGGCGAGGCGCTGTTTCTCATTTCGCTGGTGTCAGATAAGAGTCATCCGCTGGTCGCCAAAATCCAGAAGGAGTTTCCGCGCTTCGAGGTCAACGGTGAAACCGGCAAGTACATCCGCGGACGCTCGGATTACAGCGAGCATCCGGTCTACCAAACCAAATGGGCCAAGTTCGGCCTGAAGGCACTTGGTTTGGCGGATGAGTACACCATTCCACGGGTGAAAGACGGGTACTCGGCGCTCTTCTGGATGGAGTACAAAGATACGTACGTCCCCGGCGGCGATACTTCCGAACGAAAATCTTATCCGTACCTCGGCTGGGCGTGCGATCATTTCCACGGCAAGGCCTTGAGCCCGCTCTCAGATCACGATTACCCGTTGACGTGGGAAAAGAACGCCAGCGACGCAAAATACGAAGGGATGGGCGTGATCTCCGGGGAGTTTGTGAAACAACATCTCTCCATGCCGCACACGTGGCACGCATCGGAGGTGTTTCTCTATCTGCTTGAAGGCAAATCGGTACGCGGCAAAGACGAATCATCACTCGTTCCCGCGGTTGAAATTTCCGATGAAATCCTCCACGACAAAATCCGCGGTGGAATCATCGGAGAGACATTCGGCGATCTCAACGGCCTGCCGCACGAGATGAAATACATCGACGCACCCGGCAAAGTTGAGCATTACGTTCCCAGCCTTCCCAACGGTGCCTGGACCGACGACGACACCGACATCGAATGGGTGCATCACTTCTACATGGACAAGACCGAGACGACCTTGCTTCCTTACTCGCGAATTCCAGAGCTGTGGAAGGCCCACGTCAACAAGTTGATCTGGACCGCCAACGACTACGCGCGGCGTTTGATGGATCTGGGTATCTATCCTCCTTACACCGGTCGCATCGCGATTAATCCGGTGTCGGTCTTCAATATTTCCGGTGAGTTCTGCGCCGAATCATTCGGTCTGTGCGCGCCGGCCATGCCGCAAACGGCCAGCCGGATCGGGCTGCATTACACGCACATCACGATCGACGGCGAGCCCGCCCAGCAAACGCAACTCTTCGACACGATGATCGCGATGGCCTTCGTCGAAAGTGACATCGATCGGCTGATCAACGCCGGTGTCTCGGCGATCGACCCGCGCAGCGAATTGATCGAAGTGATCCATGACACTCGAAAGTGGTGCGCTCAAAACACCGACTGGCACGACACCCGCAAACTAATTCACGACAAATACACCCTGCATCACAATGAACTGCCAGACAAGAATGGGTATCAACTCAACACCGCCGCGATTCTGGCAGCGTTGATCTACGGCAAGGGCGACTACGTCGAGACGATGCGAATGACCTTTAACTTCGGTTGGGACGCCGACTGCACCAGCGCCACCGCCGGCACCATCATCGGCACGATCAAGGGCGGCAAATACTTCGACGATCAAATTGCGCACCACGGCTGGCAACTGAAAGACGTTTACAAGAACACCTGTCGCGACGGCATGCCCATGGATGAAACGGTCACCGGTTACGTCGATCGCGTCTATCGAATCGCCAGGCGCGTCATCAAGGAATCCGGCGGCGAAACGCGGGAGGTTGACGGCAAACTCTTCTTCCACATCATTGCCCAATCCCCCCGCAACGTCGAGCTTTTACCGAAGCCGCTTGCGCGCCTTGAAGAGTTGAAGACGGAGCTTCTCCCCGCCATCGAAAAGGATCTGACCGGCTCCCCCACAGACCAGGCCCGAGCAGCCTACCTGGCGATCTGTCTCGGCGAAGCCCCGCGCCTTTCCCGCGACCGTGCCTCGGATTGGTCGGCCGCTCTGGCCGCTCTGAAGATGCACACGAGTCTCATCAACACGATGTATAACGCCCCGCCATCCGTTGCCACCGAATTCCAGGCGCGTTTTCGAGCGGCCGGAGTGGAGAAGTCGAAAGGGGAGCTAATCAAACCGGCGACGCAACCGATTCACCAATGACGCATGTCGATTCACCGGTTCGGCGTGCATCGAAAACTTCTGTGGTCTACCAAAAAGACAAAAGTCTTCCGGCAAGGAGCAAGGGGGTGGCGTCCCCGCATAGACTGACGCGGCTGGCTCAACACCTAGAACGGTTTAAGTTCTATCATCGCCCCATTGTCCCTGCCGACAACTTGGAAAAGAGATGGGGTTCAGATCGCGCTCGCGTACAGTTCACGGACACGCTTTTACGGCTTCAGCCAGCGTTTTTCCATTGAGCAATTCCCGCTCGATGTGATCTTCTCGCAGGTGAATCGCTGACGCCCGCTCAACTAATTCGGTAAGATGCTGGGCCGGGATCAGTGAGACACCTGAGTTATCGGCGACGATCCAGTCGCCTGGCCGAACGGGTACACGTCCACAGCAAATGACAGTTTGCCATTCACCGACTTCGGAAAATATACCGGCGCGCGGGCAGATGTACCGGGAGAATACAGGGAATCCGAGCGAAGTGATCTGGTCTACATCGCGTACTGCGGCATCAAGGACGGCTCCGGCCAACCCGCGTGCTTTGGCGCGAGTGCTCATGAGTCCTCCCATGAGGATCACATCCGGGTGACCGCCGCCGTCAACGACGAGAACATCGCCCGGAGTTGCAAGTTCCAAAGCCTTCTCCAAGGCGAACGTCGCCCCCGGATAACATCGAACCGTGAATACTGGCCCCGCCAATTTCATCGAAGGTTGAAGTGGGCGGATGCCGCCATCCATTGCCTGGAAATGACAACCCAGAGACCGCAAAGCGTCGCTCACATTTGCGGATCCAATTTTGCAAAGCTGGTTGGCGATATCATCCACGGCTTAGATGCTCCCGATTCAAAGGTGACTTCGCCCGTGAGAACTCCAGGTTTCCAAAGCAATCAGGTTGGTGGAATCGGAGTTGCTCACCGATCGGTGCCCACGAGGCCCAATGAGGGTGCGAAGTTTCATCACCGCACTTAAAGAAATTTCCACGCCACTGCCCCAAAGGCGGTTTGGCTATTGGGCCGACGAATCTCTCCATCATCGAAAAAGGAATAAACCAGGACACACGCCATTCCGTTGGTTCCTGAATCTCGGCGGGGATGTTTTGCGGCAAAGAATGATACATTCGTACGTCTCGTGCAATGTCCGGAGAAACTTCCTGATACTTTCGAAAAAGTGCTCCGTCCACTCGCGTAGGGTCTTCGATATAGAATAGAAGCATTGTGCCGCCGCAGTTAACTTCAAAGTTAAAGTAACCGCGATTGGATTGCGGCTGAACGAAGAATTCAACGCAGCTATCCTGACTGACTCGGCTTTGATACGTCGTATGAACGCATCGCACATATTGATCATGCGACCGAAAGCTCACGTATAGTCCATCGTTATCGTAAAGCACCCGGGCTTCGGTCTGCGGTCGATGGCTGGAACTGGCAGGGTGAAAATGATCGATCTTCACCGTCCGCGCGGTGGACCAGGTAGAATCATCCCAATCCGCAGAAAGAAGCGGGGCTTCAGAAGCCCATGAGATTTCATAAACCGGAGCCGAGTTTACGGATCGACGGACTGGAATAAATTGCTTTTTGGATATATTGTTCACGTCGTAAACAAAGTAACTGATTTTGGCGTTTCGTCAACCAAAATTGTGGAATTCCGATGGGTTTTCGCACCGAAACCGTTGCTGGGTGAAATTTTTCGGTGAAATTAGAAAATCGGAGAGAGTTGTATGCGGCAAGAGTTCAGGTCACCGAAGTTCTGGTATACGTTTGGTCCTCATGATCCGGCGATTCATTTAAAAAGTGGTGGTGCGTTGAACGTGACTTGTCCCGATTCGGACAATCAATGGGGCGACGGACGGTTACTGTCACAAGCTGAAAAGGGGGATGGACCGGGATCAACAATTTTTCCTGGCAATCCAATGGCCGGACCGATCGCCATTGATGATGCGATGCCTGGCGATGCGCTCGCGGTCACCATCGATTCGATCGTACTTGATCGTGCCACCGGTCAGACGCTCCTATCGCAGGGCCACGGTTTATTGCCCGGGCATCAGCTTGATCCGGATGGAGGCGGACAGGTTCCGCGCCACTTATATCAATGGCAGATTGACGTCCAGGCTGGCATCGCGCGTTCTGTAAATTCGCTGGGGGATTTCAGCTTGGTTGTACCCTTGAATCCTTTCATCGGATGCATTGGAGTTTGCCCGAAGTGGGGGCAGTCTATCGCCACGCTCTTCGCGGGGTCATTCGGCGGGAACATGGACATCCCCGCGATAGCGCCCGGGGCGACGCTTTTCCTGCCGGTGAATGTCCAAGGGGGGCTTCTCATGATGGGTGACATTCATGCCGCACAGGGGCACGGCGAGATTATCGGCGGTGGAATCGAAACATCAGGACGGATTGGCTGCACAATCAGCACCGTCCGAGGCTGGGGAATCGTTCGACCGCGATTGCGAAATGCGCGCGAGATCATGTCAATTGCGTCAGATGGCGATTTGCGTTCTGCCGTCCAACAAGCGTACGCCGACCTGCTGGACTGGATTTCGATTGACATGCGGATGAACCGATGGGATGCGTACAACCTTATCAGCCAGACCGGCCGGGTGATGATCGGGAATCTAGTGACATCCCCGTATACGGTCGGAGCCAGTGTTCCGTGGTCGGCATTGCCGAATGAACTGCGACCGCACAATCCTGCGGTTTGATCGCGAGAGTTTTTCCATTCACTACTTTTGAAGCGTATCGCTTTCGCTGACTCGTCCGTCGTCGGTCACGTCAATGCGTTCTTCGCGAAGGGCCTTGAACAGGAATTTGAGATCGAAGAACCCGAAGAATATGACGACGAGTGTGAAAGCCATGGTCGCAATCGTATTGATCATGGCAAACCAGAAGACAAACTTAGACCAGGGGCCGATATTCGGATCCGTGCTGAATTGAATCATTGAATGCCTCCAGTGGAACTGGGATTGCGGCTCGAATCGGTTTGCTCGGCATCGTTCATTTCCCGCACCGCCTTGCCTAAGTCCCAGTACTTGTGTTCGCTCTTGGTCAAAAGTGAAACGATGACAAGCAATAACATCCCGATGATATACGCCCAGAAGCCCGTTTGCTGTGGTGCAAGAGGGTAGGTCATCGATGGGCGTTTAACGGAATAGATATATCGTGCGATCTGATCCGCCAGAGGGATCACGAGATTGCAGGCGATGGCGGCGTAGGCACCGGCGGTATTGGCGCGTTTCCAGTACATTCCGAAAAGCACGGCAATTCCCGTTCCGCCGATGATGTTGGCGATCAACCAGAGGAATTCCCAGATGGGCATCGTCGGCTTGTAGATCATTCCCACCAGGAAAAAGAACGCACACATCGCAACGATCGTTAACCGGATCGCACGGATGTGGGCCTTTTGCTCGAAAGGTTTCTTGCGGAACGGCATAATGCAGTCGTTCACGATCGAAGTGGACCAACTTAACAGATACTGATCCGTACTGGAGATATCAGCAAACAACAGGCATGAAAGCCAGAAACCCATGAGAACCGGGGGTGTATGCCGGGCTAAGTAATAGGCCGTGGACATCTGGCCCCAGTCCGCTGCCGCCAAGTGAAAGTCTGCGGGAACGGTTGTGCCCAGGCTGGCCAACGTCGCGACGCCAAATCCCATCACCAGGAAGAGTCGGCCACTGACGAACATTGCTCCCAGAAAATAGGAACGCGACACGGTCTTCGGCTTGTCCATTGAGGCATATTTTTGCAGGTAAGGCCCGTAGGAAAATTGAAGGAGGATTCCCATCAACGTAGACCACAGAAAGAAAAGAATGCCGTAATTTCCGTCGGTACCCGTGAACGGATAGAACGCGGCTTTTCCGAGGTTCTTCTCGAGATTGGTCCAGTAGGCTTGCAACCCGCTTTGCGAGATCAGGTGCATCATCAA
This sequence comes from Tepidisphaerales bacterium, assembly GCA_038230975.1. Lineage (GTDB taxonomy): Bacteria > Planctomycetota > Phycisphaerae > Tepidisphaerales > Tepidisphaeraceae > JANXVV01. Next base: position 14,380 of record JBBRMF010000075.1, read on the forward strand.
CCAGCAGATGGCTCCCATGATGACAATCATCATGAAGAAGTTAGTCACGGTCATCGTGATGGATCCACCCAAATAGGTGAATACGATATTGCATATAAGCAACAATCCCATGATAAGCAGCACCGATTGCATCGGGATGCCCGCGATCGAAATCGTTTCCGGGAGCTTCATCAGCACGGCCAGAAACCGCGCTCCGATGATTGGGAATATCGACATTTGAATGACACCGGCGAGGCAGTTGGTGAAGCCGGTGATGATGCGCAGTCGCTTGCTGTATCGCATCTCGATGTACTGCGGAACGCTCATCGCCTTTGATGCGCGAAAGCGCTGGATGCCAAATCCCCAGATGCCAAACAGCGGTACCATGATGGCGATCGAGAAGATTTGCAGCAGCGTGAAAGCGTAACCGCGCCGATATCCCTGCTCGCACATCCCGGCGATGCTTACCAGTCCGATTTCACCGGCGATTCCCGCTCCGATCCCGAGCCACATGCGTACTTTTCTGGCCGACACCAGATAGTCCGCCACGCTGCGGCAGAGCGTGTTAATGTAGATCGCAAGCCCGAGAAGAGTCACGAAGAAGACGCCGATTATGATCCAGTCAATTCTTGCGACGTTCACGGGAGTATCTCATTTCTGTACGGGCTTGGGAAACGTGCATTTGCCATGAAAAGGGCCATTGCCAAAAAACGCGGAGACTGCGGGATCAAAACCACCCATCCGATAGATGATGATCCCATCGGCACCGATCTTGCGCTGGAGCGCCACGCGTTGCGCCCAGGTGGAAAGTGTCCAGCTTTGGTGTACCTCTGGCATGCCACCGATGGCCGGGAAATACAACGCACGATTCGCCCGAAAGATTTCAAGTTGTTGCTTGAGCACGGATGAATCGGCAGACACCTCGTCATAATTCATCGGCGATCCGTAATCAAGCATCGCGGCGGAAACGGCCCAATCCTGCCCGCATTCGCGGGCTTCGATCGGATCCGAAAGTAGGCAAGCGATGACTGAAGTGCTCGGGCGCACCTTCTTAACGGCGTCGCGGACGCGCCGAATGATGCCGGTTACTTTCTCGGCGCGGTATTCGCGGATCTTCGCCCATTTTGCTGGATCACCGGAAACATTGCCTTCGCGAATATCAATTCCGTAACGTTGAAGTATTTGCTGGCGATTGTTTTCATCGTAGTTCAACGCCGTTTCAGTGGGATATCGAATTGCATCCAGACCGATGGCGTCCAGGTCGTATGTTTCCGCCAGCTCAGTGAAAAGTCGCACGAGGAAATCCGCTACTTCGGGATTGGCCGGATCAGGAAAGACGGGCATGTTCGCGTCGGGTCCGTGGGCGAACCAGTTCGGGTGCTTCTGGAGAAGGATCGCGTCGGCAGCGGGGGTCGTAGTTCCATACAGGGCCGCGACATAGCCGAATGCCTTGATACCACGGCGATGAGATTGATCGATGGAGTATTTCAGCGCATCAAACGTTTCCCATCCGGCTGAAACAGGCACTAGCTTTGAATGATAGATCACCGACATCCATGAGCCCAGCGAATGGTAGACACCGTTGCAGCCTGTCTTTTCAAGGATGCCGACGTAGTGGTCGCAACCCTCAGCGGTGTTGGCGATCCCGTGATACAGCATTCTGGCTTCAACGATTTTCGTCGACATCGCATCCGGAAACATCGCCACCCAGGCATCGTGACTCAGCGCCTGGGCAGCGGTGATCCACTGCTCGGTGGCACCGGCCAGATCGATTGGGGTCTTAGCCAAAAGGGCCGATGCCTTTGCCAGGTGATTTTGGCTGGCGACCACAGTGGCGTCTACATTCCCAATTCTCGCCAGATGTTGCGACAAATCGTCAACTTTTCGCTTTAGGAGCGACTCGGGCGCAAGTTCTTCACTCGGAGTGACGGAAACCTGGTCCACAAAAATCTTGCCGCGCGAGGAACGCCCGGCAATACTAATGAGAATCTTTTCGATGGGCGCATCCAGGTTGGCGGTGACGGAAACCGTGAACCGTTTCCAATCGTATGTGCCAGCGGGAATCTTGATATAGAAATGCGTCGCGGAGGAATACGGCTGATTTTTGTAAAGCAGGTGTCCGTACACAAAAGCGTAGTCTGCTTTGTCCGCAAGGCTCACATCGTCAGCCTTGACGAATGCACTGAGCGTGAACGCCTGAATCTGCGGTGACAGGATTTCCTGCCGCCATTGGTGTTCCCTGCTGTCGCCGAGCAGCAATGCAGAAGCGGCTCCGTGATAATGTTCGCCCGTGAGTTGAAGTGGAGTGTATTTGGATGCGGACGGTGTCCAGTAGCGAGGTTGGTCCAGGTGTACCGGATCATGCTCCTCAAAACTTCTGTTTTTAAGCAGTTGTTGCGATCTCGCCGGCATCACGAAAACGCAGACGAGTAATGTCCAACGGACGATCCAGTGCATCGGAAGCCTCCGACTTTGTTTATCTCGTAAACAAAGTCGGAAGTCAACATCAAATCAAGTCAGTGTTGATTCTGCGGGTACGGGCGCGCTCATTCCCGAGTGACGCAGTTCGGGGAGCTCAAACAGTTCCTCAGCGATCAGCACGGCAGCGCCAAGCAGCGGCAACTTTTCTTTCTCGGTCGCGCCGCGCACCACGACGCAAGCTCGCGAGCGGGGCAGCGCCGAAACGTTCACCTGTTCCCGGATCGCGCCCAGCAGCAGTTCCTCCGTGGTATCGATCGCTCCGCAAATCACGATTTCTTCTGGAGCGAGCAAATTAATGACGTTGGCAATCGCGATCCCAATGTACCGGCCGATGTCGCGAACAATTTCCGAGCATTCAGCATCACCATCCTTGGCCAGTTCATAGATCAGTTCCGGCATCAGCGCGCGTCCACGCGCGATTGCGGCACCCAATGCAAGCCCGCGCCCGGAGCTGATCAACTCCTGGCCGCGCGAGGTGATCGCCGCAGCGCTGACAAATGTTTCCAGGCATCCACGGCTACCGCATTCGCAAGGCTTGCCATTGATGTCGACCATCGTGTGGCCGATTTCACCGTCCAATCCGTGCATTCCCACGTAGAGTTGTCCGTTGAGCAGGAGGCTCATGCCAATTCCGGTACGCAGCGAAATGATCACCACTTTCCGATCGAGCAGATGCGGGTGGGTCCACTTCTCGTACAGTGCCGCAAGGTGCATCGATCGCTCAACTTGTACGGGGATTCTCAGTTCTTTCTGAAGCAAGGGCCCGATGGGTACATCTTTCCATTTGGGCATGTTGGTGGAACTGAGCAGCATGCCCTTCTTCTGATCGATGAGGCCTGGAAGGCTGACGCCAACGCCGAGCAACTGCCTGCGCGGAACGCCTTCAAGGATCGCTCGGCTCACTTTGAGAATCCTCGCGATGATTCGCTCGGGCGTTTCAAATCGATCGATGTTTTCTTCCCGGTAATCAAGAAGATTGATCCGAAGGTCCGTCAAGGTTGCTCGTACCCGGTCAGGCTCAAAGTCAATCGCAAGGATGCGCTTGGTCTCGCAATTGACCTCAAGCATGAGAGGTGGGCGACCGAAACGCGATCCGTCATCGGTGGTGCCGGGTGCTTCACGCAGCAGTTGCTGGTCGATGAGGTGGTTGACGATACTGGTGACCGTGGCGGGCTTGAGGCCGGTCTTCCGCGCAACTTCAGCCCGGAAAGTGGGTTGCATCACCCTGACGGCGTGAAGAACCAGCCGGTTGTTAAGCCGTGAAATCAGGTCGGTATTACCGATCTGGGATTGGGACATGAGTTACATCCTGCTCGCCGCCTGGGGTCACGCTTGCCCGTGTACCCTGATTTGTTTATTGCATGAACAAAGCGGGCTGTCAAGCAGGTTATTCGTGACTCAGTGGGCGTCGGGAAGGAGTGGTCCGGCCAGTTGACGAATGAAAAATAGCTTCCCCGGGAGCGTCGGCATGAATGTGCTGGGCAGCCAGGGGTTTGGGCCGTGCTGAAGCGTGACGCAAAGACTCATTGCCTGCCAACTGGCACCGCGATCAGGATAGACGCCATCCGCGCCACCGATGCAGTAATCGCTTTGAAGAAACAGTCCCGGCCCGATGCTGTTCGCAAAGCAGGGGATCAGCGTGAATCGGCTCATGAAACTGGTGATGGCGTTCTGCTCAATGGTCAGCGGCTGGAGCGCAACTCCAATGCGGTGAGTCTGTTTCTTCCAGTCATCAATTGAAATGTCCGCTGCCAGTTGCGGTTCCCAGAACGCAATATGGCATACCCGACCGATCCCATACACCGTGACCAGTCGGCCTCCGCAAGATTTCAAGTCGGCGATCTTCGGGGCATAGGTAGGGAGGTTTTTCTTCGTGGCGAAATTGCGTTGGGCGGCGGGCACGGTCAGCGGACCCAACGGTTCGAACAATGCCATTTTCATAGCATGTTCGAACCCGCCGGGTTGATTGCCAGGCATCGTATTGCCGCGACGATCCGACCATTCGTCCATGTTGAAGGTCGTCACGTGTCGGCAGTGTGTGCCGCTTTTTTTGAGTCGCCGCACGACGGTCTTGTACATTCCCATCGGCCCGACCGGCAGGATGAGTGCCAACTTCTGCTGTCGGCGTGATGTAAGCTCAATCTGGTCGGCGATCGCATCTCCCATTCGTCGATCCATCGCTTCCAGATCACTTACAGAGACGGGCTTGAACTCGGGATTCCAAAATCGCGCGGGGGCAGTTAATTGTTTCAATCCCAAGCCGCAGCAGGCATCCATGCGCTTCAGGTTCCAGCCTTTCGGATAGAATCCTTCCAGGAGAGATCCCTTGAGGGTGTTCAGCAAGTTAAGCGTAGTAGTCATGCTTCAGCCCCGTAAGTCAAAGAGTTGTTTTAACAGATCGATCCGCGGATAAGCGTGACCGCGATGCTGGACGAAGGCTTCGGCATAGGTCGTGCCGAGCATCCGACCCCGATCGGCATCGTGCTGCCGGACGGATTCCAGATATTCATCCATGCCATGGTGCGCCCGCAGCCAGTCCCGCTGGCTGGCGTGACAGGCGAGCATTTCCAACTTTTTCGCATGCTGCGAAGTGATGTCAACCAGGGTTGTGGGTGTGATCGGCTGGCCCAGCGGATCGATGCCTTCGATAGGATCGCAATAGTAAAGCCATGGCACGCCGGCGTCGTGCGGCAGAGGGACCGTGGAAATGTTCGGAGCCCCGTAAACAAAGCTCGCCGCCCGCGCCAGTAGCGAGACCTGCTCATGGTCCATCATATAGTCCGCCGCAGCATGGGTGAGGACCAACGAAGGGTTGACCCGTCGAAACAGGTCGTACGTTTTCTGTAGTGTTGGTTTTTCGTAATCGACAAACCCATCCCGCTCGTCAAGGCAATCGTAAGTGGCTCCAACCAAGCGCGCGGCCTGGGTCGCCTCTGCAGTGCGACTCGCTGATATTGCCCAGCGGGAATGAGTCATCGTGC
>JBBRMF010000076.1:0-19697 GCA_038230975.1 Tepidisphaerales bacterium
GCTCAGCGGCTGCGGGAATGGGAGAAACCGGGTCGATGCGGGGATTCTGCCCGATGCAATCCAAAAGCGCAAGTTAAGATTGTGTTAATTTTCAGGGCCGGCGAAAATGCCGGACGGTATTGGCGAGTACACCCACCCTACACTCTTAGAAAGGTTCCCCATGCCCAGCACCGAAGAAGAACTGAAAAAAGCCCTCAAAGCCTTCAAAAAGCGCATGAAAATGACTCAACTCGATGATGAATCCCGCCTCGGTCACAGCCCGCTCACCGGCGGCGGTGCAAAAGTCGTCGCCATTCAACCCCCCAGTGGATTCGGCCGGGAAATATGGGAAGAGCTTGCGGCCAAGGGCTACCTCAAAGCCGATGGCGGGGGTTTCTATGAACTGGTTTCAGGAAAGTGACGATCTACTCCATTAGCCCAACCTTTTAAAGACTGGCGGGTCTTCTAAAAGAGAAAGCTGGAATTGGATCACGCCATTTTCTTGAGGAAACCATGAATCGATTGATCTCCAAGAGCATGCTCGGATTGCTAGGCCTGCTTCCGATCTCGGGTCTAACTGGCTGCGTCGTTCACGATCGTCGCCCGCGCGAGGTCATCTTGGAGGAGCGCCCCCGTCGCGAAGTCATCATTGAAGAAGAAACTCGCTATCGCGATCACGAACATTATCGCGAACGCGAAATCATCATCGAAGAACGCCCACCGGCAGTCCGCTATGAAGTTCGCGGCGTCTCCCCATCGCGCGACCACATCTGGATCGAAGGTCATCACGCGCGCGTCGGCAATCACTGGGATTGGATCGGTGGACACTGGGAACGCCTTCCACGACATGATTCCGTCTGGATCCCAGGCCGCTACGACCAGCGCGGTCACGGATACGTCTGGATCGAAGGCCGTTGGCGATAACTTTTTTCAGAATTTTGTAGCTTCCGCTGTAGAGCTTGAGAACTCAATCGACTTGATGCGTATCCAATCCCCCTTGGCCCCTTCTCCGACCGGATCAAACCGCAACTGGGTCATCGGCCCTTTCCAATTCGGATGATCCGACAGCTTGATGCGATACGTGTGAAAATCACCGTCCGACTTAAGGGCCAGACTTTCGGCACGAGTGTCGTCAAAGCCCGCATCACCTAATCGTCGCCAATAGATCCGGCTTTCATTTCGACCCGAATGGCAAGCCGCTTCAATCACAACCGTTCCGACGTCTTCCGCACGCCAAAACCCAACCGGCCCGATGAGTTGCGGATCATTCTCTTCCATCAAAATATTCAATTCACCGCGAATGGGCCAACCCGTATCAACCGCGTGAACATACGACCAACCCTGGCGATCCTTGTGGAATCGATAAACCGGCGGAGCAGGTTTTGTTGCGTGCGCATAAACGTACTTTCGCATTTCCTCCAATTTTCCCAGCATCAGGTCATATCGATATTCATGCGCGATATTCCAATCCAATATCTCGACGGATTGCGGCGATAGATAACCGGTCGGGTCATCGTGCGGCCCACCTTTGCCCGGATTGCCCGCGAATCCTCCCGCGAACCGGCATCCTCCCGGGAACCACACTCCCAGACCAAAACTGTCATCATTCACCAGCGCCGACCAGGATTCCGTGGCGATCCATGAAGACCAGGGTCCGGGCTCATCCTTCCGCTTTTCGATGCGCGACAGTCCACCGCCGGTGAAAGGTTTATCACCGGCGTAGGTCATCAGTCGATAAAATGGACCGTTGGTATAGATGGCCGGAAGTTCCTGTCCCCGCGCCGGATACTTCGTGTGGTCGGGTCGATTGTTCACGATACGGCTGCGCACGTGAACCGCCGCCTGATCCAACTCCAGCCAGCATTCAAATGTGCATTCACCCGGCACGTTATCAAGCGGCCAATGCATCGGGATGCACTTCACGTAGAGTTTCTTCCCATTATTATGATGTTCCAGCACTTTTGCGGAATTGCCGAATGCATCACCCACCTGGATGGGATTCCAGCCAATGAAACTCCACTCTTTCTTGGGCTCTTTCCCCGGAACGCGGAACGGTACCGGGCCGGAATAGTAGGACATCTGAATCTGACGTCCGAAATCCCAACTGTTGACGACGTTTTCTTGCGAATCACTTTTCGAAAGATAGGTAATCGCTCCCCCGAGCTTTAGATCAATTCCGAGCCGAATCAAACCGTTGTCGAGATAGCTCATCTCCGGTTCATGCCGGGCGACGCGCGCCAAACCGTTGCCATCGTCCGCCAAGGCGGCCATCGCGAAGAAAGTCACAAAGATGCTGCGGAAGACTGATTGAACCATATCCAAAGTAACCTCCGATGTAGCCCCGCGTTTACGCCGATTTTCAGTCGCCGGGGGGTGCGCGACGAGATCTGCGGGTATTATCCCCTCTCCTGGTACTCCGGGGGAGGGTAGGGTGGGGGTCTTTTTCGATAAATTGAGGTGACCAGTGGATTTCCCCCACCCCAACCCTCCCCCGGAGTCCCGAGAGAGGGAGAAATCGGGCACGCCGGAACTGTCACGCACCCGTCGCCGGGTGGGATGAAAATTCAATTTCCAAACATTCCCATTCTGCGCGCATAATATCATCCGTGAGTAAATCATTTCTGCATCGCAACCTGGTTCTTTCTCTCGCGACCTTCGTCATGGCATTTGTTGCACTCGGCGCTCCGGCAACCGCGCCCACGACCACCGCGCCCACGACAAGGCCCTCTTCCCATCCTTCGACGCAGGTTTCCACCCGCCCCACTTCCCGACCCGGCACGAAGGTCGCTCAAACAAAAGAGGGCAAAGTTCGCGAGCTCACGGCAAAATCGATCGTTTTGCTCAATCAGAAAAAATACAAACAGGCCGAATCCACGCTCGCCGAAGCGCTCGCGCTCGACCCCAAAGAACCTACAAATCTCTACAACATGGCTTGCCTGCTGGCCCTCACCGACCGCAAAGATTCCGCGATCGATTTCCTCGAGCGCTCCGCCGAAGAAGGCTTTATTGATTTTATTCACATCACCCAGGACACCGATCTGATCGGCCTGCATGAAGATGCTCGGTATGTCGCATTCATCGCCAGGAAGGATCAATACCAGCGTAAAGCCGCCGAAGCCGTGGTCGAAGCGCTCAAGAAGCGGTTTGGTCCGGACTATCTTTATGAAATTGACGAAGTGGACAAACTGATCTTCGCCACGAATACCGATCGCCCCACGCTCGAAGCATTGAAGCAAAATCTGATACGTCAGGCGCACAGCCAATGGGAGCAAATCTTCGAGCACAAGCCGGATCAATATATCGCCGTGGTCGTTCCTACCCCGCGCGAATTCCGCAAAATCGTGCCCATGCAGGGCGTCGAAGGTTTCTATCGGCATGATGTGCGGACGCTGATCGCCAAGGGATTGGGGTTTGTCACCACGCACGAATTCACCCATGCGCTGCACGCGGCGGATTTGGATTCGATCGGGCAGGAACACCCGATCTGGTTGACTGAAGGATTGGCCGTGCTCTTCGAGCGGGCCGAGTATGAAAAAGACGCCAACGGACACGACGTGCTCACACCCAAAGACAATGAACGTCTCGTTCGTCTTCAGGCCGAAGCGCGGCAAAAAAAGCTGATGCCATTGGCGCGCCTGTTCAAAATGGATCAGAAGGAGTTTCTCGGTGAACGCGTGCTGCAATGCTACGCCGAGAGCGGCAGCGTGATGCAGTATCTATACGACCATCAACTGCTGCGAAAGTTCTACGACACCTTTAAGGCGACCTACGCCAAAGATCAAACCGGGCGCGAAGCGCTTGAACAAACGGTCGGCAAACCGTTGGACGGCTTTGAGGAAGATTGGAAAGCCTGGATGCTGACTCGATTGCCTCCCAATCAAAAAATGGGACCGGATAGCCCGTACCTTGGCATTGAGTTCGGCGAAGCCAATGACGGGATGCTCATTCAAACCCTGAAAACCGGTGGCCCGGCCGCCCGCGCGAAGTTGCGCGTCGGCGATGTCATCATCGCCGTGGATGGCGTCGAAACGCGCGATTCAATGACATTCACCCCTCTACTTTCCTCCCACAAAGCCGGCGATCGCGTGGTTGTGCGCCTTCGTCGCAATCATGCGTACCTGGAAATCCCGATGATTTTGGGAAGCCGCAACGATCCAAACAGCGGCGGGGGTGTACTCAAACCAGCCCCCAAGCCAACGACGCCTCCGTGATTTGTCGGATCGATCATTTATCGGACCACTCATGTGCATCATCCGCACAACCGAGCGAGTGCATTATTTTTACCATAGTGCTGGATAATCTGAGTTGCGAAAATGTCGATAAAAGAGGTATGAGTGTCCAACGTATTAAATCATTACTACAAAAAATCGCCAACGACGAACAGGGCGGGGAAGTTTTGGAATACGCGCTCATCGCGGGTTTAATCGTGGTAGTGGCGATCAGCGTCGTCAAATCCGTCGGCACTAAAACCCTGGGCCGTTGGCAATCCGTCAACAGTTCGATGTAATCGGTTCTTCCTCATATTCGCCGCTGTCTCGTGGCGTGGGCGTCTCGCCCGTGCTTTCTTCAGAGGCAAACGCAGGCGAGACGCCCACACCACGTAAAAATTCCCGTGCTCATTGCGGACCCCGAAAAATTCAAAGGCGCGCGATCGGGCTCCGCAATCTAAATGACTGTGCGCGATCACGCACAAGTATCTAGAGTGTTTTTCAACTTCGTGGGGTGCCACGGGTCGCGGTACTCCGCGACCTGTGTGCTTCGATCCAGGACACGCACAGGTCTCGGAGTACCGCGACCCGTGGCATCCGTACGCTCAAAACTCAATGAATCAATCAGCGGTTACACTTACCGGGCCAGTCGTTTTATCGCGGCCTCGGCGGCGGCATGATGCACAAAGCGCTTTTCCTCCCGATAAAACTCAGCCGTATGCGCGTACTGCCGTTGGCCGCTCCAACGAAGACCCATCGTTTTGTGAAGCAATTCGTGGTACATCACAAATTCCACCACATACGCCGGCACGTTGAAATCATCGAGCGTTCGGCTGATCATCACCGCGTCGCCCACCCAATCGTAGTGTCCGAATTTTCGGCGCGTCAGTGACTTGCTCCAGAAAAGTTTCGGGCGTTTGATTTCTCCCTGAAAATAGACCGTGTTGATCCGCTCGAATACTTCGTTCAAGTCATGCGCGCCACCGCGCGCCACGTCGACTGCCCCCGAAAGATGATCCAGCCGCATCGCGATCGCCTTATAATCATCCGACTGCGTGCGCTCGAGAATATGCCGTTTCGCCGCGACATCACCCAAAAAGATATACGCTGCCATCGCGGCAAAATCAGCGGCATTGAAGCAAACGGCGGAGGTTGGAAACGACACTTCCAGCGCATCACGACGTTGCTTGAGTTGATAAACCCCACCCAATGGCCGAAAGTAAACCCGCACCGGTGGCTTCCACCGACGTTGCCCAATCACCGCCTCCGTAAGCACCGGTGTCGCCAGGCGCACCCCCTGGACATAGCCGCGTAGAGCCTCAAGATCCGCCAAGAATCCCGTCCAGCCTTGATGTGCTCGAGTGGCGGCCGTGAGCTGTTGCGCGGCCACTTTCTTGATCGACATCGAAATCTCAATTCGACGGCTCGTCGTGGAGATGGCATGGTGCAGTTCAAGCAGTGCCGCATCATCGGGTGCCGCGGCCAGCCGTTGAAGCATCCGGTTCACGAAACTCGATAAGCCTGACAAACGAAACTTTTCCATGGAGAAATATCCGCACGCGATGGTACGGCAAGATTAGAACGGGGATTTCACGATGCGCCAAATCCCAACGGCACTGACCGCGCCAAATATCGGGGCGGTCAGATAAATCCACAAGTGGCTCAAATGACCCGAAACAATCGCCGGCCCCAAAGAGCGCGCCGGATTCATCGAGGCCCCGCTAATCGGTCCCCCCAGCATCGCCTCGAACGCCACAACCCCGCCGATGGCGATGCCCGCCATCAATCCAGCTTCCTCGCTCCCCGCTGAAACACACAGAATCACCCACATCAAAATCGCCGTCAGAATCACCTCCAGTACAAACGACTGCAAAGGCGACCCGGTCGGCCGCGTGCTCCCCAACGCCAAATGCCCGGGAAAAAGCAGATGCAATGTCCCGCTGGCAAGCACCGCACCGGTCAACTGACAGACGATGTAAAGCGCCGTCTGGCGACCCGGAAAACGCCGCGCCACAAAAAACCCGCAGCTCACGGCCGGATTCAGATGCGCACCTGAAATATCGCCGATCGCATAAATCATCGCCATCACCACCAACCCGAACGTCAGCGACACCCCCACATGCGTGATGGAACCGCCCGAGAGTTCGTTCACAATAATCGTGCCGGTGCCCGCAAAAACCAGAATGAAAGTCCCGATGATTTCAGCAAAGTATTTGTTCATGGGTAACCGTGATCTTCCAAATGCTATATTCGTCTATACGAATATAGTGAAACGTCGCCACCCTGCAAATGGATTGCCTCGGCCTATCGATTTTCTTTAATGGATGACCCCGCCGAGATGATTCCCCTCCGCCTCTGCACGAGCAACGCTCCCGGAAAATGTTGCCGCGATGGAGACGCCGCATCCCGCGCCATTTGAATCAACAGCGCAGTGCTCGCCGCGCCGATGTCCGTAAAATCCGCACCCCGCTCGCCAAGCCAGCGCCTTGCCGCGTGATGGGCCAACGGATCCGGAAGGTGATCCAGTTCTAACGCAGGAAACGCCGCCGCCAGAAGAGGTGCCGTTTGATCCAAAGCGTCGGCCCACTGGGTGCAGGCCGCACCCAGTTCAAGTAAACATTCACGCAGTTCAGCATGGGGTTGAATTGCTTTCCGAAGACGATTCCGAAAATAGCGCGATGACTCGTTGCTCGCATCTTCCCGCCAGGCCATCCAATGTTGAGCCAACCAGTCTCGAAGTATCTGCCGGGGAACCATCAGCAGTGGATGCAACACCACCAGCTCACCCATTTGCAATCGCGGTCGAATGCCTTGAAGCCCTAACGCGCTGCTGCCGCGCAATAACCGTTGCAGGATGGTCTCTGCTTGATCATCCGCGTGATGCGCGAGAATAACTCCATCCAGATGTTCCCGCTGAACCAGCCGTCGAAACATTTCAAATCGCGCCGCCCGATAGCGCGCCGATGGATTATTTGGCAAATGAACAAGCTCTGCGGCGATTTCGCTCAACCGACAGATATCGCAGGGAATCCCATACTCCGCGGCGAGCAGTCTCACAAAATCAGCATCCCCTTCGCTTTCCGTCCCCCGCGTTTCGTGATTCAGATGGCTGACATGCAACCGAAGCAATGGCTTTTCCCGAAGCAACGACAGCAACGCGACACTATCCGCACCACCACTAACCCCAATTGCCCAAGCGCCCTCGGGCACAGACGCCACAGCGTGCATCAGCAATTCTTCAGGGTCCGGATTCTCAAAATACATGGATTCGCCGCGTCAACCGCAAAAAAAAATCGAACGACGGATTACTGATTGTGTTGCTTCAATTGCTGCCTGGCCAGCTTCAGGCGAGATTCCACATCCATCGGGCCGGCACCCTCTGGAAGGCGCATCTGTTCGATTCGTTCATACGATTTGACGGCCGCCACATAATCTTCTCGCTGCTCGGATTCAATCGCGCGGTTGTACAGTTCCCATGAGCGCCGCTCCGCAGCCTGCCCTTCAAGTGGAGGCGGAGAAATCTGGATCACCGGTTTGTGTTCTTCCAGAGGGACCGCCGGCAAACGGGTCGCCGGTGAAGGTGAGATCTGAATTTCAGGCGCGCTGGGATTTGAAACCGGTTTGACTTCTTCCGCAACCTCTGGTTTTTTTGCCGCGACTTCCGTCGGCGGCACGCTCCACAGCGGCGTCGGATGACTTCTCGCTGTTTCCGCGACCGCCGAGTCCGTGATTATCGCCGTCGGCGTGCTCGAGCGGTTTCCAATGCTTTTGGCCCAATTCACGAACTGGTGATACCACCTGACATAATGCGGCCTCACTTGCGGATTCAAATAAAACACCGGCGCAATCAAAACGAACGTCAGCACCGCCGCGATCAAGATACGCGCAAAAACGCTCTTTTTCGACGATCGAACTTCCTCGTCCGGATCCAGACCAAACGTCCGCATCTCCATTCCGATCGGAAGCATTTCATCGCCCATATCGATGACCGGCAAGGATGGATCGATCGGCGCGCCTTCCTGCGAAACCGTCACATTCGGTGCCGGAGCCGGAAACGTCGACGCCCGCGTCGGTGGATCCTGCGGCGGTGGAACTTCGCGCCGCACCGGTTCACCGGCCAAACTCAAAAGCCCCTGATGGCTGGGATTGATCACCGGTTTGAACGGCGCGGCATCGGGTGTTTCAAGAAGCGTGTCGGGATTGACCGGCGGTTGCTGCAGACGCTTGCAGCCGGTGCAGAGACGTGCCACCTTTTTGATCTCCGTACCGCAATGCCAGCACGTGCCAAATTCGCGACTCAGCCCTTTGACGCGCGCCGCAAATCGCCAAAGCTGCCCGGTCGTCGGCCCACGAACCACGGATCGCGGCGCGATACGGCCTTTCTCCACCAGCGACATCAGGGTCGCCCAATTCATCCCCGGTGCCGAAGGATTACGGGATTGCCAAACAAACCACGGCCCGATCTTACTGCGAGTCGCCTGCCGTGTGGCTTGGGTATTTTCCATCCCGCACTGCCGGCACGCCCCCGCGACGGAATCATTCAGACAACCACAGAACGGGCAGACCGCCTGAGAAGCAGCCGCGCGCCGCGGTGCCGATGTCGCGCCTGTCGCCGCTGCGGAAATCGCAGCCACATCCCCGGCCCGCAGTCCATCGCTATTCAATCGGTGATTTGCAGCCCCCGGCGACGAACCACCAGACCCTGCCGCCGGCGGCACATCTGCGTTTGTCGGATCGAACGCTCGGCTCATTTCGTCGGCTTCCGTCGTGAAAAAAGGCTCCTGCATCTTCCGACTCCCGTTTCCATACTCGTCGACCGGATGCCAAACCCATCTACCCACTGTCCGATCCAGCGCATTGAACCATCGCAAGCACCGTTCCTGATTGCGGGACGCTCAATCAAAAAGTTCGCAAATATCTGACCGCTGCGGCTGGTTCGTTCTGTATACGGCGATCTTAATCATACAAGATCCAACGATTCAGAGCAAAAATCAATCCCCAACTGATCACGACCCAAAAGAGGATCGCATTCTGGTCCCCTCCCCCCAATGATTACATGGCGGGAGGGGACAGATTTCAAATCGCTTTTGCCGTAGTGACCTGCCCCATCAAAAACGACACCGCCAGCTTATCGCCCACTTTAGGAGCCGCCGCCACCGCGTGCTGAGGCATGCGGATCACGAGCAGTTGCATCGCAACGTCATCGAGTCGAACGATCTGAAGTTCATAATAGACGTCGCCGTGAATCGTAAAAGGTTTAACGTCTTTCACCTCAACCGACCAGCTTCCGACCATGGGTGCATTCATAAGAAAATTTCCATCCAAACAACAGGTGGCGTGGGCGTCTCGCCCACGCATTCTTCCGCCGCAACCTCATTTCGCCTCCAACGCCGCAATCTGCGCCTTCAACGCCTCCAGCAACTTCATAATCTCCGTATGCCGCACCTGATCGCTCCCCGGAGTCTTTCCCTGCACGAAGAAATTACCCCCCGGCTCCAGAACGCAATGCTCAATCTCATCAATGCTCGAAAACCCCTGCCGATGCGCCACCGTCAGCAACTCCGCTTCCGTAAGCAGTTCCTTGGCCAACCCATCACGACAGACCTGACCCCCTTCAATCAACGTCGTCGGGCTGCCTTCCACCAACTGATCCAGCCGCCGATGCTTGAAAATAAACCGCACCACCACATAATTTGTCGCCAGCAGAGTCACCGCGCCAATGAGGCCACCCGTCACCGAATTATCGTTCCCGATGATCGCGTTCTGCACCGTATTCGACAGCATCAACAGCACCACAAAATCAAACGGATTGATGTTCGTCAATTCCCGCTTGCCGAAAATGCGCAGCGCGATCACCAGGAAAAAGTAGATCACGATCGGACGCAACATTTTTTCAAAAATCGGCACATCCAGTGCCACAAACATGTCATGCAACGTCGCGCCGTGCCAAAATAGACTGATACCTTCTGCCAGCATGTTAAGTCTCCTCATAGACAAATGAAGGGTGGCGTGCGCGTCTCGCCCGCGTTTTCCAAATCTTAATCATCCCTCCCCATCCGTGTTCATCAGTGCCCCATCCGTGGCTAAATTCCTCTTCCCTTTTCATATCCGCGCCACAGTGTCTTCAAACGATCTCACTCCCGTCGACGCCCCAAACGCCGTGCAGCAATCCGCCGCCGCCCGATTCGCAAATCGCGCCGCCTGCTCCCCGTGCATGCCTTTCATCTCCGCCGTCAGATACGCCGCAAACCATGTATCTCCCGCGCCGGTCGTATCCACCACGTCAATCTTAAACCCCGGCACGCGATAACCCACATCGTCGCCCGCCACGTAACATCCTTCCGCATCCAGCTTGATCACCACTTCCGCCCGATCCCCGCGCATGTGCCGCAAAAACACCGCCGCCATCGCCGCCGGATCGCTCTGCCCCGTCAGCACCCTCGCCTCCGTCCGGCTCGGCGCAAACAAATCCACAAACGGCAAGATCGGCCACAACAATTCCGCCGCCGCCGGTGGATTCACCGTGTCCAACGCAATCCGCAGCTCCGGCGCAAACTCCCGCAACTCTTTCAACAACCCCGGCAACTCCGGTGTCAGCGTCGGCAGCAAACCAAAATACCCAATCTGCACCCACCGACACTTCTTAAACATCGGGAAACACCGCCGAAACACCGCCGCATCCAGCAACGGCGTCACCCCAGGCGTATGAAAAAAACACCGCTCCCCACCCGGTTCCACCGCCACCACCGTCGCACTCGTCTGCGCCTTTTGACTACTGAAAACACAAGACGTATCCAATCCCTCCGCCTCCAGCCTCTCCACCACCGCCTTGCCCAACACATCCTCCCCCACCATCCCCGCTGCCCCCACCTTCATCCCAAACTTCGCCATCGCAATCCCCGTACTGCACACATTCCCCCCCGTCGCCAATTGCAATGAATTGATCCGCACCAACCCCCCCGGTGCCGGTGGATTCCGCAAATCCATCGGCTCCGCAATCAAATCCGCCACGATCAATCCAAATATAGCCGCGTCCATTTATTCCCTCTTGTCCCCCCGCCCTGGTACTCCGGGGGGGAGAGTTAGGGTGAGGTGTCTTCCGCATCAACAAACATCTCACATTGCTGCAGTTGGGCAGACATTCCCGTCTGCCTTTTCTCTCAAAAAGTAGAGTGGGCCCGGTGCCACAGGTCGCGGTACTCCGAGACCTGTGCCGCGTCCCCTCCGCTAGCCATCCACCACAACCAATCACCTACTTCTTCCCCTCCTCCACAGCCATAACCGCCTCCACCGACACACTGCTATAGTCATCCAGATTCAACGTCAGCAACTCCCCATCCGCCTTGCGAATCGAAAGCCGATCCAGCCATAGCTTGTCATTCTTCGAATGCGCAAACCAACTGCCCGTCTGCTTCTGCTGATAACTCACCACCACCCCGCGCATCTCATCCGTCCACGTATAATCCCGATGCGGAATCTGCTGCGTAATCTTCACCATCACGCCCGGCATCAACTGTTTACGAATCGATTCATCCATAGCCAGCAGATTCTAAGGCCGAACGCCACAATCGTACAGTTGCTGTTCCCTCCCCCCTGTACTCCGGGGGGAGGGCTAGGGTGAGGGGTCTTTTCTTGTACGGTAATTTATCCGCGTATGTCATCCCCCCGTCAAAACGCACCCGCCCCATCAAACGCGATGGTGGCGGCAAATAGTCCCCGATCTGGATCCGACTCACTACGACTTAAATGTTGGATGTCTCGAAGCGATCCACTGCTCGATTTCGCCCGCGAATTGATTCACGGTTTTTATCAATTCGTCCGCCTCCGTGGCGCTAATGCCGCCGGCCATCGCATATTCAGAGTCGTTGCGTTTCATCCGACAAATTTGGAGGTAATCGGCCATCGGCTTAAACGCGGCGCTGTCGGCTGCCTCCAGACCTGCGAACGTATTGAAATGACCTCCGAGTTTTTTGGGCCGATGCCCCTTGGGCGCGAACGACCATCAATGCAAACGTACGCGCCGCATCGTAGGCAATGATGAACCGTTGTTCATCTGACAGTCCAATGGCATGAATGTCCGAAAGGCACCGAGTCGTGATCGAACGAAGGCTGTCGATCTCAGCTTTGCTCGACGGTTCGACGGAGACTCGATTTTCCCTCAGTAATTCGATCCAAATCATGTTGCGATCCGATCACGAACAGTTTCGGTGTGCTCAAAACGTTTATTACGAAATGATCCCGCGCCGTCAGGCGCTTGACAAGATCCTCGGATCGATACAGTTTTGCGTTCACCTCGCGGCCGGTCTTCCGCCTGGCCTCCAGTAACGTCGCCGCCACATCGCGCAGCCCGACGTCGCCAACGATGAACAAATCGACATCGCTGGCGGAGACTTCCTCAGCCCGCGCCACCGACCCAAAAACAAACGAACATACAATCCGACTCCCGAACGGCAACAAGGCATCGCGCAGGAGATCTACAAGGCCCGCCGTTTTCGATAGCAGTCCTTGCAGTTCCAGGAAAACAGGACATTCCCGATCCGCCTGTACGTAAAGCATGCGCCCTTCCCGTCGGCTTTTCAAAATTCCAACCTTGACGAGTTTCACCAGTTCACGCTGGAGACTTGAGCGCGTCGTGCCAAGGTGCCGCGCCAGTTCCGCCGCAAACCATGCCCGCTCTGGTTGCATCAGCGTCGCCCCCAAAATCGATTGGCGAGTACGCGGCATGAGAACATCGATCAATCGAATTCCTTTGGTACGCATTATGCGTCATTATGTACGCAACTTGAAAACAACGTCAAGCGTAAACCCAAAGTCAAACGCAAGGGTCCCCGTGGGAGACTTTCGCTCAGATCGCACTACCCACAAAATATCATCTCCCTGTGGTAGGTCAGAAAAGTGTCATCCGGCTCGGCCACTTTGTTAGGAACTCGAATACGCTTCCCCTCAAAGGGTAGAAAGTTGAGTTCAAGAACCGGCTGTGGAAAATATCCACGCAATTTGTGACTCAAAACCATACATTGTTTCTCATCGACCGTAATCAGACCTGAATCGAACGCCGCATCGTGCAAACTCGAAAGACAA
This sequence comes from Tepidisphaerales bacterium, assembly GCA_038230975.1. Classification (GTDB taxonomy): domain Bacteria; phylum Planctomycetota; class Phycisphaerae; order Tepidisphaerales; family Tepidisphaeraceae; genus JANXVV01. Next base: position 13,269 of record JBBRMF010000076.1, read on the forward strand.
AGGCCATTCCGCGGGTTGATCCGATCGTTCGGGAAATCTCGCCAAGGCCTGATATGGCTTGCCACAAGCATTCGCGGCACATTGATCCCACTGATGCAACAGCAGACACCGTACGCATTGAGGATGGACTGACGAAAGAACTGCTGCCCACGCCGCACCTTCACCGTTGCGGTCGATTCGGTAGGACCGCTTGGAGCGATCCAATTTCGGCTTCGCTCTAATCTCACTCGGTCACGCTCTAAGAAATCGACCTCACAATCGTTGTCACTGGTGAACAGATCGTGCAGCACCTGCTCGCTTTCCGGCCCGAGGGTTGAGACGTTCTCGTTGAATTCCACCCACGTTTCGCGATCCTCCTTGGACGCACCCTTTAAGCCATGAACTCCTCGCGCCCGATGCGCAGGATCGAGAGATGCGAAGTTTGATAGCTTCATGGCAAGGCTACTTGGCGTACGCCCCATCTTCTGCGCTACTTCAACGATTAGCTTGTTGCCCTTGTCGTACTGCCCAAAAGGAAGTTTCCAGTAGAGATTTAAAGCGATCAGGCGGTGTTCCCGCGTCCACCAGACGATAGGAGATTTTGCCATGCTGGAAGTTTAACAGACGCACTCGTTAAGGTAACACCCTCCAACCGCGTCGGTTGCATTGCAGGCTTGATACTATTGGCAGGTATAAAACAGGCTTGCCATTCGCCTATTCGATTGCCTCAATGATTCTGTAATCGTCCAAGACTTCGTCCGCGTCCATATTGCCATCCAATACCGCCGCATGGACATCAGCGAAGAATTCGGCAATTGCCGCGTGCGCGTCTCCGATGCGTTCAAACCGCATCGGCTGCGTCGCACCCTCTACCTCTTCGGTCCACTCCGCGTCATCCCATCCGTAGAAATATCGAAGTTCGATTTTATAGGCCATGGCATACTCACTAAAGCCCGCAGAGGGCAACAATCGGTCCGCGATGAGCTTAAGAATTTATTGGCTTTTGTGTCCAAAAACATTCGTCTATAGGCTAAAATTAAGGGTGAAGACACCCAAAACGGAATAATTTCTCAAGCTCAATGCGGACCGTGCGCGCTCATCGGCGCTTCTGCTGTTGCTTCTTTCTGATCGCTGTCGCGACCTGGTCAGGATGCGACGGGTCTGGAAATTCCATGTTGGCAGCCAAAGTGGTCCAAGCAAAGATCGAAACGCTCTGATAAAAGACTAAAAGAAAAACTCGCAGGTTCGGGTCATTAACATCGTATCCACGCTTGCCAACGAATACGTCGTCATCGGCACCCATATTCGCCCACTGATCCGACATCTGATCGATATTGTGCCGAGCACGAATGTCTTCCCAAAAGCCGTTCCCACGCCAGCTTTGCACCACGTATTCCTTCGGCAATGGCACCTTCAAATCGTGGAAAACCATCCCACGAACGATTTTGCCTACGATGCTATCCCATTTCAACCAGTCAAACTGGAACATTGGCTTAATGCCTGTGTAAACCCCAAATTCGCTGAAGCTCTGAACGAGCTGGAGTGACCCCATAATTTACTGTCGAAATCGAGCATCCTTTTTTAGGTGTCGCTGCACAACGCCCTCGCAAATATGCCGAACTAGTTCGTCTTTATCATTCGACATCATCGCCACGATGCTGCGGAAATTTCCTTCGTACAGACTCCAATAGCGGTTACATGTCGAGCATGCCCGTACCGTCACCATCCGATTGGGCAATTGTCGGTCATCCCACAAACAATCAGGAATGACATGATCGGCAGTCCAATCCGTAGTCAACTGACCGCAGTAAGCACAAATCTTCGGATGTTTCTTCGCAGCCATGAATAATCCCAACGAAACGCATTGCGCGTTTTCTACAGCCAAAAACGGGGCCACCACTCTTTTCTCTACTTCTCTATGAAAATAGACCCTCAACCTGCCCAAAACCAACCCAATTCAACGTTCTGCACACCTGTGCCACTTTGACCCTGACTTCTCAACACTCAACTGGGACACTTCAACGTTCTTGCCGTTTAAACCGCGATTTATCAACTAAACGAGACATGCCAAAACTGTTCCATTTTGTTCTATTTTGTTCCATTCGCGTTTTCAGAGGGGCCGAATCGGCTTAATGGAAACCGCCCGGAAATGAATCGTAAAACATCCGGAATAATACAGGCCAGCGTACGACAAGAGGCCCGTTCACACCTCCGCCGCGCACCGCATCAGCTCTTCATACAACTGCGACATCGCCTGCGGCACCACCCGCACATCCCCCACCACGCTGAAGAAGTTTGTATCGCCGGACCAGCGCGGCACCACATGCTGATGCACATGGCCCGGCAACCCCGCGCCAGCCGCGCGGCCGAGATTGATGCCGAGGTTAAAACCCTGCGCGCTCACCGCCCGCTTCAGCAGCTTCACCGCTCGCGTGGTTTGCCGTTGCATGTCGAGATGTTCTTCATCCGTGAGTTGCTCCATGTCGGCCTTGTGGGCGCGCGGGGCGATCAGCAGATGGCCATTCGTGTACGGATACCGATTGATCAGCACGATGCTTTGCTCGGTGGTCCAGAGTACGAGGCGATTCCGCTTTTCCTCCGCCGTCGTCGCGGCGGCGGCGAGGCAGAGGAAGCAGGCGTCGCCATCCGGTTTTTCCAGCGTGCGAATATATTCCATCCGCCAGGGGGCGTAGACGTTTTTATTTTCCATCGTTGAGGCTCCTCGTCTGATTGCTCATAGTGTACATGAACTTCGGAGTGAAAAAATCCATGAAGTATGAACCACGGCGGAGCCGTCCGGCATTTCTGGCGGCACGCCGATCTCACTTTTTAAGTGAGGGGAATGTCCGTGCCGTCAGAAATGCCGGTTGATTTCCCATGTTCATGGTTCATGGAATTTTTCACGGTTTGTTCCTGACTTTGCCAAGAAACATCCCTATTTCGCGTGATCGTTTTTCTTTGAACTCTCGACATTGGAAATCAACCGTTTTTTCCGGCGGCACGGACAAACCTCTCGCTTCAAAAGCGAGTTCGGCGTGCTGCCAGAAAAAGCGGACGGCTCCGCCGTGGTCGACACTTCAAAGAAAAACGATCGCGCTCATTCTGGCACCGAAGCAGCCCAGCCGACTGATCTATTTTTCGGTCGCCGCCGGTGCCTTCACTTCGCCCCGTTCCGGATCTTCCATCGCCGCCACTTCCGCGGCCAACGCACGATAATCCATCGCGCCGTTGCTCGTCGGTTCATACTTGATGATGTGTTCCCCAAAGCTCGGGCTCTCGGCCAACTTGATATTGCGGCGGATCTTGCTCTTGAAAATCTGCGCCCCCGACCACGGCACGTTTTGATCCTTGGCCGCCGTCACGAAACCCTGCAGATCTTTCATGATCTCACCGGAGAGCTTCGCCTGCGAATCATAGAGCGTCAGCACAATGCCGCTGACGCGCAGCTTGGGGTTCATCCGCTTGCAAACCAGGGCGACGGTCTCCAGCAATTTGCCGACGCCCTGCAGCGCCAGGAAGTGCGGCAGCATCGGGATGATCACTTCATCCGCCGCCGCCAAAGCATTGATCGTCAGCAACCCCAGCGATGGCGGGCAGTCGAGAAGGATGAAATCAAAATCGCAGCCGCTGGTTTCAATCCGCTTTTTCAGAATGGATTCGCGACCCAGGACAGTGACCAGTTCAATCTCCGCCCCCGCCAGATCGATCGAACTGGGCACCAGCGAGATGCGGTCATCGATCTTGTGAATGGCTTCCAGGAAGCTGCGCTCTTCGATCAGCACGTTGTAGAGCGAGACCGTTTCCGGCGTTGGCTCAAAGCCGTAGTTGATCGTCAGGTGGGCCTGTGGGTCAAGATCGATCAGGCAGACCGTAAAGCCCAGTTCGGCCAAGGCCGCGCCGAGGTTGACGGTGGTCGTCGTCTTACCGACACCCCCTTTTTGATTCATGAGAGCGATGATTCGCATTGGAATTGTCTTTTCGTCAGTTGTCAGTGGTCCGTTGTCAGTTGTTAAAGACCCGCGTAGTGTCGCATTTTGATCGGCCGTGGCAATGCTCCGCGATTTGATTTCCACCTGACAACTGACAACTGACAACGAACATCCCAATCAAAAAAGAAACCTTCCGCCGTGGCGAGGAAGGTTTCTTTTGTGTTTCGTGGCCTGTGATTTTTGGAGCCAAGGCCCAAAACGGTAAGGTGACTGTGAAGTTGACCGCAAGCATACCGGGCGGAAAATCCCACGCGTCCGGCGTAACGAAGTAAGGACGAATTACTTCTTCTTGGTGGTCTTCTTAGTCGTCTTCTTTGTGGCTTTCTTAGCGGCTTTCTTAGCTGCCATGGTACGTCACCTCCTTTCTTGATTGATAAATGTAAAGGTGGAGAAAAAGAGAGTCAACGATTTTTTCGCGTCTCTCGCGAATTTTTCCTGCCGTCGTTCTGAAATCGTCCTCATTTATTTCGTCGCGCGGCGCGCTGCACATCGCTGAGAAGACTGTGATTCTGCGGGCCGCGATGAAGTGGCGAGAAAAACGCGCGTTCGATTTTTCGTCAAACGATCCCGCGAAAAAAACTTTTAGATGTTCGATATTTTTCTTCGCTCGCGCGATTGAAATGCAACTCGGAGGCACGGAGTTGACGGAGACCGAGCGGAGAATATGGAATCCGTTTTCAAACCAGACCCAAGAATTGAGATTTGTTTTCTCCGCTCTGTCTCCGGTCCCTCCGCGTCTGCGGGTTGCATTTTGTCACGCGCGCACTGGCGCGTATCATGCGGCGAACTTTTGTTGAAAGGCTTTCATGGCTCACTTATCAAAAACTCCCGTGGTTCTGATCATTCGCGATGGCTGGGGAAAAAACCCGTTCCCCAAGTGGAACAACGCCAACGCCGTTTACCTCGCCCACCATCCCGTGGCCGACAAACTGCTCGCGGAATATCCGAACACGCTCATTCGCACGAGTGGATTTGATGTGGGTTTGCCGGATGGAACGATGGGCAACAGCGAGGTCGGGCATCAGAACATCGGCGCTGGCCGGATCGTCAATCAAGAATCGGTGCGGGTGACGAAGCAGATTTTGAGCGGTGAGTTTTACGATAACGTCGAGCTGAACGCCTGTGTCACCAATGCCTTGGAAAAAGGCACAAACCTGCATATTTTTGGCATTGTCAGCGATGCCGGCGTGCATGGATTGCTCGATCATCTCTATGGCTGCCTCGAACTTTGCCGCCGTCGCGGGCTCAAGCGCGTGTTCCTGCATGCCTTCACAGATGGTCGCGATTCACCCCCGAGCTATGGCCTGAAATATGTCGCCGCGCTGGAAGCGAAGATGAAAGAACTCGGCATCGGCGGCGTGGCGACGGTCAGCGGGCGGTACTACGCGATGGATCGCGACAACCGTTGGCCGCGCGTGGAGAAGGCCTATCGGGCGATCACCTTCGCCGATGGCCCGAAGTTTGATTCCGCGACCAAAGCGATCCAGAGTTATTACGATCACCCCACCGAACCGAATATGAGCGGCGATGAGTTCGTCACCCCTTCCGTCATCACAGGCCCCGACGGTCAACCGCTGGCGAGTGTAAAGAATGGCGACTCCGTCCTCTTCTACAACTATCGCGGTGACCGCCCGCGCGAATTGACCAAAGCCTTCGTTCTGCCCGACTTCGACGGGTTCGATCGCGGCCCACAGCTTGAATTGCACTACACGACGATGACCGCCTACGAAGCCGGGCTGCCGGTTCACGTCGCGTATCCCAAACCTCCGAAGATGGAAAACATCCTCGGCGAGTTCGCCAGCAACCTGGGCCTGAAACAGTTCCGCTGTGCCGAAACCGAAAAAGCCCCGCACGTCACGTTCTTCTTCAACGATTACCGCAAAGATCCTTTCCCCGGTGAAGAACAGCTCACCGTGCCCTCAGCAAAAGTCAGCACGTACGACCAATTGCCCGAGATGAGCGCCTACGCCGTCTGCGATGAAGTGGTGAAGCGGATCGATGCCGGCTCGCATGATCTGATCGTCGTGAACTTCGCCAACGGCGACATGGTTGGTCACACGGGAGTCTTAGCCGCCGCCATAAAAGCCGTTCAACACGTCGATATCTGCTGCGGCAAAGTGCTCGACGCCCTCGCCCGGCGCGGGGGCGCCGCGATCGTCACCGCCGACCACGGCAACTGCGAACAAATGATCGACCCCGAAACCGGTGGCCCTCACACCGCCCACACCACCTACCCCGTCGAGCTCATCGTCATGGACGAACAGTTCCGCGGCAAAAAACTCCGCGACGGCGGTCGATTAGCCGATGTCGCCCCGACGCTGATTCAGATGATGGGGTTGGAAAAACCGAAGGAGATGGATGGGGTTTCGTTGATTGTGGAGTAGCCGAACCCCGACGCTAAAACCAAGCGAATCGACTTGGAAGACGCGAATAAAGCAGGGAATTTCATTTCGCCTACGAC
>JBBRMF010000077.1:0-19422 GCA_038230975.1 Tepidisphaerales bacterium
AAGCAGCTTCCAGCGGCAAAAATTGCAGCGGCCGTCACCTCAGGGGCAGGAGTGCGGAAAAAAGAATACCCAACAATTCGCCCTGGCAGAGGGTACGGAATACCGGACGGTATTGGCGTCTCGCCCATGCATTCTTGCGGCCAAAAAGCACCGGCAAGACACCCATGCCACCCGTTATTCAAAGCTCCCAAATGCGATTCACCCCCGACGCATCGCCCCGATGACCCGTGCAATCCGCGCAGCCACCTTCCCATCACCCACCTTTCGCATGGAATGATGCCGTGCCGCTCGCGTCTTAGCCGTCACGGCAGCCGTCTTCCCACCACCGACCGAAACAGTTGGCACCGCTAAAGACATCGTCGCCACTTTCACCGCCGGTGCCGGCACCGGAAACGGCGGTTGATTGAAATTACCCACCGTGTTAAACACCGTCACATCCTTCGCATTCACCACCCCGTCCCCGTTCAAATCCCCCACCTGCCAACCGAGCGCGGTCGGGTCGCTGTTAAACAATCCATAACTGTTGAACAGACTGACATCGTATGCATTTACGACCCCGTCCCCATTAAAATCACCCGTCAGCGTCGGCCGGATCAGAATTTGATTGAGCGGTATCCCCGTCCCATGCCCCGAATTAGAATTCGGCCCGTAAATCTGCCCCACACTATCCGGATTGGCAGGGTCCTGCAGCGCGCCATCGTAGTAGCCAATCCCCACCATCTCATCAGCTGCGTATGATGTTTTGGCAATAGAACTGGTGATCCCCGTAACCCCCTTGTAGTCCCCCGCGTAAGGGGCGTTGGTGTTCCCCAATCCGTAGAGATTGTACGCCGTGTCGAGGTAAGTCTTGACGACGGCAAAGGAGGTCGCGGTGTTGTTGACATAAAGGAAACTGCTGGCGATATCCAGCAGCCCGTTGTTGGTGATGGACAACCCATTCACAGTCATCGAATGGCGGACTGTCGACAGGTTCGCAACGCCGCCGTGGAGGGTGAGGTTCGCCAGATGCTGATCCGTGGCAAAGTTCGCGATGGCGGTCGGGCCGACGATCACACTCACATTCGGCGTCCCCGTCGGCGTGTCGGCGTCGAGGGTGTAGGTGCCACCGGTGAGGTTGATTGAATCGTTGCCCCCGCTGCCGCCGTGGAATTGGAGGGATTGGACGCTGGCGGTGGTGATCAGGATGTTACTGAATGTGCCGCCGGTGAAGGTGAGGCCGGTCGCGCTGGCGGTAAGCGTGTCGTTGCCGGGGGTGCCGATAATCGCGACCGTGTTGATGCCAGGGCCGCCGTCGAAAGTGAGGCCACTTGCGGGGAGGGGATTGCCGTTGGAGAAGTCGAGGGTGAGGGTATCGTTTCGGGGGGTGCCGAGCGCGGTGGGGAGTGACGCGATCGGCCACTGCTGAATCAATCCGCCGTCGATGCTGATATCCGCATGAGTGTTGTCTATATCCTTGACGATGCGAATTTTGCTGCCCGTGATGACGGTGGGATTCGTACTCACCTTGAAATACAACGGCCCGGATAACGCTCCCCACACGCCGTTGATCCTGGCGTTCATGTTCCAGCGATATTGGCCACCATCGACAAGGATGCCGGCCGGGAGTTGGAAAGAGTGGGCGTCGCCGGGGATGGTGACGGGGTAGGTGGGGGAATCAAACACCGGCGTGTAGGTGCCATCCGCTTGGAGCTTGCTGATATACAGACCGTATTCGCTGGCGGTGCCTGCGACGTTCCAGAAGAAGCTGGGGGCGAGCAGGGTTATCGATGGGCCAAGGGAGGCGGAGAGGCCGGGAGAGGTGGGGACGGGCTGGGTGCCGGTGGTGTTCAGTAGGATGCGAACGGTGTTATTGTTGATGGAACTCGTCACGGCCAAGTCCGGCTTACCGTCGCTGTTGAAGTCGCCGATCGTGACGGAAAGCGGGTGCAAACCGGTGGCGTAGTCGAGCTTCGTTGGGAAGGTGCCGCTGCCGTTGTTCAACAGCACACTGACCGTGTTGCCACTCGGGTACGTGACGGCCAAGTCAGGCTTACCGTCTCCGTTGAAGTCGCCGGTCGTAAAGGAACCCGGGTTCAAGCCGGTTGCATAGTCAGTCTTCGGGGCGAAGGTTCCGTCGCCGTTATTTAACAGCACGTTGACCGCATTGGCGAAGTAGCTCGCCACGGCCAGGTCCGGCTTACCGTCGCCGTTGAAGTCGCCGGTCGTGATCGATTGCGGGGCATTTCCGGTAGCATAGTCGACCTTCGTGGTGAAGGTGCCGTCGCCGTTGTTCAACAGCACACTGACCGCGCCGCCGTTTGAGTTTGCCACGGCCAGGTCCTGTTTACCGTCGCCGTTGAAGTCTCCGTTCGCGACCGATTCCGGACCCGTTCCGGTAATATAGTCAATCTTCGTGGCGAAGCGTCCGTTGCCGTTATTCAAGAGTACGCTCACCGTATTGGCACCGTTGTTCGTCACGGCCAAGTCCGCCTTACCGTCGCCGTTGAAGTCACCGGTCGCGACGGAGTACGGTCTCAAGCCGGTAGCATAGCTAATCCACTCGGCGAAGGTGCCGTTGCCGTTATTCAACAGCACACTAACCGAGTTGACGTCGTAGTTCGCCACGGCCAGGTCCGGCTTACCATCGCCGTTGAAGTCGCCAGCCGTGACCGATTCCGGGCTTGCTCCGGCAGTATAGTCAGTCTTCGTGGCGAAGGTGCCGTTGCCGTTGTTCAACAGCACACTGACCGAATTGGAATCGTAGTTCGCGACGGCCAAGTCCTGGTTACCGTCGCCGTTGAAGTCGCCGGTCGTAACGGAAAGCGCTCTCACTCCGGTAGCATAGTCAATCTTCCGGCCAAAAATGCCATTGCCGTTGTTAAACAGCATGCTAACCGAGTTGCCATCGTAGTTTGCGACGGCCAAGTCCGGCTTACCATCTCCGTTGAAATCGCCGGTCCTGACGGAATGCGGGCCCGCTCCGGTAGCATAGTCAATCTTCGTGGCGAAGGTGCCGTTGCCATAATTCGACAGTATACTGACCCTATCGCCGGCGTAGTTCGCCACGGCCAGATCCAGCTTACCGTCACCATTGAAGTCGCCGGTTGTGACCGATCCCGGACTCGAACCCGTAATGTAATCGACCTTCGTGGCGAAGGTGCCGTTGCCGTTATTCAACAGTACGCTGACCGTGTTCTCGTAAGTGTTCGCGACGGCCAAGTCCTGCTTACCGTCGCCGTTGAAGTCGCCGGTCGTGACGGAAAGCGGGTACACTCCGGTAGCATAGTCAATCTTTGTGGCGAAGGTTCCGTTGCCGTTGTTAAACAGCACACTGACCGTTTTGCCGAAGTAGTTTGACACGGCCAAGTCCGGCTTACCGTCGCCGTTGAAGTCGCCGGTCGTGACGGAATCGGGTCTCGCACCGGTAGTGTAGTCTGTCTTCGCGGCGAAGGTGCCGTTTCCGTTGTTAAACAGCACGCTAACCGAGTTGCCATCGTAGTTCGCGACGGCCAAGTCCTGCTTATCGTCGCCGTTAAAGTCGCCGGTTGTGATGGAAAATGGTCTCACTCCGGCAGTATAGTCAACCTTGGTAGCGAAGGTACCATTGCCAATATTCAGTAGTATGCTGACCGTATTAGCGTTGGAATTCGTCACGGCCAAATCCGGCTTAGCGTCGCCGTTGAAGTCGCCGCTCGTGACGGAAATCGGTCTTAATCCGGTAGCGTAGTCGATCTTCGCGGCGAAGGTGCCGTTGCCGCTATTCAAAAGTACGCTGACCGTGTTGGCGCCGAAGCTGTTCGCCACGGCCAAGTCCGGGTTACCGTCGCCGTTGAAGTCCCCGCTCGTGACGGAGGTCGGTAGCGACCCGGTGGCATACTCCGATGGCAGATCGAACGACACCCCATTGAGCATCACCCGGAGTTCCAGCCGTTCCATGCGATACGGCTTGAACGCCCGCTCAACCGCCTGCGCCAGCGCAAATTTGCACTTGGATTTTCTTTTGCCCATCACCGTCTCCCTGAAACTACACCCGACTCCGAGGCCCGCCTGCCTGTGAACCGCTCCTTCAGAAACGCACACCCGGCCTATGCCGATCCTCGCTCGCTTGCGATCGCGCCGTGAGGGCGTCCGCAATTTTTAAAACAATGAACCCTCCACCGCCATGCTTTTCGTATGGATTTTCTTCCCAAATTCATCCACGCCAAGGCGCGACATTTTTTGAAGAGGTGAATCCCGTCCCGATACGGGGCGATTGTCGCTTATCGCAATACCCAACGCAAGGAAATAAAATACGGTTGATGTTCTCATTGCGGGAGGCAATACGGCAGCACGAGCCGCCATCAGATGTTGCAGGTGATTCCGGGAAAGGCAAGATTTTGAAAGATATATGAATTCGGCGACACAACCGAAGGGACGCCAATGTTTTGAAGGTGGATGCCGGCTTTAACAAATCGGGGTTTAATCAATTCGTGGTTGCCGCAGTCGCCATATCGATCGGCTCACGCAGGGATTTGAGGGTTGCCGTTCGATCGTCTTCGGTTAGCGGTTCGACAGTTAAGGTAATGCTGCCGGTGCCCACCATGACTTTTGTCAATTTCATCGGGACGGTTTTATGGCTGTCGATGGGCATGAATAATACCGGTGACGAAGGCTGATGGTGCATCGTATGCAGCAACAACTTGCTCATCGCGGCTTTCACCGCATCGGTATTGGCTCCCTCTAAACCGATCGTCGCTTTTCGCTGCCAATCGGGAATCCATTTCTGTAACTCGGCTTCCGCTTTATCTAAACGCCTTTCAACGACCGCCTCGGGGACCGGCAAAGATCCGGCGGAAACAGAGACGATTTCCAGATGAAGCATTCCTTTTTCATCGATCGTCGGTTCAATCCGCAGAACGCCAATTTGATCCAACTTGGTGATGCGGCAGGCGAATTTGATCTGCCCGTCTTCCAGCACAAACTGCGGACCGGTCAGGTAGCGATCGACGCGGTCGCTATTAAGCTTGGTCCAATGGGCGATGAAAGCCGTCAATTCATCTTGCGTAAATGAAATGGTGATAGGCGGCGGTGCGGGCAATGTGGTGACGCCATGCGCTTCTCGCCATTTCTTGGACGTATCCGTGGCGGCGGCGTAATCGGCCATGTTGTGGATCGCAACCACTTTATTAAAAGCGCGGTGTGCCGCCGCTTCCATTTCCCGACTATTCAGCGCAAGCGGTTTATACCACGTGGGATTTCGCCTGGAGAGCCAATAAGAGGTCGCGAGGAACGCAAGTCCCCCGAGGGCTAAGACGAGAATGAAGATGAAGAACCGCTTGATCCATTTCATGCGGAAGCCTGTGTTACGCGGCCTAAATCAATATTAGACCAAAGATTCGTCAGAGTCGTTATAGACGGATTGCAAATCGGTTGCCAACTGTCGCGAGGAACAATTTTTCCAGCCTCGGTGCTCGCCGTGGAATAGAATTGTCACATGGATAGATGTCAGACAAAGACCGCTTCTGTTGTCAAACCGTCAGCCAAACGTCGGCATCGGTCGGCAGGGGCAATCCGTTCACCGCAACAGCTTATGGAATCTCGACCGCGCGTAATCTCTCCGGAAGGCCTGGCTCCCGGCATCGTCCGACGAGCCTCTGTCAGCACTCTGACAGAAGCCGATGAATCCCTGGAAAACATACTGGCGCCGGATGACTGCCAAGCCCAGGCTCCCGTACCGCAACGAATGAATCCGACCGAATTTTGCCGACAGGCGCGGCGTCTTCGGGCGGTCCATGAAAATGACCCCGTTCGAATGCATCAGCAGTTGAGCCAACTGTCTGCCAATCAGCCTGTTGCCGAAAACGTCGTTGCGGTCGAAGAGTATCTGCCGGAGGTTGATCCCCGCCTTCGTCCCGCGCGTGCCATTTCCTGGACATGGACACAAACCTCGCGTTTAGGCAAAACCGGCGTGAGCTTGCTCAGCAAATTGGGCCGTGGATTGAGCATGGGGGCTGCCGAAGCCTCATCAGCCGACTATGCGATGGAGATCGAAGACGATCAGCCTCAATATCGGCTTGAAGATCCGGATGAGCCCCCATTGGCGGATAACGGATACCCCACCTCCGTCGACCGAACGTTCGCCGCGCTGGTGAGCCGCACGCTTCAATCACAGCGCCGCTCCCCGCTTCGCTATTCGCAACGGCTGGATCTGCTGAAGGAAGCCGGCCGCCGGGGAATTGGCCGATTCGAAGCCAACCTCATTATCGCGTCGGTGCAACATAAATTAGGATTATTGAACGTCGACCCCCCAAAACGTCGCCCGTTGCGATTGCCAGGAGTCGTTGCGTTCCTTCTGGCGCAATCCATGATTGTCTGGGGCCTTTGGCGAGTACTTCGAACGTAAGTATTTCGAATTTAGCACGTGGCATGGGCGAAACGCCCATGCTTCCTGCTTTTTGCCCGATTCAGGATAGGAATTCCGGTGGACGAACCCACACTTCCAATTCATCGCCCGATTCATAAATGGGTCATCCTATGGCTCGCGTGGATCGTTGGAATCGCAGTCTGGGGACTCTATATCGCCATGATCTTTATGCTGATTTATCGGCTGTTCGTTGCGACCTGAATGACTGCGCGCAATTCGGCGTATTTTCTCCCTCCACCGGAGTACCGGGCGAGGGAACTGTCCGCTAAAGAGCTTGAGAACTTATTTGTGGCACGGGCTGAAAACCCGTGCAACGAATTGATTCTCAAGCTCTAAAGCGGACCCTACAACATCCAAAATAGAAAATCACGCTTCGCGCAAGTGATAACTCTTGATCGTGGTCTGCTGAAAATCCGGGTAAGACCCGATGTCATGCTCGGCCAGATCCAACCCATCAAACTCGTCTTCTTCCCGTGAGCGCAGACCGGCGATATTCTTCAGCACGGTAAACATGAATCCCGAGAACACGATAGAGAACCCCGCCACCGTCGCCACGCCGATCATTTCGATTCCGATAAACTGGAGTCGACCCATCGCCGGCGAGATTTCTCCGAGCAGACCGGTGGCCAGAATTCCCCAGGCACCCCCGACGCCGTGAATCACCAGCGCACCGGTCGGGTCGTCAATTCTCCAAACGAGATCAATCTGCAGCATGAGCAAGGGAATAAGAACGCCGGCAATCACCCCGGTCGCGACAGCCGCCAGATTGCTCATGACATCCGCCCCGGCGGTGGCGGCTACCAATCCGCCCATAATCCCGCTCAACGTCAAATAAATATCCGGCTTCCCGTAACGAAAATGAGAGACCCCCAAACTCGCCAACCCTGCGGCGGCGGCGGTCAACAGGGTGTTGAGCGCGATCATTCCCAGAAAACTGCCCGTGCCAAATCCGAATCCCAATAAATACGGAAACCATCCGACTAAAATCAGCAGCACGCCTGCGGAAGCCAGGGGCAAGCTATGGCCGGGAATCACGTTGGATGAACCATCACGATTGTATTTTCCGTTGCGTGCGCGAACGATGACCGCGCCAGTGGCCGCACACACACCCGCCGCGACATGGATGAATGAAGCGCCGGCGAGATCATGAAAATGCATCCGCCCGATCCATCCAAAAGGTCCACACCAGCGGGCGAGCAATGGTACGACGACTGCGCTCAAAAGCACCGCCGGGGCGAGCGAAGGCCAAAATCGCGATCTCTCTGAAAGCGCGCCGACGACTACGCCCGTGGCGACCAACACGCCCATCATCCGCATCAAAAGAAATGGCGCAAGCGTGGCGGCTTCCAGACCATGCAGCCCGAACAAGTAGTTCACCGCGATCCAGGAGCTTTCTCCCTTGGGATTGAACACCGCGATGCCCACGGCCCAAAATGCGAGGGCGCTCAGACACAAATCAGCCACATGCCGTAGCAAGGATCCACCCGCGTTCTTGGCGCGCACCAGTCCGCAGGTATAGAGAGCCAATCCGATTCTCACGAGCAATGTACCGACGGCACAAGCGACGATCCAAATTTCCATGCTGATTCCTTCGTCGAAGTAAGTTGCGACTGTTGTACCGCAGAGATCATGCTTTTGCGACGGATCGCTCTTTACAGAACCCAAGACGTACTCAAGATCGAGAGCATGGCTGATTCGGTGCATTTGAATCTCGACAACGCATGGGCAACCACTGCCGATATCGTCACGCGCGATCTCCTGGATTGGGGACCGCGACTCCGCTACTTCGCGCCACCGAAATTGATCGAAACATTTTACTACGACATCGTTCAAGCTCTTCCACCGTTTGTGTTGTATGGCTCAGGGGATTTTCATCATTTAGCGGCGTTGTTGATCCGGCGATTTGCTGAGCCGTTACATGTCATCTCGTTCGACAATCACCCTGATTGGGATGTGCGGGCACCGTATTGGGGATGCGGCGCATGGGTGAGCCGCGCGCTGGAAATCAATACGGTCGAACAGGTCAGCGTATGGGGCTGCGGCAATTTTGAGTTGGCATGGCCATCACGATGGTTCGCCAATCGAAAGGGATTGCAGAGCGGGAAGTTGAAAGTGAATGCCTGGGCCGAGCGACAATCCGAATCGACGGCCAGGCGATTTGACTGCATGACCCGTGGGAATTGGCAAGATCGTTTTTTGCAGCATGCCGAGCGTTTGAAGGGAAAAAAAGTCTACGTGACGGTTGATCTGGATTGCCTGCGCGAGGAAGAAGCGGTGACGAATTGGGAGAACGGATTGTATACCGCGCAAGAGATCCGTTGGGCGATCGAGCAATTGCGCAGCGTATCAAACGTCTTGGGTGGAGATGTTTGCGGTGCGTGGTCGAAACCGGTTTACGCCGGGAAATTTCAGCGTGTTGCGGGGTGGTGGGATCATCCCAAAGCGAGTGTTCAGACGCGAGTTGATGCGGAGAAGATCAACCGCGCGACGCTGGAAACGATTTGGCCGGCGCTGACGGAGGAATGAAATCTTCCGCCACTACGAGGCTTCGCAACGAACCCAATCAACTCCCCGAAACCACGACAATCCCAATCGTGATCATCGCGATACCGCACCAGCTCGTGAGGGTTAATTTTTCCTTGAGAACAAGCCAAGCCCCCAGTGCAAGCAGCGCCGGGTTAAGACCTTCAAATGGAAACGCAGTGCTCAGATCAATTTGCTGAAGCACCCCAAGCCATAGGAAGAACCAGATCGTCAGGCAGCCGATACCGCCGACAAAAAATCGCGTACGCCTTGAATGCAAAATCGTCGCCGCGCTCGGGCTCATCGCTTTTTTAAGGAGCAGTTGCCCACCGACCAGAAAAAACTGGCAGAGGATGCAAAGGAGTATGAGGGCCAGCTTCACAGCTTTTCCTCCGCCTTGGCTACTGGCCCAACCACCATGATGATTCCAGAAAGAATCAGCACGATTCCGATCCAGCGCCGAATGGGAATTTGTTCACCCAGCACCAGCCATGCGCCGATGGGGACCAGCACATGAACTAGATTGATCAGCGCAAATGCCACGGTCAACGGCACGAAACGAAGCACATAAATCCAGCTTACGAAACTGAGAATATAAAAGAGGATTCCGGCCCAGGTCCACCCGGAAGCCAGCGCCGCCATACCGCCCAAACCAGCGGGGATATTTCCCCATTGCGGCGCGGCACTTGCGCCCTTCTTTAAAAACAATTCCGAGATCGCCACAAGAATCGCGCCGATTCCAATCTGTACGTACGGGTTGAAGAACCAGGCGAATGGGCCAAATCGATACGGGACTGCCGGAGCCTGGTGCTCCACATTCACAGCGGTCATTCGTCACCCCACAGAAGCGGATACGTCTTGAACTGCTTTAGCACTTTGTCACCGCGCGTGGGTTCCATCCACGGAAGCACGCGTTTCAATACGAAGTTCGCAATCTTAGACGTATGAGCCACATACAAATCCAATGGGGCCAAATCGCTTTTCAGATGCAGTTTGGGATCATAATTCAGCGCGCTGCTGCAATACCACTTCATGCGATGTTCCATGGCCCAACTGATCACATCCCGCAACGTGTGGAAGTACAAATGCAGATCGAGCGCGACCGAATAATCGAGGCCGAGATACTCATCGTAGATCGAATCCCCTTGAAGCATGCAGAGACTGAACGCCACAAGTTTTCCGTTTTGTCGCCAGAGAAAAAACCGCGTTTTGTCGGGCATTTCCTGCCCGAGTCGGCAAAGATATTCCTTCGTCAATTTTTCAAAGTGCATCTTCGATCGATTGTAAACGTTCATATAAAGCGCATGCACTTCATCGACATACGGCGTGATATCTTCCAGAACCTCCAGCGTAATCGGATCGGCATCGGCGGTGGCTTTGAACTTTCGCCGTAAACCTTTTCGAGTGACCTTGCTTAGCGCCTTGGTCATGTATTCTTCAAAGTTGGCGTAGTCGATCGACAGGCGGGTCATCGGCAGGCTGGGAACGCGGGTGTATCCGTTGCCCGCAAAAGCTGCCAACTGCTTACGGTAACTCGACGGAAATTCTTTCAGGACGACCATCGACGCTTTGGCGGTTTTGGCGATTCGCGGTAAGGCTTCGTGCAAAGTCGCGGCGATCCATCTGCCGTGTTCGAGTTCCGCACCATCCAGGTGCCCTTCGCCGGCTGCACAACCGATCATCAGCGTTCGCAATGTGAGGAATCTGGAAAACACCTTGCGAATCGGCCGTACGATCCGGTTCACAAAATTTCCCGAACCCTGTACCAAGTCCTGGGCCAGCAGGAAAAATGGCTGCACCGCTCGAACCCCGCCGGCTTTGTCTTCAAGCACGAAATATCGATATTCAAACCCCTGAAGGATCGTTTCTTCAACGATGTGGTAATAGCGCGAGTCTTTTCGCAGATCCGGGAAAGCGCGCGCGAATGCCTGGCCCCATGATTCACGCGATTCTATATCTTGGCGGGTGACGACATGGATAACGCCTTGAGTGGTCTCAATGCGTTGCGGTGGACGAACGACACTCATGAATCTTTCAGCGGTGAAGCAACCTTCAGCGACTTCGTGGAAACCTAGCCCGACTGTCGCATATACTACCGCCTTCAGGATCGATGTGAAACCGCCTCAAATGACGAAAGTAGAAGATGCAAACCGATTTCATGACATGGCTAGATCAGCAGCAGGGTCGGCAGTACGACTTGCATTCGGAGCATATCAATCCGGTCTTCGTGAAAATGCTCCGCACGATCGGCTTTGATAAAGGCTACGTGCGCGGTGAGGGCTGCTACCTCTGGGATGCCGAGGGAAATAAATATCTGGATCTGCTGACCGGCTGGGGTGTTTTTGCGCTGGGCCGCAATCACCCGAAGGTCAAAGCGATCCTCAATCAACTGATGGACCGTAATCTGCCTAACCTGGTTCGGATGGATTGCGGACTGCTCAGCGGGTTGGTCGCCGAAAAATTGACGAGTAAAACGGGCGGCGATTTGTCGCGCGTTTTTTTCTGCAACAGCGGCACGGAGACGATCGAAGGAGCCATCAAGTTTTCGCGATGCGCAACGGGTCGGCAGCAAATCGTCTACTGCGATCATGCCTTTCACGGCCTAAGCACCGGGGCACTGGCGCTCAACGGCGGTGAGTTCTTCCGCGAGCGATTCGGTGAACTCATGCCGGGGACCCTTTGCATTCCGTTCAATGATTTAGCGAAACTCGAAGAAGCGTTGAGCCAAAAAACCGTGGCGGCATTTGTGCTGGAACCCGTGCAGGGTAAGAGTTGCGAAGTGGTGGCGGATGGATTTCTCGCGGAGGCCCGCCGTCTTTGCGATAAATATGGAACGCTGCTGGTTCTGGATGAAGTACAGGCCGGGCTCGGTCGAACCGGCAAGTGGTTTTGCTATCAACATTGGCCGGACGTCGAACCAGATATTGTCTGCACGGCCAAGGCACTTAGCGGTGGATACGTTCCCGTAGGCGCGATCATCACCCGGCCCAAAATCATGGACAGTGTCTTTAATTCCATGGAGCGCTGCGTGGTTCATTCCAACACCTTCGGGCAGAACGACATGGCGATGGCGGCGGCGCTGGCGAGCCTGCATGTCATCGAAGAGGACAAACTCGTCGAGAACGCCGCGGCAATGGGTGAGTATGCGATCAGTGAATTGCGAAAACTCAGCAAAGACAATCCATTCGTCACCGAAGTGCGCGGGAAAGGTCTGATGTTCGGCATCGATTTTGCCCGCCCTAAAGAGTCCTTCAAGTTGAAGATGGCCTGGGACATGCTGCACAAAATGAACTTCGGTGTCTTCGGTCAGATGATCATTATTCCGTTGCTCCAAAAGCATAAGATCCTCACGCAGGTCGCCGGATACCACACGGAAGTCATTAAGTTTCTTCCGCCGATGACGGTGACGAAGGAGGATGTCGATTGGTTCCTGACCGCGATGAAAGATGTGTTGGATGACACGCTGCGCGTCCCCGGCGCGGCGTGGAACACCGTGGCCGGTTTGGCCAAGCGGGCGATTAAGGCATAACCCCCGTTTCCCCTAATCTGGCTTCCCATGGGCTTTTTTCAAAGACGACTTCGCCACGGCGTGATGCATGTGGTGGCTCACCCGAAGCTCACCCTGCTCATTGCCGGGTTGCTATTAGCGGCAAGCCTTGGGTTCGCCCGCACACGCCTTGGCATTTCCAGCGACGAAAACAAACTCTTCTCCGACAAGGTGAAATTCTTCCGCGACTTCCTGGATTTCGAGGAGAAATTTCCGGAGAACGAAGCGCTTTACGTCGTCGTCGAGCCGAAAGATCCGAAGCAGATCCCGCCGGTCGCGCGCTGGACAAGTTTGGCGGACGAGATCACGGCGCGGCTCCGCGCGATGCCGGAGACGGTTCATTCGGTCGACAGTCGAGTTCCCGCCGATCAGATGGGATCGCAGGGAATTTTATATGATGATCCGTCGCTCGTCCGGCAATCATTCGAGGATTTCAAACAATTCTCGCAGTTGATTCAACTGTGGGCCGAACAGCCGGGTCTTCCGCAACAATTGCTGGGGGCGACACCGATCGAACGGTTCATCACGGCGCTGTCCGTGCGGTTCCTGGCACCCCCGGCACGCGAGGAGCTGTTGCCATTCGTGGGTCTTCTCGTCGACACATGGAACATCTTTCTAAAGCATCCGACGACTCCGCTAAAAGTCGGCCAAGGTCTCCCGGACCTTTCCAAGCTGGATGCGGAAGACCCATCGCGACTGGGCTATTACTACGTGCCGGATGAAAGCGATCGCTCGCGGCATCTGCTGCTGGTGAGCGTGTTCCCGAACGTAAACTATTCATCTCTGACGGCCATCTCCGAGACCGTCGAATCAATCCGCGCCGCGGTCCGAGAGGTCGGGAAGAACTTCCCGGAATTCAAAATCGGCACAACCGGCCGTCCGGCGCTGGCGGCCGACGAGATGAGCATCACCGATCGCGATAGCAACCGCGCGGAGATCGTTGCGCTGAGCATCGTCTTCGTCGTGATGGCTCTCATGCTCAAGTCGATTCGGCTGGCATTTTTCGCTGAGCTTTCACTGGCGGTCGGTATCGGTTGGACCTTCGGCTGGGCCACACTGAGCGTGGGTGAACTCAATCTGCTTTCGCTCGTTTTTTTGATTGCGCTGATCGGCATCGGGATGGATTATCTGGTGCAGATTCTGGCCGCGTATCGGCGCGAGGCTCGAAGGCGGCATCGGGCGCAGGCGATCTGGACGCGCGTGTTTGCCTCCGTCGGCCCGCCGATCAACACCGCTTGCCTGGGCGCGGCCGGTGCCTTCCTCGTCTCAGCGCTCACCGATTTTCGGGGCGCGGCGGATCTTGGCATTATCGCCGGTGGAGGATTACTGCTGTGCCTTTTATCGGGTTACACCGTGCTGCCGGCGCTCTTGGTTCTGTTTCCACCCAAGCTGAATATGCTCGAAGCCGCTGACCGATACGTTGGCCCCGTGGCTACCATCGGGGGATGGCGATTACTGCTCCCAGCAGGATGGATCGCCGCCCTGCTCATCGGCACAGTATTCGCGGTCAGAACACGTTTTAATCCCAATCTCCTGGACCTGCAGGCACCCGATACGCCTGCGATGCAGCCGATTCGTAAATTGCAAACGTGGTCTGCCGTCATTCTCTCGAAAGACCTCGATCTTCTGCGGCGTGCCCGCAACGCCATCGAGCCTTCCCCGTTCGTTGCAAGCACGAACAGTATCTTGAATGCGTACGACAATTTCGATTGGCTTCAAACGCATCGAATTGAGCTGCCGAAGATTCAATGGACCCAGCCCCCCGACATAAACGGGGCTGATCTAGGGGCAATTGCAACCAAGGCGCGGCTACTTGCCGATCGCATCGTCGCCAAAACTACCGAAAAGAATATCCCCGTCGAACTGCGGAAATTCGCGGACACCGTGGAGATCGCCAACAGCGCGCAGCAGACTGCGGAATGGCTGTCCGCCTGGCAATCCGCCTTTGTTTCCCAGCTTCGGGAAATTTCAGAGAAGATGACTCCGCCACCCCCGGAGATCGCCACACTTCCGCGTGAATTGCGAAGTCATCTGATCAGCGAAAGCGGACATTACGCGCTTTACATTTATCCCAAAAAAGATCTGTGGAAGCAGGAAAATCTGGAACCATTTGTGCAAGATGTGGAAGCTCGCACGCCACAAGGTCTAACGGTCACGGGCATTGCACCGAACATTTATCATTCCACGAGCTCCATTCAAAATGCGTTCTATCGGGCGACGGCATATGCCTTGGCCCTGATCGTTCTTCTGGTCTTCATCGATCTTCGAAGCATCGGTCAAACCTTGCTCGCCGTGAGTGTATTGGCCTTGGGCTTGCCGATGCTCGTTGCGCTGATGGGGCTATTTCAGGTGGACTGGAACTTCGCGAACTTTTTCGCGTTGCCGATTCTCATCGGTGCCGGTCATGAATATGGCGTATTTCTGGTCCACCGTTACCGGGAAGCCGCGAGTGATTCCCGTCGCGTCTGGAGGCGATGGGATGCCAGCGATCGCGCCTTACTGCTCTGTGCCATCGTCACTTCGAGCAGCTTTGGTTTCTTCTGGGCGCTGGGCCATCATCGCGGGCTTCGCAGCCTGGGATTGGTGATGGCACTCGGCACGGCCTGTATTTATCTGGCGGCCGTGCTGGTGCTTCGACCGCTTTTGCTCTGGATGCTTCAGCGCGGCAAGGCCGCCAACTCTTCCCGCAGCGCATCCATCAATGGCAACAAAGTTTTGGTGGAAAAATCGAACTGAATTCCTGCCGTTGCGAAAAGGTCGGGCAAGGTTTTTGTTCCGCCAAGCGCAAGAGCCGCACGATAATTCGACAATGCCTGCCTCGGATCGACCCTTGATTTCATCCATAGTTGCAGCGCCCCGAGTTGAGCGATTCCGTATTCGATATAATAGAACGGATATTGAAACAAGTGCAATTGCTTCTGCCAGCTTGCAGATCGCACGGGTTCCAAACCAGACCAGTCGACATCGCCAAAAAATCGATCGAGCAGCGCGTTCCAATGCGCGGTGCGCTCGGCCGGAGAATGGCCGGGGTGGGTATAGATCCAGTGCTGAAACGAATCGATCGTCGCCATCCAAGGGAGGAAACGGATGATGCCTTCAATCAGCGAACGCTTGGCGCGGGCGGCATCGGCTTCATTGTAAAAGGTATCGAAGTGATCGGCCCCGAGTAGCTCCATGGACATGCTGGCCACTTCGCAAAACTCCATCGGCGCATTCCGGAGATACGTCAACGGTTCATCTTTGGCGGCGATGGAATGGAATGCGTGACCGCCCTCATGCAGCAGCACCTCCACATCGCGATGCAGGCCGGCGGCGTTCATGAAGATGAAGGGTTCGCGCACTTCATCCAGGTTGCATTGATAACCACCGGGCTGCTTGCCTTTGCGGCTGTCCAGATCGAGATTATTGTTCTTCCGCAATGAATCAAATTCGTCCGCCAGTGCCGGAGACAGCCGATCGAAAATCTGTCGCGTTTTCTCGACGAAGTCCCCAATTTGATCCTCTTTGAACGGCACGAGCGGCGCTCGACTGTGCGGGTCCACCGCCAGATCCCACGGTCGCAAACTCTCGATTCCCAGATCCTGACACCGTTGTCGATTCAAATCCTTCACCAACGGCACGACCGATTCGGCGATCGCATCGGCAAAACTCAGGCATTGTGCCGGCGTGTAATCAAATCGCTTGTACGATTTCCAGATGAACGATCGATAGGACTCCATCCCGGCGTTTTGAGCCATTTTTGATCGCAGATTGAGCATCACTCCGAAGATGTTTTCAATCGGTTCGGCATCGATCATTCGACGATTCGAAGAAGCCTCCCAGGCGCGTTGACGCAATGCGCGATCAGTCTTTTCCTGGAAGCGAGCCATCTGTTGAAGGGTTAGGTCTTCGCCGTCGAAATGGACCATCATCGCGCCGCTGATTTTGTCGTATTCGTTGCCGAGCTTGGCGACTTCTGTTTCAATAGCCACATTTTCGTCGCGGAATAATTCCACTTCCGCGCGCCATTTTCGTTCGAGCATTTCGTAACGCTTGCCGGTCAACTGGGCATGGAAAGGTGAGGCGAGATATTTCTTTTGCAGTTGGAAGAACAGCGGTTTTGTTATGGGTTCAACCTCTTCGATGAATTGCAGGTATCGGGCTTCGATAGCCTTGTCGTCGGTATGGCAGCTTTTTTCGATATATCGCCGACTCGCATATTCATCGAGCACGCTGGAGAGCTCGGAGCAGTCGAGCAGCCATCGCTCAAGTTCGGTGGCGGAACCAATCGCGCGGGTCAAAAGAGATTCGTAAACCGGGAGGACCTCGGCCAGATCGGAGGCGTTGAAATTTTGCGGGACAAAATGGCGAATGGGCATGGGGTTCCTTTTAGAATACGAATCACTTCGCGATGGACGTAGCATGGGCTACGATTCGGCAAAATAGTACGGGAGAGATTCACCGGATGAAAGAGAAGATCATGACGCAACCGCTGGCGATTGAGTTGAAGAATGTGCATCTGACTCGCGGGGAAACGCACATTCTTCGCGGTATCAATTGGAGCGTTCCCACGGGCGTGTGCGCGGCGATCCTCGGGCCGAATGGCAGTGGCAAGAGTACTCTCACGCGAATTCTGGCCTGTCATTTGTGGCCGACGAGTGGAACGGTGAAGGTGCTAGGGGGTGTGTTTGGGGAATCAAATCTGCTGGAAACTCGGCGTAATATTCGGCTTGTGCAACCCGCCGGGCCGTACGATGTGGTGCCGGAACTGACGACCCGAGAGGTTGCACTCACCGGGTTTTTTAGCAGCATCGGTCTTTATGATCCGGTGACTGCGGAGATGGAACATGAGGCAGATCGATTGCTCGGGCTCGTGGGTTTAACCCACGTCGCGAATCATCCGTATGCCACGTTGAGCAGCGGCGAAAAAGTTCGAAGCCTGATCGCCCGGGCGCTTGTGGTAAAACCGAAATTATTGCTGCTGGATGAACCGACCGCAGGCTTGGATTTGTTGGCCCGCGAGCAGGTGTTGGCGACCGTGCAGATGATGTTTGAGGGAAGTGAAGCTCCGCCGACGGTCGTGCTGATTACGCACCATGTGGAGGAATTGCCACCGGCGACATCGCAGATCCTCGTGCTGGATAACGGGAGCGTCGCCGCCGTGGGGCCTCCGAAGGATGTGCTGCGGGCGGATATTTTATCGCGCGTGTATCGGTGCCCGTTGCAGGTTGAGAACAGCAACGGGCGGTATCGCGTCGAAGTGCATCCGGCAGCGTGGAAAGAGTTACTTGAAAGACGCGGCTAAGTCGGCAAGCGGCGGTTCGGGTCCAAGCGGCTAATAATCCAATCCACCTCGAAGTTGCGGTCGCTTTTTCTTGGGCGCTGCGGGGGCGGCGGCAGTTGCGGCGGCAACGGCGGCGGTGATTTCGGCTTCGGCGGCGCGCTTCAGGGATAGGGACATCCGCCGTGCGTTCTTATCGATATCCAGAATGTGAACTTTGACCTCCTGGCCAACCGTCACAATATGGCTGACGGCGCGGACATCCTTGCCGGACAACTCCGAAATGTGGATGTGCCCTTCCAGGCCCGGTTCCAATTCAACGAACGCACCGAAATCGACGACGCGCGTAATCCGGCCGGTGGTGTTGGTTTCCACGGCGTATTTGTCGGCGACATTTGACCATGGATCAGGGCCGGCTTGCTTCAGACTAAAGCTGATGCGGCGAGCCGTCGGATCGACGGACAAAACCAGCAATTTGCAGGTGTCGCCTTCTTTGACGACATCTGAAGGATGACGAATCCGCTGCCAACTCATCTCGCTGACGGGCAGCAATCCTTCGACGCCTTCTTCCACTTCGATGAACGCGCCGAAACTTTCGACCTTGGTCACACGACCTGTGATGCTGCTGCCAACGCCATACTTGGTACCCGCTTCGGCCCACGGATCGGTGCCGCGCGCCTGCTTTAGGCTTAGCGCCAGCTTGCCAGTTTCGCGATCGATCCGGACGATTTTCACATCGAGCACATCACCGATTTTCACGAATTCGTTCGCGTTCTGACGGCCGCGCTTGAAGGTCATTTCGCTGACATGCACCAAACCATCCACGCCACCCAAATCCACGAACGCACCGAAATCCATTACGCTGCGGACGGTCCCGCGGCGAATCTGGCCTTCAGCCAACTCTTCCATCAACTTCTTCTTCAGTTCTTCTTTTTCACGCTCGAGGATATTGCGGCGGGAGACGATCAGATTCTTCGCCCGCGCATCAAACTGCGCCACTTCAACCGTCATCTTCTTACCGACGTAGTCCGCAAAATCCGGAACGTGAAACAATTCGACCTGCCCGGCCGGCATAAATGCCCGCATGGCTTTGATCTCCAGTTCCAGGCCGCCTTTGTTACTGCCGGTGACGATGGCTTCAACGATCTGACCGACTTCAAGATTTTCCCAATTGACATTGGTGGTCGTCGCGCCCTTGCGGCTCAGAAGCAGTAGGCCTTCGCTCGTGTCGTACTTGTCGACATTAAAATCCATCTCATCGCCAACCTTGGGCTCTTCACCATCCAGGAATTGCAGGCGGGAGACGATGCCCTGGCTCTTGCCACCGAAGTCAACGAATATATCGTCGCGGTCAATCTGAACGATGCGGCCCCGCCGTACCTGCTTGGCGCTATCGCCGGTCGGGCCACCTTCCTTCTGAGCGACTTGTGGCTTATCGCTGTAGAGCTGCTGCTCAGACAACCCGCTCAGTGCCGCCTCCACCTCCCGATCGAGCGCGGTATCGGCGTTGGGGCGGAACTTTTCTTTGTACAAATCGTCGTGCGGTTGCTTTGCCATCTGTCCTCTCTACAAGTTGACTAAAGCGTATGATACAGCAGCATTGCCGCCGGTGCCAATGTCACCCGCGCATCATTCCAGGAATCCGAATGCAACAAAATGAAACAAATTGCAACAGTTTTCGGGGTGTCAAAAAAGACATGAAGATGTTGA
>JBBRMF010000078.1:0-19311 GCA_038230975.1 Tepidisphaerales bacterium
AAATCAAAGAGACCTGCGGGATGCGGCATAGTCACCTGAGGTGACCATGCCAGTTCCGATGCGTATCATTTTTCCATTGCTTCTTTGAGCTTCTTCAACGCAAGATGCTCCAACTGCCTGACGCGCTCGCGGGTGAGACCGATCCGCAGGCCGATTTCTTTAAGCGTCAGAGGATCTTCACCGTTCAAGCCGTAGCGGAGTTTTAGAATGTTGGCTTCCCGCTCGTGGATATTTTCCAGAAGCTCCGCCAGCTTTTTTCGATCATCAATATCGAGCACGATCTGGTCGGGGCTCGGAGTGTTGTCGTCGGCAACCATATTTTCAATGGTCACTTCACCGTCGTCGCTGCCGGATTGGGTGGGGGCGTTGAATGCTTTGGCTGCCTTGCGGATGATCCGCACTTTCTTCGGCGAGAGCTTCATGTGCGCGGAAAGTTCTTCAACCATCGGCGTGCGGCCCAACCGGTCTTCCAATTCCCGCATGGCGGTTTTCAGGCGGTTCATCATCTCGACCATGTACGCCGGGATGTGAATTGGTTGGACGGCGTTGATCAGCGACCGCTTGATGCCTTGCTTGATCCACCACGAGGCATACGTGCTGAATCGGCAACCGGCATCCGGGTCGAACCCTTCGACGGCTCGAATGAGTCCGATATTCCCTTCCTCGATGAGATCCTGCAGCGACAACCCGCGATGCATATAGTGCTTGGCGATATTGACGACCAGGCGAAGGTTCGAGCGAACCATCCGTTCGCGAGCCGCGAAATCACCTTGCTCCATGCGGCGAGCGAGTTCCCGCTCATCCTCGGCGGTCAACAATGGAGAGTCATTGATCTGCCTGAGATAAAGCTGCATTCCAGTCTGAAGGGCCGTCGTTGCCATGTAGTTCGCTCCACGAATTTCGCACCGAAGAAAGATCGTTTCGTTACCGGAATCATCGGCCGGTATCGGGGGCGACTTTGGATCGAATGGGGCTGATAACCACGAAGTTTTTAAAGGTCTGTCTGGAGATGTCGGAATAAACGGAACAGTGTGATATTGCATCAGGTGGCGTGGGTGTCTCGCCCGCGTTTTTTGCGTAAAAGAAATGCACGGGCGAGACGCGCATGCCACCTGCTTCTGAAAAGGCAAATGCAACAAAATGAAACAAAATGAAACAGTTCTTGAAAGGTGGTAAAGCCTGGAGATGAGGGGCAAAACGTGGAAATGTCCCAGGTATTGGGCAGTTCGCTGTGTCACTTTTCGGATTGAGCCGGCCGGTCGTTTTCGAGGTCGAATTTGATGGCGATAAACGCTGAAATCGGGGAGCTGAAACCAGCCAGTTGGAACGTGCCGGCGGGTTCGACTTTCACTTCGCGTTGGTTGATTAAGGAATGCGTGCTTGCGGAGAGAATGACTTGGCCGGGCTGTGCGACTCCCTGGAGTCGCGAGGCGAGGTTAACTGTGTCGCCGTAGATATCGCCAGCTTCGACGATGACTTCGCCGGAGGCGACGGCGATGCGGAGGTGGATTTGTTCGGTTAAGCCGCAAGCGGAGTTGTGCCTGGTTACGGCTGCTTGGATTTCCAGGCCGGCAAGTGCTGCATCGGTGGCGCTTTCGAATGTCGCCAGGATCGCGTCACCGATGGTTTTTACGATATTCCCGTGTCGAGATCGGATGACGGGTATGGCCAGATCGCGATGGCATTGGACTAGTTCGATAGCTCCGTTACGCGAGGTGGCGGTGGAGCGGGCGGTGTAGTCTTTAATGTCGGAGAACAACACGGTCACGGTTTTGGTAACACGCTGCGATGAGCGCGCGGAGTCGGTGGTTTGCTGTCCGCCGATTTTGAAGTGCGTTCCCGCGCGTTCTTGTAACAGCCATATTCGATGAAGCAATACGCTGATGATCATGGGCCACCAGACCCCGAAAAAGATAAGAAGGATGGTGGGGCCGAGGGGTCCGGAACTGGAGGGCGGTCGATTCAACGTCGATTTTCCACGAGCGCTTAACAGCTTGAAATGCTTTACGGATGTGGCCAATTGCAGCAACGGTTCCGTACGGCATCGACTGAACAGTTGCATCAGGGAATCCAACTCGTTTTGGACTTCCGGCGAGGACATGTCGACTTTAGATTCGCGATAAAGTCGCTCAAGCTGGGTTCGATCAAAACGTTCCAGAGCTGGCGTTGGCGATGTGCCTCCAAGCCAATGAAAAAATTCAGAGGACCAAGTTTTAAGATGAATCAGCAGATTGAAGTTAAAATCGTACACTTTGCCTGCTGGTGCGATCACCAGCGAAAGCCGGTTCGCCACGGTTGATTCGGGCTTATGATTGAACCAGCCGGATACGATCAACGGGTCTGTTCCAGCTTCAATTAATATTTCATAATTGCTGTACGTTGCCTGCAACTTCACCGTGGCAGATGGCCACATCTGATAGGAAATGAAGAAAGCTGAAATTGCGTAGACGATCGCCCCCGTGACGGCCATGGGTACAAGCGTCAAAATCAGCATACGCTTCCAGGTTGAAGCGATCGCCGTCATCAACAGGGTCAGAGAACCCGTTGGATTTCCCATCCGAATTCCCACTTTGCGGAGATCTGAACCGCACTCGGGGCAGATATCGGTAGGGAGTCCTTGAACCTTGTAGCCGCAATGGCCGCAGGCTGCGTCGGTGGAAGTATTTCGCCGTTGGAGGGAAAGCAAGATGAGTGCGATCAGCAGCGCGGCGGTGGGCAACGTGAGGGCAATCAAAAATAGGAACATGCTCGATCCGATTGATCTGAATGGCCGCCAACCCGACTCGCTTTTATGAGCGGCGATTTCCCACGGCCACTATGAGAAGGATCACTGTGCTTGGCTTCAAGGGGGTTACAATGACGCGTGAATGCTGCCGCGTCAAACGCGATTGTGTCGCCATCCAGAAAAGAGGGGGGATAAGACCGGCCATTGCGCTTGCTCCGCAACGTCAGGCGCAGTAAACGGTAATGCTCATTGTCCGGCGAAGCATCGATTTTGACCGGCAGAAGGAAAGTGAATTCATGAAGTGGTTTGTTTATTTATTGGCCGTAGTGCTTCTGGTGTTGCACCAGGATTTCTGGAATTTCGGTGAGTACAAGCCATTGGTGTTTGGGTTTTTGCCGATCGGGTTGGCGTATCATGCGGTGTACTCGTTTGCGTGCGCGGGGTTGATGTTTCTGCTCGTGACATTTGCCTGGCCTAAGCATTTGGAGGAGTACGAGAATATTCCGACCCAGCCAGGGCAGGGCGATCATCACTAACCGGCGCCACAATGTGTTTTGTTGCGTTGCAAAGGCGCACCAGAACTGTTTGTGCGAACCCGCGTTGCATTTTGCGTGAATCAAATGCGATCCATTTTCCCGCTGAAATCTGAAGTGTAAAGGCGTTCATCCATGCTCCCTATTATTGTCATATTCACGTATCTGGCCGTGGTGCTGTACATCGGAATTTTTGCGTTTCGCAAAGGAAAGGCGACGGGCGAGGATTTCTTTCTGGCCAGCCGATCGATCGGGCCGGTGGTGTTTTTTCTGTCGCTGTTTGCGACGAACATGACGGCGGTGGCGATCCTTGGCAGCAGCGGTTTTGCGTACAAACGCGGCATCGGTGTGTTCGGCATGATGGCGTCGGCATCGGGGTTCGTGATTCCGATTTCGCTTTTCGTGATTGGCACGCGGCTGTGGGCGCTTGGCAAGCGATTCGGGCACATGACGCAGGTGTCTTATTTTCGGGATCGGTGGGAATGTTCATCCATTGGCACGGTGTTGTTTGCGATGACGGCGGCGATGCTGTTGCCGTATTTGATCGTGAGTATTGTGGGGGGAGGGACGATTCTGGAAGAGTTAAGCAATCATAAAATCAACTATCACTGGGCGGGTGCGATTGTGGCAATGGTGGTGATGGGAAATGTGTTCTTTGGAGGCATGCGCGGGGCGGTGCTGGTCAATGTATTTCAGACGATTCTGTTTTTGTGTTTCGGGATGGTTGCGTTCGTGGCAATCGGGAATCGCATGCCGGGTGGTTTCACCGGAACTGTCGCGAAAATGCTGGAAAATCCGGCACGATCGTGGCCTTTGCAGCGAATTCATCCGAACAGCATTTCACCGATCTCAATGACTGAGTTTTTGAGCTACTGTTTTATTCCGCTGTCCTCGATCATGTTTCCGCACATGTCGATTATGTGTTTGACGGCGAAAAAGGTGACAGCGTTTAAAAAGACAGTCGTGTTGTATCCGCTGTGCATTATGGCGATCTGGCTGCCGTGCGTTTATTTGGGAGCGATTGCCAATGGACAGCCGCGCGTGAATGCCGCTATTGCGTCGAAGTCACCGGATGTGACGGCACTATTGAAATATCAGGGCAACGTCGATCCGGATACGGGGAAGCCAACGGCTCCGTTGCTGGTCGGGCTGTTGAAAAAGTCGGGTACCGCGAAGGCGACGGCCTTGCTGGGCAAGGTAGCAACTTCGAAGGTCTCCAGCGAAGATTTTGGCGAACAACTTTATGAAGTGGTGCATGAAATTCCGCCGAAGGATCCAGTGTATCTGGATCTGGTGAAAGAAGTCGGACGACTCTCAAAGACGGCCTCGAGCGATAGCGTGCTACTTCAGATGTTGCGATTATACGTGCCGGCGTGGTTGTCGGGGTTGCTGGCGGCGGGAATTATCTCTGCGGTGATGGGGTCGGACTGCCATCAGATTCTCGCGCTCAGCACGATGTTCACGAGCGATGTTTACGACTACTACGGCGGGAAAAAGACCTACGGTGAGAAGAGCTCGGTCTACGTCGGGCGGGCGTTTATTGTGTTGGCCAATAGTGTGGCCTTTGTGATTGCGTGGGGTAAACCGGATATTTTTGAGTTGGCGATTTCGTGGGCGTTCTCCGGCTTTGCGGCGCTGGCACCCGTGATGCTGGCGGCGTTGTTCTGGAAGCGGAGCACGAAGTACGGCGCGCTGGCCGCATCATTGTTTGTGACGGCGGCAATCTTAGGGACAGGTTATCTGGAAAAGACGCGGTCACTCCCCAAAGGAACAAAGCCGACTGAAGTGATCATCAATGGCATGACGCTTTTCGGTCACAAGTTCCTGGCGCTCAGCCCCGGCGGTGGGAAGCTCTTTATCTTCGGGTTCATGCCGGTGGTGTTTATGGTGCTGGGGTCGGCGCTGTGCGTCATTGTCGCGTCACTGCTGACGGCCCCGCCTTCTGAAGCGACGATTCGGAAATATTTCGGCAGTAAATCGATTGGTGCGCTTCCGGTTGGAATGGCGTGAGGAAGAGCCACGGAGAACACGGAGATTGGCACAGAGGGAAAGTTCGATTTCAAGACCGGAGCATGACGCCGTGAAGATCTGCATTCTCTCTGCCGGGGCGGGCGGTATGTATTGCGGCAGTTGCATGCGCGATAACGCGCTGGCTTCGGCATTATTGCGCATGGGGCATGAAGTCACGCTGATTCCATTATTCAGCCCGACGAAAACCGATATCCCGGATGTCAGCGTGAAGCGCGTTTTTCTGGGGGGGATCAATGTCTACCTTCAGCACGCCAGCAAGTGGTTTCGACGCACGCCGCGGTTTTTCAACTGGATGTTCGATCGCAACTGGATGCTGAATCTGGCCACGAAGTATGGGGCAGGGAAACCCTATTCAGAAATGGGCGGGTTGACGGTGGATTTGCTGCTCGGTGAAGAGGGGCACACGGTCAAGGAATTGCGACGGCTGGTGGACTTCATTCGTGATGAGTTGAAGCCGGATGTGGTGACGCTGCCGAATTTGATGTTCATGGGGGCAGCGAGAATATTTCACGATGAACTGAAGATTCCGGTGATCTGCGAACTGACGGGGGAAGACATTTTTCTCGATGCGCTCAATGAGCCGGATCGCACACAGGCGCGCGATATCATTCGAGCGCGCGTGGGTTCGGTATCGCGATTTGTGGCGACCTGCGACTACTACGCAAACCGGATGGCGGAATATCTGGCGGTGCCGCGCGGGCGGATTGATGTGGTGTATCCGGGGCTTTCCAGGGAGTTTCTGGAGGCGATTCCCGCCAGCGCGCCCTCTCAAAATGGGCGACCACCCACGGTGGGATATCTGGCCCGTATCTGCCCGGAAAAAGGGCTTGAACGGCTGGTGGAGGCGATGATTCTGCTGCGGTCCATGCCGGGCATGTCGAACGTGCAACTCCGCGTGGCCGGTTATCTCGGCAAACGGGATGAAGCGTTTTTTGAGCAGTTGAATCGAAAGGTCGAGCTTTCATCACTCAACGGGGCGATGACGTATGTTGGCGAGGTTGACCAGGCGGGGAAGATCAATTTACTTTCGTCGATCGATGTGTTCAGTGCGCCAAGCGTCTATCCGGAATCAAAGGGGATTTATGTGTTGGAGGCACTTGCGATGGGGATCGCGGTGGTGCAGCCGGCCCATGGGTCGTTTCCCGAACTGGTGAATCGCACGAACGGGGGTTCGCTCACGCCGCCCGGCGATGCCCAGGCGCATGCGATGGCATTGGCGGATATGCTTCGTAACAGTGCGGCGCGCGCGGATCATGGCGCGTCGGGGCGAAAAGTCGTCCGCGAACAATTCACGGATATGCAGATGGCTGAACAGATGCTCAAGATTTACCAGGAAGCAACCGTATGACCGACGGCAAGGATCGAAATCGTTCGCTGAAGGTTGTGGGTTTGCGCAAGGAATACCCGACCCCCACTACGCCGTTGGTGGTGTTGAAAGATGTTTCGCTTGAACTGTTGCCGGGTGAAATGCTGGCGATTGTCGGGCCGAGCGGTTCAGGAAAAAGCACACTGCTGAATATTCTCGGCACGTTGGATTCACCGACCGCCGGCACGGTTCGCTTCGGGGAGATTGATCCATTCGCCCTTTCAGAAGCGGCACTCGCGCGGTTCCGCAGCGAGCATGTGGGGTTTATTTTTCAGGATCACCATCTATTGCCGCAATGTACCGCGTTGGAGAACGTGTTGTTGCCGCGTCTGGCGCTGGATGGCAAGGCGGGTGATGGGGTGGGGCGCGCGAAGGAACTGTTGCGGCTGGTTGGGCTTGAGCAACGCGAGACGCACTTCCCGAGCGAGTTGTCCGGTGGTGAGCGCCAGCGCGTAGCCGTGGCGCGGGCGATGATGAATGGCCCGGGGTTACTATTATGCGATGAACCGACGGGCAATCTCGATGCGACGAACGCCGTCGCGATTGGCGAATTGCTGGCGTCCGTGGCGAAGACGATTCAGGCGATATTGATCGTCGTCACGCATAGCCCGGTGTTGGCGGGGACGTTTGGGAGACAGATGCAAATGGGGACAGGACAGTAGGGGCGGGCAAGGTGGAGGGTGACCAAGCTAAGTCGGACGAAGACGCTTCGGACTTTGTAACCACACGCGGCTTCCATACGCAATGCTGCCGCACATGGTTACGGCCTTTAGGAAAGCCGTGAAAAGATTCGTGGCTACCGGCTCAACCACTAGCTTCGAGTAGATCGGGAATAGACCGACAATTCCCGCCGACAATAGCAAGACGCCCCAGGTAACATTGCCGGTTGTCCAGTCTTTTGAGATCGTTCCGAATGAAATGCCCAAGATGATCGCGGGCACCATCAGGTCAACCAGACCGGCAATGTATTGTTTGTGGTTTTGTGGATCGCGATAGAGGTAGAGGCTTCGTGCCCACTGAGCGAAGTCACCGGTGCCGGATCCGATACATCGGTGCAGCAAGACTTCAAGTGTGGCGAAAAGCAGATAGATGACGAGTGTTTTGATTACGCGATATCGCATGATTAACGGCTAAGCCGCAAACGGTTTTTTGGCGACGATCTGCAAATGGCCGGCTCGGGAAGCGGCGGCGGGGTCTTTGGCGAGTTCCTGTTCCATTTTTAAGAGGCGTTCGACGGCGTCGGGGGCCGCTAACAATTGTTTATTGTCGCGAACGGGGAGGATGGTTTTACCGATGATTTCGATCACTTCAAAGCCGGCTTTCTCGAAGAGTTTGCGGAGGGATAAGGGGGTGAAGGTGGTGAGTTCGAAGCGTTCGCGTTCGTCGGCGGTGAGCCATTGGGTGCGGCCGGTGTGGATGAAATCCTGCAGGGCGTCGAGGTTGCCGCGCTCGATGAAGTGGTCGAGGGCGGCGAGTTTGTTGTCGGCGGTGGCGATGTTGATTCCGCCGGGTTTGCTGATGCGATACATTTCGCGGGCAGCTTTGAAGGCATCGGAGCAGATGGACAAGGGATCACCCATCGCCAATGTCAGCGAAAAATGATCGAGCGGCAGGGCGGCCAAGTCGACCATGTCGGCGGCGAGGAGGGTGGCTTTTTTGGCGCGCGGGCCCATGGCTTCGACCTTCTCGCGCGTCTTCTCGATCATGGCGGCGGCGTGGTCGACGAAGGTGGTGGCGAAGCCGGATTTAAGAAGTTTGAGCCCCCACTTGCCGGTACCGCAACCGAGGTCGAGGCAGTGGGCGGCCATGTCGCGCGGGACGTGGGGTTTGATGGATCGCCACGTGAATTCATCGTGGAATTCCCAGTAGGGATCGTCGTAAATGGAATCATATTGCCGCGCAACGCGATCGTGATACCGGCGCGAACCATCTCTGGGAGCGTGTTTGGGGGAGGGCATAGAGTTTTGATCATAACGGGAACCTTCGGATCTCGTCAGGCATCCGGGAGTTTTCGCCGGTGTCGTGTTCCATTTGTCCAACCCGACCTCTTACCGTAAACTGGACCGTTTCGGTCGACGTTTCAATCCCACAACCAGTGTAATTTAGTATGCAGATTCGCAATTTCTCGATTATCGCCCATATCGATCACGGCAAGAGTACGCTTTCCGACCGCCTTTTGATGCGCGCCGGAGCCATTACGGAGCGTGAATTTCAGAACCAGATCCTTGACGACATGGATCTGGAGCGAGAGCGCGGCATCACGATTAAGGCATCGGCTGTGACGGTGTTTCACGAACACACGAGCGAAAAATTTCCGCATCCGGAAAAATTCATGCTCAATTTCATCGACACGCCCGGGCATGTCGATTTCCATTACGAAGTTCAAAAGGCGCTTCAAGCCTGCGAAGGCGCGATCCTGGTGGTCGACTCAACCCAAGGCGTGCAGGCGCAAACCGTCGCCAACGCCTATGCGGCAATCGAGGTAGGGCTGGAAATTATTCCGGTCATTAACAAGATCGATCTTCCGAGCGCCGACCCGGTTCGGGTCGCGGAGGAAATCGAACAGATTCTGGGTTTCCCGGCCGAGGATTGCATTCTTGTTTCCGCCAAGACCGGGCAGGGCGTGGATGAATTGATCTCCGCGCTCTGCGACAAACTTCCACCGCCAACGGGCAATCCACTGTTGCCGCCGCGCGCTTTGATCTTCGATAGTATTTACGACGATTATCGCGGCGTGATCACCTATGTTCGCGTCATCGACGGTGAACTGTTTAAAGGTCAGAAGATCCGCTTCATGGGCACCGACAAGGTGTACCAGATTACCGAACTCGGCAAACTGATGCCGCGCCCCAAACCGGTTGAACGCATCGGAACGGGCGAGGTGGGTTTCATCGTTGCCGCCATCAAGGATCTGCACGATGTGCGCATCGGCGACACCGTGACGGACGCCGCCAACCCTGCCTCCGGGCAGTTGCCGGGCTACAAGCCAATCCAGCAGATGGTCTACTGCGATTTCTACCCGTCCGGTGAAACGCAGTACGATGAGCTTCGCGACGCGATGGATCGCCTTTCATTGAACGACAGTTCTTTCAGCTTTGAACCTGAGAGCAACGATGCGCTGGGGTTTGGTTTCCGCTGCGGATTCCTGGGCTTGCTGCACATGGAAATTATCCAGGAACGCCTCGAGCGGGAGTTCCATATCCAGATGATCCAGACTGCGCCGACCGTGACGTATGAAGTGAAGAAAACCGACGGCACGGTCTTACGGATCGACAGCCCGAGCGAATTGCCGAACCCGACGCATGTGGAGGAAATCCGTGAGCCGTTCATTTTGATGAACCTGATTCTGCCTGCCGACGGCGTCGGCGCGCTGATGAAGCTCTGCGAAGATCGCCGTGGCATCTACAAAAAGACGGAGTACATCGGCGCGACCCGCGTGATGCTTCAGTATGAGCTGCCGCTGGCCGAGGTCATTTACGATTTCTACGATCGCCTCAAGAGCGCCACGAAAGGCTACGGGACGATGGACTTCGACTTCCTCGAATTCCGTCACGGCGATCTGGTCAAGCTCGACATTCTCGTCAACGGTGACAAAGTTGATGCGCTCAGCGTGATCGTCCACGCCGAACATGCCGAAGCGCGCGGCCGCAAATTGCTCGTTCGGCTGAAAGAAGAAATCCACAAACACCTTTTCGAAATCCCCCTGCAAGCCGCGATTGGCGGGAAGATCGTTGCGCGCGAAACGATCAAATCCGTTGGCAAGAATGTCACCGCCAAATGCTACGGCGGCGACGTCAGCCGAAAGCGCAAGCTGCTGGAAAAGCAGAAGGAAGGCAAAAAGCGCATGAAGCGCGTGGGCAGCGTGGATATTCCGCAGGAGGCGTTTATGGCGATTTTGGAGAGCGGGGATTGAGTAGGTTATAGTATGGCAGGAGCATTCTATGACCCAGCCCGCTGAATACACTGCGGTTTTGCAACTGGTGACTTTCTGGCCGATCGATCAACAAATCGCGTTGGCTCAGGATGTGTTGGAGACCGTGAGTGAGCGGGTCTCAACTTCCGCCAACCC
Source organism: Tepidisphaerales bacterium (assembly GCA_038230975.1). Taxonomy (GTDB): domain Bacteria; phylum Planctomycetota; class Phycisphaerae; order Tepidisphaerales; family Tepidisphaeraceae; genus JANXVV01. Next base: position 10,725 of record JBBRMF010000078.1, read on the forward strand.
CCGGCCGTCCTTCGAGCGCGCTCGCGGTATCGCGAGATCGGAAGAGCGAGCGCCCTCCGATGAAGCAGTGAAGCAGTGGATTGACGAACGGCGGAAGGTAAAATTCGGGTGAAGCTCCTGCTCGACCTAAACATCATCCTCGATGTAGTCCTCGACCGAGAGCCGTTCGTTGCCGATGCGATATGCGAATTCAGGATTACTTCCGGAACGTTTATTCAATGCCCTATGAGTCGATCGTAGTCGGCATGATTTCCAATCCAGAACCAGAGGATCATCTCACCTTTTCTTCGGGCCAAAGCGCGGTAGTTCAGATTGATTCGAACGGACCAAAGGTCGCCGGTCAACTGTTTGAAATGCAAAGAAAGGTGAAAAGGATCACGGCGCCAAGTTCGAAACTTTTCAACCGCGAGTGCTTGTGTTTTAAGCGGCAACTTCTGGTAGAGAGCCCAGAAGTTTCTTGTGACTTTAGATATCACGGAAGATCCTGTAATCGACCTTGCCGTATATCCTCATCAATCCCAGCGAGAAGCCCATCCAATCGCCCGGCGGCGGCATCGTCAACCATTTGACGATCCCATTCATCGTCCTTCCAGGCATGCAACCAGCGGGCAAGTTCGCCTCGCTCTTCCAGGCTAAGCTTTTCAATCGCGGTTTTGATTTCCTCGACGGTGCTCATTCATTTACTTTAGCTTTGCCGCAACTGAAAGCCAAGCCACCCCCCAATCCAGCCGATAGTTAAAACAGCGGCGAATAGCGTCGTTAATTGAACTTTTACTGGACCATTCAGGAGGCGGCTTTGTCAACACGCGCACGCAAGGGCATTCCGATCGGTGAACTTCTTCTTCAGCAGGGCGTGTTGACCGAACGGCAGGTCAAGCACATTCTGGCGGTTCAAAAGTCTTCACATCGGCCGTTTGGCGATCTGGCGGAACGACTTTATGGCATCTCGCCAAAATTGATTGAAGACGCGTGGGTGGTTCAATATGTTCACACGGTGGGCAAGGCCGATCTGGACGAACTGGATTTCGATGAGCAATGCCTTCGGACGTTGAATCGTCGACAGGCTTGGCAGTTTCATCTGCTGCCGGTCAGTCATGACGAGCAGCTGAATTTGAACATGGCCACTGATGCGGAGAACCTGGTACGCGCGGTGAATTTTTCGAGTCGGCGCATCGATGAATCGATCCACATGCTAGTCGCGGAGCGCGATCAATTGCGTGAGTTTCTGATGAAGCACTACCCTGTCCCCGATTTCATGGCAGACTACGCCGACAAACTCAAGTCCGCGTAATTCGCCGCATAAGAACGAAGATTTGTTAGAAACCCACGGTGTGTTTTCCGTGGGTTTTTTTATTTCGAGACAATTCGATTAAGTATTCGGATGAACGATCGGTGATCCATCGCTTGCTTCACGAAGCGGAACGAGGATTCGAATGAACTCGCTCAGCACTCGGATTTGCGACATCGTTGCGTCGATGCGGACGACCTTTTCAGGTGGGTAAAAATCGAGCACGGGTTTGGTTTCGACATCATATACCATCAGCCGCTTTTGGATGACTTCGTCGTTGGCATCATCGAACCGATTTTCCTTCAATGCTCGCCGACGAAGGCGCTCGACCATCTTGGCCAGATCCGAGCATTGCAGGTGGATGATTTTGACGACGTCGAGCGTGTCATCGAGCAATCGAGCCTGTTCGACATTTCGGGGGATGCCATCGAGAACCAGCATTTCCGTCAGTGGGCGGAACTGCTGGATCATCTCCATCCCTTTGATGTATTGCTTCCAGAGTTTTACGGTGAATTCGTCCGGAACCAACTGACCCCGGCTGGAATACTCCCAGAAAATTCGACCCATCTCGCTGCTCAGGTCCAGCGAACGAAAAATGTCACCGCAAGCGGTGTGAAAAAAACCGGGGACCGTGCCGATGATCTTTCCCTGTGTGCCTTTCCCGCTACCGGGGGCACCAAAAAGCAGCACACACTTATATCGCATATTCCGTCCGTCGTTCGCGGCCAAGGTTGTCCTCTCGGGCTAATTATGGTCGAAACTGCCGCTTCCAACAACCGATGCCGCATAAACTGAACTCCCACGGCAATTGTTGCGTGGGACTTCCCACCTTGTTGACGTGCAAACCAATAAAGCAAACGGGCGCGGACTGATCCGCGCCCGCTACAGTTTATTCACGATTTCAGAACCAAAAACTCATTCAGCCGCTGAGACGATATGGCCGGCTTCCTGGCGAATGACGGCATCTTCCCAAGTGCAGGCGGCAACGGCGCTGAGCTCGGCGACGGCTTGAGTTCCGCCCATTTTCTTCAATGCGATGACCGCGGCACGACGCACGACCGGCAGGAAGAACCCATCGACGTTGCGGACGACATCGATCAGCGGTTGAATCGCCCGGGTGTCTCCGAGGTTCGCCAGGGCCCGAACGGCTTCGGCACTGGTCTCGGCCATGGGATCGTTCATCGCGGACACCAGCGTGTCAAAAGCGCGAACGTCATGCAGCTCACCCAAACTGCTGGCGGCGGCGGCACGCACGACGCTGTGGTAGTAACCGTCCTGGTTGCGAAGGGCTTCCATCAACGGTTCAACCGCGGCCTTGTTGCCCAATTTGCCGAGCGATACGGCGGCTTCGAGGGCGGTGTCGGCATCCGCGTCGTGCAAGGCGACGATCAAGGGAACGATGTCGGTGGCCGGCTTGGTCGACTCGGCATCTGAATGGATGGCTGCGGCCTTCTGAACGGCGGGGGTGACTACAGTGGCTTTCTGCACGACCGCTGCAGGAATCTCGGCAGAGACAACTGCCGTGGCTTTTGCTGTTGAATCCGCAGACTTGCTGCTTTGTGCCTTTGCAGTCTCGGTTTCCGTTGGGGATTTCTTGACGGCAACGGTGGGGGGAACAGTCGAAAAACGCTTGTCTGTGATTTTACGGGCCATGGTTTAACTCCAAAAAACAAAAAGAAGATATCGGACGTGCCTTTTGTATCGTTCAGGCACGTCCGATTTCCCCAATAATACTCGCGAATTTCGAGGGGTTTTTATTCTCAGTCGCCCGACTGTTTAAAGACTGTGCAGCATTTTTGGCACTTTAGCTCCCTGCATAGAAAACGTACGTTGCCCGATACGGAATTCGCTCCTCCTTGCTGTCATGGGCAGCGTCCGCCGGGAGAGTGGGTGTGAGCCCACCATCGGTTTCGATTCGTTTGATGCAATCATCAAATCGGCAATGCTTCGCCTCAGCGTGGAAGTTGCTATTATCCCGGCATGGAAATCAATCTGTTGGTACTGAATGCAGGCAACTCGCGTTTGGCGATCGGTGTGTTTGAAGCCGGTGAGCTCACCCACGTCACCCGGCTGACTCACGATCAACGCGGTGAGTGGGGCGGCAAAATCGCCGAGGCTTGGGCGAAGATCAAGGACTCAACCAGCCCCGCCATCGCCGGTGCGAGCGTACATCCAGGTGTCTTGGAATCGCTGGAACATGTCGTTAAAGAAACCACCGGGGTGAACGTGGAGTGGGTTGGCCGGGATTTGGATCTGCCGATCAAAGTGCTAACTGAAAGCCCGAAGGATACCGGCGTAGATCGGGTGCTCAATGTGGCCGCTGCCTATGAGCAAATTGGGAAGGCGTGCGTGGTGGTGGATGCCGGGACCGCAGTGACAGTTGACCTTTGTAACGATGCCGGTGAATTCCTTGGCGGGGCAATCGCGCCGGGAGTGGCATTGATGGTTTCATCGTTACACGAGAAAACGGCGAAGCTTCCGTTGGTGGAACTGGTCGTGCCGATCCAACCTTACGGTCGCAACACGATCGAGGCGATTCATCAGGGTGTCTACCACGGCATCCGGGGCATGGTCAAGGAACTGGTCGAAAACTACGCCACAGAACTGGGTACCTGGCCGGACCTCATCACCACCGGAGGTGATGCTGCCAAACTTTTTGACGGCTGGGAAATCGTCCACGCCATCTCCCCGGACCTGACGCTGTACGGGGTTGCGCTGGCGTACACCCAACATTACATGCACCATGATTCGGACTGATGAATCAGATCATCCAACTGACTCCGCCGGGTAGCGCTGCGATTGCCGTCCTGAGATTGATTGGGCCGCGCGTCGCGGAATTTCTACAGGCTCATTTTTCGCGTTCGCCGCAGCCCGGTCGCTGTGTGCATGGCAATTTGGTCGACGGGGAAAAAGTGATCGACGATCCGGTGGTAGTCCTCTCGCAGGACCAGTCCTGTGTCGACATCAATCTACATGGCGGTCCATGGGTCGTGCGATCTGCCTTGGACCTCGCCAAACGATTTGGTTTTGCTTCGACCGATCAAAGTCAATTGCCATTACCTGAGCAGGCCGTCGATGCCGAAACACAGATCGAACGGGCGATTCTCTCCTATTTACCGTTGGCGATGACGGAACTCGCGCTCGGAGAATTGCTGCGCCAGAAAAAGGCATGGGCCGCATTGGCGAGTTTGCCTGAAGATGAACGCAAATTAGAAGCGGACTGTATGAAAAACGATCGGGGATTGTGGTGGCTATTGCATCCGCCGCGCATTGCGATTGTGGGAGTGGCGAATGTCGGTAAGTCGACGCTAGCCAATCAATTGTTTGGGCAAGCCCGTTCGATCACCGCCGACCTACCCGGCACGACACGCGACTGGGTCGGTGAGCTAGCGAATGTCGATGGCTTTGCCGTGATGCTGATAGATACCCCGGGGGTTCGGAATACGAACGATCCGATCGAATCTTGCGCCATCCAGCAAGCAGAAACCGCAATCCAGGAAGCCGATCTCATCGTGCTGCTACTCGACGCGTCGCGCCCGCTGGAGCCCGAACAGCAGGAATTACTGCATCGATTTCCAAACGCGCTTCGCGTCGTCAACAAGTGTGATCTACCTTCTGCGTGGGATTGGCGCTCCGTCGATCCCATCGGCACCATTGCCACCACGGGTGCGGGATTGCAGGAACTTCGGTCGGCGATCAAGAATTATTTCGGTGTGAATGCGCGACGCGACGCCGCGCGATGCTGGATGGAGAACACTTGGGCTTACATTTAGTGCCTGATCCACTCCACCCATTTCAGTGTTTTGTAATAAGTTTTCATTGATATTGGTACAAGCACCTGTTAAATTGGACCTTGGGTAGACTGACGATAGTGGTGTGCCACACGTTGTCGTTTCACGCTGTGGTTCCACTCTCGGAGGGTCCAATGGGTCAGTCTTCTCGCAAGCGAGCCGTGCGCGCGCTCATTTCTGCTGTTTCGCCAGTTACTTTGATTTTGGGAATGCTCGGTCCTCAAGCTCGCGGTGCGGAATATATTTGGGGCGGTGGCAGTGGACTTTGGAGCGATGGAACCAAGTGGTTGCCCAAGGACAACGTGCCGTTCGTGGGCGACAACGTCACGATCGGCGGGGGTAACGTAACGCTCGATTTCTCAGCCTTGGGTTACGGCTCCGTTTCCAATTTTGCGCTCTCCGGCAATCTTGTAGTTCAAGGGAACCCTTATGGCGGAGGCGTGGAATTGCACGCCGAAGTCGCCGATATTTTGGCCGGCGGAATTCTAGACATCACCAGCGCCGACCCGGCATCGGCCGCCTTCAGTTCCGGTTTGCGGGCGCAGACCATCAATAACCACGGCTATATTTTCGCCGATCCTGGCACCGGCGGCACGCGCGAGATCCAGGCATACACAGAACTCCAGAACTTCTCCACCGGGATCATCACCGCCAATACTAACCTCATTGTTTTCGGGAATGTCACCAATGCCGGTGCGTTCAATGTCAACGTCGGCACCACCCACCTGTCTGACGGAAGTTTCATCAACACGGCCGGAGCCTCGATCACTGTTAAACCTGGCTCGTACATGGTTATGGTCGGCGGCACGTTCTACTTTCTGGGCGGAACCATCAACGGCGAAGTGGAATTTCAGAATAATACCACCCTCTTTGCCAGCACCGCGGACGGCAAGGGCGCCAAGTTCGCCTTTACACGCATCGGCGGACAACTCACCTCTAACTTGCCGATTAATACCAACGTGCGGGTCATCGGTAATGCCGTTCAGGGCGGCGTGACGTTGACCGTCCCCAACAGCATCACGAACTACGGCAATATCACGCTGGAAACGGACGATGGCCCTTTCACTTCGGGCCTGACGGTCAGCGCAGGAACGCTTACCAACAACGGCTTCATCTTTCTTAACAACGCACGCGCAGGAGGGCCCCGCGTTCTTACAGGAAACTTCGTCAACAACTTCGGAATCTACGACGCGACCACGTCGGCAAACTCCAGCGAAACCACGCTGATTGGGGATTTCACGAACAATAATTTGTATGAGCGATTCAGCGGCGGCAGCACCACTGTCACTCCAAACAATGCCGGCGGGTCGATCTTCCGCCAAAATGCCGGCCAGCTGCTGCTTCATCCCGGCAGCAACTTCTTCGTTCAAGGAGGCACATTCGCTTTCGGCGGCGGTTCGATCAATGGCGGCCCCGTTGTCCTGATCTCCTCATCCCATCTGCAAACTACTACCGCCGACGGACATGGCGCCGTCTTCACCTTCGCGGGGAACGGCACGATTGATGCAAACTTGTCTTACGGCGTCCATGTAAACATGACCGGCGTGAATGGTACCGTTACCGTAAATGATGGTGCCATCAACCGCGGCGTCATCGATCTGTTCAATACAGAGCCATACTTCACTGGCCTCGGGGTCTACAAGGCCGCTACGAATGACTACACGGGAACCTATAACAACGCTGGATCGCTCATCGCCAGTGATCCGAATCACCTAGGTTCCCCACGCGTGATTACTGGCAGCATCGCTAACTTAGGCAGCATCCTCGTGCAGCAGTCGCTGGATGTATTCGGCACGGTTCGCAACAAGTATGGCGGATTAATCAGGATCGAGGAGGGAAAGACGCTGCAACTTCACGATGGCCAGCTCATCGAAGACGGAGGCACACTTTTTCTTGCCAAGAACTCCTCGCTTGCCTTCGCCGGGGGATCCTATCAATACCTGAGCGGATCGCTGATGGTCGAAGGGAACTTTTCGGGTCCGGGGGGCACGACGGTCGGCGCTGGGGACACCATCAACGCCTCGGGCATTGGCGCATCGTATGTCATCCCGACCGACGGGATCACGGTGGACGCGGGGGGTAATCTCATCGGTAATGATGGCGGTACCATTGTTGCTCAAGGCGGTGGAAACTTCATATCACATAATGGTGGTGCGGTCGTGGCGCAGGGCGGCGGAAATGTCGTGGCGCAGGGCGGTGGAAATGTCGTGGCGCAGGGCGGTGGGAACATCGTGGCGCAGGGCGGTGGGAACATCGTGGCGCAGGGCGGTGGAAACCTAGCGGCCAAGGCTGCTTCGGGTAGCTTCGGGTCTCCCGCCGCGCGCCTCGCCGGCATGGCCTCTTCCGCTCCCGCTGGTTCAAACGTCATCGCCGACGGCGGAACCATCACTCTCAACGCCGGTAACGCCACTGCCGACGCCAACGGCATCATCATCAACTCCGGCCTTTTGACCGGCAACGGCACCTTCACCGCCGCGGCATTTGATGTTGATGCCGCCTCCACCATCAACGCCACCGGTGGTACGCTGCACCTGGTCGGTGCTATCAATTCCTTCGCCGCCGGCACACTGACCGCTGGCCACTGGCAGATTCAGACCGACTCGACGCTCGATACGCCGAACATCGGCGCGATCACCGCCAACAATGCCAACGTCATGCTGAACGGCGCCGGCTCCGTGTGGTCGAATATTGATAGTCTCACCAACAACGGAGGCACGTTTGCGGTTACCGGCGGGCGCGCATTTAATACCGTCGGCGCTTTGAATAACAATGGGAATCTCACCGTAGGCGGGGTCGCAAGCCTACTTAATGTCACCGGGATATTAACAAACGCTGGCACGGTGAATGTGATCGATGCAGCTCATTTCACCACGCTGGACGTGATGAATAACGGCCAACTGAATGCGGTTTCAGGCATGGCCACACTTGGCGCGGTGATGGGAACGGGATCGATCGCCGTGGGTGGGGGTACAGGCGCAGCCCTGGTCTCAGTCGATTCACTGGTTCAATCTAATGTGACGGTCGGAAGCGGTGGGGCGTTTAATGTCGGCCCAGCGAGCGGGTTGGCTTTGCCCGTCACGATCTCCAACTCCCTGACGATCACCAACGCGGCGACCGTGTCCTTCGTCCCGACCGCCGATGCCGCGACTGCCAGCGGTGTCAAGACGAACTTCGTCAAGACCCTTAACATCGGTTCCAACGGCTTGCTCGATATCCAGAACCACTTCGTGTCGGTCGACAACACCGCCACGCCGTTCGCCAAGGTTCATGGCTACATCGACGCGGCTTACCATGCTGCTGCCTACGATGGCCGCGGTGGTGTCACCAGCTCGGTTGTGAAAGCCAACGCCGACTTCATGAGCGTCGGCTACTACAACGGTGCCCTCCAGGATATCAACAACCCTGACAACGTCGGTCAGATCCTCGGCCCGAACTCTAACTCCGGTCATGGTACCGGCATCCCGCTCAGCCAGATCCTGATCCGCCCGACGCTGACGGGTGACTTGAA
>JBBRMF010000079.1:0-19233 GCA_038230975.1 Tepidisphaerales bacterium
GACTTCTTTTGCAATCTGATACCCGCGTTCGATTGGATAGCCGAACAACGCTCGCATCATTTCAATGACATATTCGTGGCTGTGGTCTTCATCATCCAGCAAAACCACATGATAGGGCGGCAGAGATTTGGGTTTTGAATTTGCGTTTCGAGTTGCCGTACGGCTACTTGTGCCGGATTGCGCGGGCTTGGCAACGCTAACGGCGGAACCATTTTCAGATTTCGTTTCTACTTCGTCACTAGGCATGTCGAACTCCAACCCTCTGTTACTCAATTTTACTAAACCAAGGGGTAAACACAACTAAAATGTAATCAAAAACACAGATTTTATTGGACGAAAATACCATGACAACACTGTTTTTCGACAAAAAATACAAAATGACGCCCGAGCTTGCCGTCTACTTTGCTTGATTCAGGGCGTCCAATGCGCGGATCAGTTGTTTGGCCACCTGAATCTTCTGCTTGTCTTGCTCGGCTTCGGGCAGTTTGCCTGCCAACTCTATATATCGACGAAGATATGTCGTTCCTTGCTGTTTTCCGGCGTTTGCATAGCCTTGTCCGAGCTGAAATAACGCTTCACTGCTGGGCGGATCGGCAGCAGCGGCCGCTTTCAGGGCCGACTCAATTTCTCCCGCCAGCGTGTTGTCATTCCGGCCGGAGAAAGCGGCGGCGAGATCCATGTAAATGGCTCCCGCGTTCTTCGGAGACAGCTGGGCGGCTTTATCGAATACCGCTCGGGCTTGATTCAGTTGATTCTGAACCACTTTTACTTGCCCAACCACTTCCCATACCAACGCATCTTTGTCGTTTAACTTAAGCGATTCATCACTCGCCTGCTGAGCGTCTTTTACTTGGCCGAGTGCAAGATAACTAATCGCTTTGTACGCGAGCACGGTTGAGTTTTTGGGATCGACGGCGAGCGCTTCGGCGTATTTCAAAAGGGCGGCTTTATGATTGCCATCGGCAGCAAGTTTCTTGCCGGCGGTAAACGGCGCTTCTACAGAGCTTCGATCACCCTCAGAATTAGACTTCAGTTTTAGTTCGGTCTGAACGGCTTTGCGATCATCACTGCGCAGCGGTGTCTCGGTTGATTCGTAACCTATCAGATGGGACGCCAGAACATACCGACCGGCCGGGTCTAAATCACTGACTGAAAATCGACCGATCGTATCGGTCTGGATTTGCCGGGCACTGGGCTTGTCGAGCCGACGCAGTATCAGGGTGGCCTGGGCGATCGGTTGGCCGGAGAAATCTGACAATTCACCCCGCAGCGAATCAGTCCCAATCGGTTCCAGAGCCAGCGGGGTTGGATTCTCAACCTCACTGGCGGCGGTATAGGCGATTAAATCTCGCGTGCCTTCCTGGAGACTGATTGAACCGTCGGCTCGCTTGGTTTTTACGGAAACAGTCTCCCGAACCAAGCCAATGTCACGAGCAAAATAGCGATAGGCGGTTCGCTGCGAGCCCGCTTCAGATCCACCGTTTGAAACAACGCATTGCGTGAGGAACTCACCGGCTTCGGTTTTAAGGGTCTGGCTACCCAGGCAAGTGAGATAAGCAGAATCACTCTTGGATGTCGCATTCCATGCCTCTCCGCTTCGAGGTTTTGCAGGAAGCATTCGTTGCGGTTCAGGAAATGCAGTGATCTTCCCCGAATTGCGACGGCCAACCAGATAAACGCCATCGGTCTTGATCTGATACACGTCGACGTCGATCGGATACAGCACCTGATTATCCGCAACGATAGGCTCATCAACCGTCAAGGTCTGCACGAATGGTTTATCCGCAATAGTATTCAGTTTTTGAGTGACGCGATACTTCCATGTGGTTCCCTTAGCCATTGGGAAGTATGCATGAGTGGGTTGTGTTGTAGGCGCGTTGCTGCCCCTGACCGAGAAGGCGCAGACGATCAGCACGAAAGCCAATAGGCCAGTAATCCGGCGGGCAATCATCGCAATAACTCCACAGGAATGACGGCATTTCAGTGTCACACAGCAAATCGGTCGGCGGATACACCCATCCTATACGTTGCTGGTGAGAAACATCGAACACCATTAGAGTATCATATTTTGGTCCGAACGGGCAAATATGTTGACCGTTCGCATAACGTTTGCAATTGTTCTCTCTGCCCCAACTGGAGTTTTCATGGCTTGGCCTTCGTCATTGCAGATCTGCTTAAAAGAATGGGCTTCTATTTGCGGCGCGCTGGAGCATGGTTCGCAGATTATCCTGCTTCGGAAGGGGGGGGATTCGCGAAGAAGCGGGGGAGTTTGAAGTCGAACACCGCCAATTTTTGCTGTTCCCAACTTACATTCACCAAAGCCTGAAAATGTTGAAACCGGCCGCCCACTCGGATTTTGAAGCGCGCACGGAGGAACCGGGGCAGGTTCGATTGTCCGTCGCCGGGGTGGTCACCGATATTATCCAGATCAAGTCAAGGCCTCAGATGGACGCGCTCGACAACCAACATTTGTGGACCACTCCACTTATCGATATGCGATTCAACTATCGGCCTGAAAATCCCCTTTATCTGCTTTTGGTGAGAGCCTATCGACTTCACGAACCTCAAATCGTCGAGAACGTCCCTGCCTACGCTGGCTGCAAGAGCTGGGTGCCGTTGGATCACGAAATCGCAACTGGGAATGCAGTTCCCGTGTTGGACGATGTAAAGTATGAACTCAAACGCAGGGGCATTGTGGATCGGACCGTGTGAAAACGCTCAAGGTCTGTGTCGTCGCCTTTTCAAACTTGCCTGATTTGCCAGCGCGACTTAGGATAACACGCGCAACAGACGAGGAAGCAACTAGGAGTCAACATGAAGCGAAGCTGGATTATTCGTGCAAGTCTATGCGGAGCAATGGCCTGCCTTTCGGCTTCAGTGCTACTGGCGAAACCGGGCATCGTGAAAACCCGCGATGGGCGAACGCTCGAAGGGGATGTGACCGAGAGAGACGATACGGTCGTCGTCACGTTGCGCGGCATTCCCACTTCGATCGCTCGCGAAAATGTCGATTCCCTGCAATACACCGGATCGATCGACGAGCAGTACAAAAAGAAACTGGCTACTTTGCCGAAGAATCCCTCAGCCAAGGATCATCTTGAGGTGGCCCGTTGGCTCTTCGACAGCAAGGCGTATGAATTGGCCCGCAAGGAGACCAATGCGGCACTCCAGTTGGATCCAAACGATACCGATGCCAATACGCTTTATACCACGATTCAAAGTCAAATAAGGTTGGAGCATAGCAGGGTGCCGGGAACCACTGTGCCTCCGGGTACGACACCAAAACCACCTGCCGAGGTGAAGCCCGTCGTGCCGATCCCACCGGGTCAGGGCGCGCCGCACACGGCTGCCATGCACAAATACCTTGCGCCCGATCAGATCAATCTACTGAAACAAGGCGAATGGCTCACCGATGATGCGAGCGTCAAAGCGACGATTAGCGGTGATGTGCGAAGAAAGTTTGTCGCCCGCATGCAGGAAAATGCCTCAGCTTTTAGCGCATTGTCCGCCCAGAAACAGGCCGAACGGATTTTGAAGGATGGTACGGTCGAAGAGCGTAAAGAAATCAAGATGGTCAATGATCCAGCGCCGCTCGCTGAATACAAAAAGACCATCCAACCCATGATTCTCACCGGGTGTGCAACGGCCGCCTGCCACGGTGGGACCAGCGGTGGGAAGTTGTTCCTGTACGGAACGCCCGATGGCGATGCCGCCACATACACCAATTACTATCTGATAACGCAAACCAACACACAGGTTGGCGGGGCCGAGCGGATGATGATTGACCGGTCCTATTCCGACAAATCCCTGATTGCCCTCTTCGGATTGCCTTCTGAGGTATCCAAGGCAAGCCATCCGGAAGTGAAGGGTGTTACCTGGCGGACAATGTTCCGAAGCAAAGAGGATCCCCAATACAAGAGCCTCTTACGCTGGATTGATAAGCTCAAGAAGCCGGAACCAGATTATGGTTTCACTTTCTCCCTTGAGGCTGCGGAACCCAAGTCTGATGAAAAGCCAGCCCCTGCTCCTGTAACTCCGGAGAAGTGATCGAATCTTATGAAGTCGCCCCGGTTCGGTTTGCCCGCCTGGGAAGTCTTGATGCCCCGCTTTTTGTTCGATGACCGGGCGGGTTCACCATGATTCCGTTGACGTTCCTCGCGGTAATTCTCCTGGTAACGCTTGCAGCATTCATACTGCATTTGGCGTCGCGACGAGATACATCCGTCCGGCTCCAGCGTCTGGCAACGGATCACCGCATGCAGTATGTGGCGCGAGACTTATTTCAAATTACACCGCGCGTGATCGAAAGATTTCCGATCCCCGGCGCCTCGGATCTTCGTGTCGCGGACGTTGTTTATCGGCGCGCGGGGGCGCGCTATCGCTACGTGTTCACGGTTGAATATACGCTGGGCGTGGTGCGGACGAAGGAACGCATCCGCCGCGCCGCGACGTTTTGCGAACCGCGCGATCATTCCTGCCCTGCGGACTGGTCGAACCTTGTTCTTGCACCGGAAAATCTGTCTCTTGCGGATCAATACATCCAACTCTGTGAAGCCAACGAATCGACGGTGCCAGCATGATGCGCGAAATCCATTGAGCATCGCGTCGCTTGACGATCCACAGATTTCCCTTAATTTATCGGACCTATCGAAAGACCGGGCACAACTGAAAGGATTCACATGAAACTCGCACGGATGGCCACCACGTTTTTTCTCACAGGGATCTCGATCGTGACAGGGATGGGTTGCGTGAACAAAGTTCACGACGAAAACATCGCATTGCACGACCAGAACCGCGAACTGCAAACGCAGCTCAGCGATCGGGATGACAAGCTAAAGCAGGCCCCTGATCCGACACAGCTCTCTGCGATGCAGCGTGAAATCGCCGAGCGCGACGCGAAAATCAAGGAATTGCAAACCAATCTGAATCGCCCAACGGCCGGCGGTGGTGCTTCGGATCCATCGCTCGGCGGAATCGAAGCGACTTACGATTCAAAAGCCGGAACGCTCACCGTAAATCTGCCGGGCGATGTGCTGTTCGATGCCGGGAAAGCGCAGTTGAAAGCATCCGCACTCGGCACGCTGGATAAAATCGCCAACGCGATCAAAAAAGATTACGCCGGAAAGGTAATCAAGGTGGATGGTTACACGGATTCCGATCCGATTACCAAAACCCGCGATCAATGGGATGACAACTGGGATTTGTCGTATGGCCGCGCGAAGTCGGTGATGCAATATCTGACGGCTCACGGAGTCGACCAGAAGGTCGTGTCAATTGTCGCCAACGGTTCTAATAAGCCCAAGGCCAGTAAGCCTGCAAGCCGCCGGGTTGAGATTGTTGTTTTGACTCGGTAGCTAAACATGCACCTGTCAATTCTTGATTACGACATGGCCAACCTTCGCTCGGTGCAAAAAGGCTTCGAGCATGTGGGGGCGGCTGCGCACATCATTTCTACCGCAGCGGAGATCGAAAAGGCGGATCGATTGGTGCTGCCGGGTGTCGGCGCTTTCGCCGATGCAGTGGCAACCCTGCGGGAGCGCGGCTTGGTTGAACCCATCCTCCGGCACATCGAAAAAGGTAAGCCATTCCTGGGAATCTGTCTCGGCTTGCAGATGCTGTTTGAAGTTGGATTTGAAGACGGTGAGCATCGCGGAATGGGTGTTCTGAAAGGCAAATGCGTTCGGTTCGATGTGGATCAGACTCAGGGATTGAAGGTTCCCCACATGGGATGGAACCAGATCAATCTGCGGCAGCCATCCCCGCTATTTCGCGGATTGCCGGAAGGGTCGAACGTCTATTTTGTTCACGGATTTCATGCGGTTCCGGACGATGAATCCATCATCTCCTCGACCACGGAATATGGCGGTGAGTTCGTCAGCAGCATCCGGCGTGATAACCTTATGGCGGTGCAGTTCCATCCGGAAAAAAGTCAGGCGGTTGGGTTGCAAATTCTCTCAAATTTTGCGGAGATGTGAACATGGCCGAATCACTTCTATCTCATCCGTCAGATGCAAAGTTGTCTTCTCAGAAGCAGGAGCTGCTGATGGAGTTCTATAAGATCAACTGGGATGAAATGTGCTGGCGACGAAATGCGGGGTATCGCACGGTTATCCTCGGGCTTGGCTACTGCGGCATCTTGTTGGCGATCACCTCCTTCAATCATGGCATTCCAGCACCGGTTCGAATTTGCCTCGCCGCGGTTATCGCATTTACGACAGTGTTTGGTGCGGCGTATCTGGCGAGTAACTATCAGAAATACATGAGCGCTGCGGGGCGGATGATCCAGATCGAAGACCATGTCGGCGCGTTTGATGAGGACTTTCTCGGATCGCTTGGTGCTCTTTTACCGGCCAAACGCCGGGGATTTTCGAAAGTTCCCTTGATGGCCAATCCGGTTTGCATCGGGTCGATCCTGGCGCTGGTTGCCGGTGGATTGGCGACGGCTGTTGCAATTCTTCTGATTTAGAGCATTTTTCAGATCGGTAGGTTGCCCGATGTCGGGTGCCACGGCTCGCGGTACTCCGAGACCTGTGTCTTGTGCCCACCGAAACGCACAGGTCTCGGAGTACCGCGACCCGTGGCACCCACTGATGTCGCTGCATCAACTTGCGAAACGCTCTCGTGGAATCCAGGAAACGATGGCCGATTATCAACCGACTTCACGGCGGCCGATCGCCACCACATTTCGCGCCACCGCATCCGGCGCAGTTCGGATTTGCGTGCGTGCTGGCATTCACCCGGATGTCATTTCGTATCTGTCCGTCGTCGCCTCGCTCGTCGCGGCAGCATCCTTCTGGCAAGCTCGATCCCATCCGATTCTTCTGCTGATTGCTCCTCTGTTCTGCTATTTACGGCTCTGGTGCAATATGCTGGATGGAATGGTCGCGCTGGCCGCCAACAAGGCCAGCCTGCGCGGGGAGATCCTCAACGATCTGCCCGACCGTGTCTCCGATGTCGTTATTTTTGTGGGGGTCGCTCATAGCGGCTTTAACTCAGTGCCGAGCGGTTATTGGGCGGCCATACTGGCCCTGATGACGGCGTACATCGGCACGCTCGGTCAGGCAGTTGGTGGCCGCCGCGAGTTCGGGGGAATCATGTCCAAACCGTGGCGGATGGTGGCACTCAATATCGGCGCCTGTCTCACTTATTTGCAGATTCGATCAGCAGGCATACACCTGAAGATACTTGGGGATTTGACAATTCTGGACTGCACCTGCATCGCGATCGTGATTGGATGCCTTCAAACGATCTGGGTACGTTTGGCTAAAATCCTGCGGTCTCTCCACGAGCGAAAAAAAGAAAAATATTTTTCTTGATCGAATGACGCAAATCGGGGCTATATTATTATCCACTAACTTAGTAGGATGTGGTTATGGATTTGTGCATCGAACAACTGACGACTCCCGGAAGAGGCCTGAAATCGCAACGGCGGCTTTTTGATTTCACGGCATTTCTTCGGGCGATGATCGCGGTGATTTTGCGCGGTTGGTTGAAAGTCTTTCATCGACTCACAATTGATGGCCTCGGGAGCCTTCCAACGAAAGGCTCATTCATACTCGTGGCGAATCACGCAAGTCATTTGGATACGTTATGCCTGCAGTCCATCTTTCCAATTCGCAAACTGCACCGAGTCTTTCCGGCGGCTTGTGCCAAATATTTTCTGCATGTTCGCCATCGCTGGGCGGCGGCGGTCATTGTGACCAATGCGCTGCTGCTCCATTCAGAGATGCACTTTCGAGAAAGCCTGGCGACATTCCGAAGTTTGTTGGCCAATGAGGGGAATGTTCTGATTCTCTATCCAGAGGGAACCCGGTCAACTGACGGACGAATGGGGCCTTTTCGGCCGGGTATCGGCGCGCTGTTAGGTGGGACATCCTTGCCTGTTGTTCCGTGCTATCTGGAAGGTGCCGGTTCGGCATTGGCCAAAGGTCGCTGGTTCCCAAGGCCATGGCGAATACGTGTGACGATCGGTCAGCCGCGCTCCTATCCGCTTTTGCGAAGTGATCGTATGAGTCATCAGCTCATCGCTCACGATCTTGAGCAAGCAGTTCACGAACTTTCTTACTCGATGAAGGGTGCATCGCAGGTAGAGGTTGCGAACGCAAGCCTGTCACCGTCAGCTGCATTATTTGCCGGGAGAAAAGTATGATGGCTGAATCACCTGAATTGGTCGTTCCCCCGATTCCGGCCTGCGTTGAACGGAGTTTTACATCGTGGGATTCGACGGAATTATTCTTCCGCGCCTGGGTTCCAACGATGCCTGCACAAAAGGCGTTGGTCCTCTTTCATCGCGGCCATGAACACTCGGGCCGGTTTCAGCAGTTCGTTGAAGATTTGTCGTTGGAGGGGATCGCAGTATTTGCATGGGATGCCCGTGGTCATGGCCGATCGCCCGGCGAGCGGGGTTACGCCAGCGACTTCTCCTGCGTGATTCGCGACATGGATTGTTTCATGCGTTTCATCTCACGCGAATACGATATTCCGTTCCAGGAAATGATTGCGCTGGGTCACAGTGTTGGCGCAGTTGCATTAGCGGGTTGGGTTCATGATTATGCGCCTCCGCTCCGCGCGATGATCCTGGCGACGCCGGCGTTTCGCGTAAAGTTGTATATTCCGTTCGCGCTTTCCGCATTGCGATTTAGAATGCTTTTTGGCGGGAAATCATTTATCAAGAGCTACGTCAAAGCTCGAATGCTGACACACGATCCAGTGCAGGCCGTGCAGTATGAAAGTGATTCGCTGATCTCCCGCAGCATCGCGACGAATGTGCTCTTGGATCTGCACGATCTTTCCACTCGACTCGTAAAAGATGCCGCCGCCATTCAAGCACCGACTTTGTTGCTGACAGCCGGTTCCGACTGGGTCGTCAAACAATCCGCACAGCGGCAGTTTTTTCAACGGCTTTCTTCCTCCGTGAAGGAGATGCAAGAGTACCCCGGGTTCTACCACGCGATTCTTCATGAAAAAGATCGGCATAAACCGATCGCCCGTATTCGGCAGTTCATTTTGGAGCGATTTGCCGAGTCTCCGAAGTCCCCGAATTTATTGGATGCAGATCGCCAGGGCTATACGCGCGAAGAGTTCGACGCACTGGGCAAACCTCTGTCCTCTTTTTCGCCGCGCGGGCTGAATTTCGCAATCCAGCGACTGAGCATGAAGTCGATTTGCAAACTAAGCGACGGAATCCGACTTGGCTGGCGCACCGGTTTCAATTCCGGTGAGTCGTTGGATTATGTCTATGCAAATCGATCGCGTGGGATTTCACCGCTCGGGAAATTGATCGACTTTTTTTATCTGAATGCCATCGGCTGGCGCGGGATTCGAATTCGCAAAACCCATTTGCAGGAGACCTTGCAAGAGGTGATTCAGATTTTGAGTGCCGCCGGTCAACCGATTCGCATCCTCGACATTGCGTCCGGCCCGGGTCGGTATTTGCTGGAAACGCTGGATCAATTTCGCGCACTCGATATCTCGGCCGCGTTGCGCGATCGAAGCACGACCGGATTGGCGGCCGGACAAGCGATCGCCATCCAGATGAAGTTGACCAACGTGACTTTCACCAAGGGCGACGCATTTGACGCAACTTCGCTTGCCGCCATTCGACCGTCCCCGAATGTCACGATTGTTTCGGGGTTATACGAACTTTTTCCTGATAACGAAAAGGTGCGTGAATCGCTCGCCGGACTCGCTCAGTCATTGCAACCGGGTGGCTATTTACTTTACACGAACCAGCCATGGCATCCTCAGATGGAAATGATCGCGCGGGTGCTCACTCACGGAGACGGCTCGCCGTGGATCATGCGCCGCCGCACGCAGGTGGAGATGGACCAACTGGTGCAGTCGGTTGGTTTAGAGAAGATGCGGATGAAGATTGATCCGTTCGGGATATTCACCGTTTCGATGGCTCGGAAAAAACGAGACTGAGCATGGACTGCGGATCAAGGGAGACTGCGGTCGAATCTTTACCCGGAGTTCGCGCCGCGATTGCCGGGCGTGGAATCGGGGAATCGTGGCTGCACATCACCCTGCGGGCATTGCTTGGGGTGGTCTATATCCCGAATACGCAAGGGACTATCCACGCGCTAAATCAAAATATCTCCTTAGATGCAGAGTTTCCTTGCTCCAACTGTTCAAACGCGGCATACTATACCTTACTAAAATATGCGTTGATTAAAACCCAAGCGCAGGGGGCTTTAATAGCGGTGCGAGGCGAAATCGAATTGGGAGTGAGTATGAAGTCTTCGAATGCGAGGAAGCGTTCTAATCTGGTTTGGCGGGTCGAGGCGCTGGAACCCCGACAACTGCTTCATGGGCTTGTCCAACTCCCCACGATCGACCCGGTCACCGGACTCATCACTCAACCGCCTGTGGATACGCAGGATGTTGCCGGTCATTCCAATGACGGCGGAACTGGCATTGATACGATTCCATCCGACATTTACACCGCAGTGGGGCCGCGAAGCCCCATTGCCATTCCCGCAGTCGCATTGCCCGGATTGCCAGTGCTCAACACCTTGCCAGGCGCGCACACGGGAATCTACCTTGACTTTAACGGTGATGCCGGCGGCGCAACCACCTATGACGAAGACGGCGATCCAACCAACTTCAACGCCGCCGAACAACAACATATCACCGAAGCCGTTCGCCAGGTTGCCGGGTACTTCGCCCCTTTCGATGTCACCGTTACGACCATCAAGCCGACGAATATTCCGTATGCCTGGGGTGTGATCGGGAACAATATTAACGGTGGATACAGCTATGTGGGTGTCTTTCCCAATACGGGAGGCCCGGGGTCATTCAATAATAGCGGTGACGCTCGAACGCGCGAGAGCGGGCTGGCCCATGAATACGGGCATAACTTTGGCTTGGTGCATCAGTCGGACTACGACCATCTGGGTAATAAAACCAACGAATACTCCAGCGGTTATGACGTTACTCATGGCCCGATCATGGGCGTTGATTTTGCACAAAGCATCCATAAGTGGTTCATCGGGCATCCAAACAATTCACCGAGTGCGCTGCAGGATGACATCGCCATCATCGCCGGCGCGATCAAAGCCAAGGAGCCAGCAGGGGGAGACGGATTTCGAACCGACGACGTCGGAAACACCATTGCCACCACCTCTTCGTTAACCGTCAGCGGTGCCACGCAATCGGCCAGCGGCATCATCGAGCGATTGACGGATACGGATGCGTTTTCGTTCCAGAGCGACGGTGGAAGGATGATCCTCAACGTAAATCCGACATCACCTTCTGCACTTGCGCCCAAGGTTGAAGTTTACGATGTTTCAGGCAACCTGTTGGGTTCCATCGATGATACGCGCCAGCGCAACGGTCCGAACAATGGTGAGTCTCTGACGTTCGATTCACCGGTCGCGGGCACATATTACGTGATGGTCAAGAGCCATGGCGATTACGGGGATCTGGGGCAATACACGATCACCGCAAGTGCGTTACCAAACGGTTGGCAGGCGCAGGATGTGGGAGCCCCCAATCTGGCGGGTTCCACGCAGTTTGATCCCACCACTGGTACCTATACTTTGGCCGGCAGTGGGGCGGATATCTATGGGACCGGCGACCAGGCGCAGTACGCGTATACCTCGCTAGGCGGCGATGGATCGATCACCGCCAGAGTCTCGTCGATCACCAATACCGACCCGTCGGCGAAGGTTGGTCTGGACATTCGCGAGACCACTGCGAGCGGTTCCAAACACGTTTATCTCATTGCCAGCGAATCCAACGGTTTGCAATTTGGTTCCCGCGCAAGTGTAGGCTCAGGAACCGTTACCAAAGCATCTACCGCCGCCGCAGCTTTCACGCCGGTGTATCTCAAGCTGACCCGCACCGGGAACACATTTTCCGGGTATCGTTCGACGGACGGCACGGTATGGACTCTGATGGGTACGGTGGCCGTCGCGATGAACACCAATATCACGATTGGGCTCATCTCCACCTCCCACAATCCTGGCGCAATCAATTCCGCCACTATCGACAGCGTCAGCAGCGATGGAATTGTCAATATTTCTTCGACGTACAACGCGCTCCCGGCACCGGCGGGTCTGACGGTGGTTCCGGGCGTGGGCACGGGAATGACATTGAACTGGACGGACAACCCCGACGCCACCGGCTATGTGATCGAACGCTCGATCGATGGCAGCAATTTCACGCGTATCGGAACGACCGCTGCCGGAGTGGTTACTTATAGCGACAACGGGCTCTTTGGTTCGATGCGTTATTTTTATCGGGTATCGGCAACCGATGCTTCGGGAGACTCCGCGCCATCAGTCGTTGTCAATGGACTCAACCGACCGAGCGCACCGAGCGGTGTAAACGTCACGAGTTGGCTCAATGACCAACTGGTGATCAACTGGCGCGATGTCAGCGGAGAGACCGGTTACCGCGTTGAGCGATCCACCAACAACATTACTTTTACGACGATTGCGTCCAATCTCGGCAAGAATATCCCGAGCTACACCGACAAAGGTCTGGCGACCGGCACCACCTACTACTATCGAGTGACCGCACTGAGCTTGCAGGGAGACTCGCCTACTTCGACCGTGACCTCCACCAGCACGCGGTTGGTCACCACAACCGGAATGGGATTCACCACGATCGCATCCAATTCGATGACATTCCATTGGGCAATAGTTCCAACTGCGACCGGTTACCGCGTCGAACGCTCTGTTGACGGCACGAACTTTGCCACCTTGGCAAATGTGGGAGCCGTGCTAACGTACGCCGATAACACGGTCACTCCATTGAAGGAATATTACTATCGTGTCATCGGGACAAATCCCTCAACCGAAGGGATTGCTCCCACTCCGATCTTCGCCGCTAGCCTAGCGTTCGTGGCACTTCCGGCCCCCTGGAAATCATCAGATATCGGAGCTCCGGCCGGGTCCGGGGCAGCCGGGTATGCCGCAGGAAAATTTACCGTTGTCGCCAATGGTAACGATATTTGGAACAATTCCGACCAGTTCCGCTTCACTTACGTGCCGCTCGTGGGCAACGGTCAGATCGTGGCTCACGTCGTTTCATTGGAAAACACCGATCCATGGGCCAAAGCCGGTGTGATGATTCGCGAAAATCTGAATGGCACATCCAGAGATGTTTTTGTCTCGCTCTCGGAAGCCAACGGATTGCAGTTGGTCTATCGAAACTCCACTTCGGCGGCTGCTGCAATTTCAGGAGCGTCGGTTACCGGCGTTGCCCCGTATTGGGTCAAGCTTGTTCGCACGGGAAATACGTTCACGGGTTTTGTTTCAACCGACAACGTCAATTGGAATGCCATCGGCGCGCCACTCACGATTGCCATGTCCACCAATGCATTCATCGGGTTGGCGTTAACAAGCCACACGACCACCACACTGAACACGGGTGTGTTTGACAATGTGACTGTAAGCAACAACGCACCCACGATCGCCGTCGGCGCTGCGGCTGCGCCGTCCACGGTGAGCGGAGGGACAACCGTGTTAAGCGTCCTTGGTGCCGATGACCATGGCGAATCAAACTTGACCTACAGTTGGGCCACGACAGATTCGCCGCTGGGCGCGCCAGCTCCGATCTTTTCCGGCAATGGAAGCAACATTGCCAAGAATACGATCGTCACATTCGGACAGGCGGGCGTGTATCAATTTACAGTAACCGTCCGCGACACGAATGGGCTGTCGATCACAAGTGCAGTTAGCGTGACCGTCAACCAGACGCTTACGAGCATCGCCGTCACCCCTTCAACGGTGTCCGTGAACGCAGTGGGCTCAACGCCTTTCACCGCGGTTGGAAGCGATCAGTTTGGCAGTCCGATGACAACGTCACCCGTCTGGACCTGGGCCGTGACCGGCGCGACCAACACGATTGATTCATCCGGCCTGTTGACTGCGGGCAATCAATTCGGCAGTTTCACTGTCTCTGCCTCCAGCGGGACAGTCACCGGAACTGCGACCGTTTCCGTGGCGACAGCAATTGTCGGCCGTTCTGTTTTCTACAACAATAGTTCCTACGACAATGCAGATCCGGCGATCAATGCGGCAGATGACAATGCCATCGCTCCCGACAAAACCGCGCTCCTCCCGGGTCAAACGGCTTCATTTGCGAACTACACGAGCTATGACAAAGGCATCAACGGACTGATGCTTGATGTGAATGCACTTGAGAACAGTGCATTAATCACTCCCGCGGATTTTGCGTTCAACGTGAGCATCGACGGCAGCAACTGGACCCCGGCTCCGGCGGTGGATTCCATCGTGGTCAGGCCCGGTATGGGTGTCGGAGGATCGGACCGCATTGAAATCGTGTTCCCCGATCAGTCAATCAGGAACGAATGGCTTCAAGTGACAGTGAACGCCGGCGTCAACACTGGCTTAACCGCTCCGGATGTCTACTACTTCGGCAATCTGGTGGGTGGCACGGGTCAGCACGATAGCGTTGCCATCGTGAACACGACAGACGTCGCGGTTGTAAAGCTGGCCGCAAACACTTCGGCTGATCTGTCATCTATCACTGATTTCAACCGCAGCGGAGTGACGAATATTACGGACA
Source organism: Tepidisphaerales bacterium (assembly GCA_038230975.1). GTDB lineage: Bacteria > Planctomycetota > Phycisphaerae > Tepidisphaerales > Tepidisphaeraceae > JANXVV01. The sequence continues at coordinate 14,539 of JBBRMF010000079.1, forward strand.
TTTCGCTTGCGAAACTGAACAACCAAAACTCAATTCCATTGTTTACGGCGTCGTTGCCCGTTGCGACACTCGCCGCAGCTCCGGCACTCGCGGCAACCACTATCGCCCGATCCGCGGTTCCCGCGACATCATCCGTCAAGCGTGCGCCTGGTGGCACTCGGGTGACCACGGCCACTCCGTTCTCGGTTGTATTTATTCGGCCGTCAACGTCTTCACTCGCGCTTCCGCGAAAGAAGTCGGATCTCTGGTAATGGTTGAATCGTGATTGGCTCTCAAGATCATTCCAGTAATCGCGTTGCCATCGATCAGGCGCGTCAGAACCGAACTACACAGAACCAGTGGGGGTTCTATGAATCGCATCGCCAGGCGCTCGAGCGTTTGATTATTCCCGAAGTGCGAGGCGGGCGAATCTGCATCTTCGGGGCGGGGAACTGCAATGATCTGGACCTGCGATGGCTCACGGAAATGTATCGGGAAGTACACCTGGTAGACTTGGACGCCATGGCACTGATCGAGGCAACGCGCCGGCAAAAAGTGGTTGGGCTTGAAGCAATTCACTGTCATGCGCCTTTTGATCTCACCGGGATCGCGCCCCTTGTAACCCGTTGGGCGCAGTCATCTCCTTCCGAAACGGAACTTCGCGATGCAACGCAAAAACTACTGGAGCAGCCGTTACCGGAGTGGGGGAGTTTCGATCTGGTGCTGTCACCTTGTGTGCTGACCCAGACGATGAACCCCGTTCGAAATGCGGTGCGGGATAAATTCCCACCAAGCCATCCGGCGCGGTCCGGCATCCGGGACGCCATGCGGCTGAGGCATCTTCGCACGATCGCGGCGTCGCTCGCGCCGGGAGGCCGCGGAGTTCTGGCGATCGATCTGATCTCGTCGGAGCAGTTCGCCGATCTGCCGCGCGTTCCTCCCGATCGCCTTGGAGATTTCATGCGGAAATTCATTGCCGACCGCCGGCACTACAGCGGGCTGGAGCCGGAAGCAATCACCGACGCCTGGCGCGGCGACGGGAAAGTCTGCAAAGAAATAGCGGCGCCCCAATTCAGCCCACCCTGGCTCTGGCACCTCGGGCTTCGCAAAACGTTTCTAGTCTATGGTGTCACTTTTTTCAGGAACTCTGATCGTTAAACAGCATTTTCGTTAAATCGCAACGTCCATAAAAAAAGCCTGCGTCCTGGTGGATCAATCTCCACGAAGACGCAGGCTCATGAGACGAAGCCAGCCGTTGCTTAGGTATTCAGTGCAGAATTATCTTGTGCTCCAAGGAGCGATAATAGCTGCGTGTGACAGCCACCGTTGTCGGCACTGATCAGTCGATTCTGGGCGGAATAGAACACATTGCTTCCGGCCGGGCCGAAGTGGTCGATGTAGTCACCGCAGACAAAGTCAACCTGGAAATAGGACGCCGGAATCGTCACCTGCATGGTATGCATACCGGGCGAGAAGGTTCCGGTAGCGAACTGATAGACCGATTGCAGGTACGCTTTGTTCGCGTCAAACGAGCTGCCCGGTGCAGTGTAGCTGACCAGCGTAAGCTTTGCCGTGTGATTGGAGGCGACCGTAAATCGAACCTTCACCGTGTTGCCTTCGTGGATGTGACCGCGCAGGTCGGAAAACCAGGTATTGCTTCCGTTGACGCTGTATGAGATGCCAGTCACCCACTGCCGATCGTTGCACTTCATGTAGTTATCAAAATCACGTCCAGAGTAGACAGTCCCGGCAGAAGAGTTGACCGTGTAATAAGTGCTGAGTGCCGGCGCGGTGCGGACATATCCGGTAGGGGTTACTTGCTGGACGAAATATCGGCCGGCCGTCAAGTTCCCAAAGTTGTAGGCACCCGTGGTGGCGTCGGTCGTGACACTCATGATCGCCGCGCCGTCACCGCTGTCGAGCACACCGTTGTTATTTACGTCGCGGTAGAGGTTGACCGTAACCCCGGCCAGCGCTCCGTCGTCGCCGCTCAATCCATCGCCGGTTGTGTCGCGGAACGTGGTGCCGTTGATCGTCACTTTGCTGGTTTTCACCGTTTCCGTCACAGGTGACGAAGTGCTTTCGGAGTAGTTCGAGTCACTGCTCGTAAAACACGCAACGATGTTGTGAATACCCAGACCGAGTGTGGATGTCGTCAGGGTTGCCGGGCCACCGGTGTAATTCGTCACGGTTCCCAGATTTGAGTACGTTCCATCGGCCAGCAATTCCTTGAATGTGACGGTGCCTGACAGTGGGCTCGTGCCAGATGGCGTCACAGTTGCCGTGAATGTCACGGACGCTCCAAGGAAGACACACTCGTTGCTGGTCGACAACGTTGTGGTCGTCGTGGCTGGGGCAGCACTGACCGTGGCTTGAACGACCAGCGAGAATTCGGAGGTATTGCCAGCATCATCGGTGGCAGTTGCGGTCACAAGTGATTGGCCTGCTGGCAGACTGGGTACGGTCGTCGTGAAAATGGCGTTGCCGGTTACATCCGTCGTCACGGTCACGCTACCAATATAGGTCTTGCCTTGTCCATAAAGCGTGGGATCAGGGGCAGTGCTGCTAAAGAGTTCCAGCGTGTAAGTGCTCGAGGCCAGACCCACATAGGATCCGGAAATGATTGTCGACGTGGACGAGCTCATCGCGGTCGAAAGAACCGGGTAATTCACATAATTATTCGGTCCTGTTCGCAGGGTATTCGCGGGTCCATTTGGAGTGACCCCATTTACGCCAATTCCGTTAATTAACTCAATTAGGTCAATTCCCAGGCCTGAATTCCCATAGATTGAATTGCCTCGAATCGTGTTTTGCGTACCGTCAAAAATGCTAATGCCGGTACCCGTATTTGCATAGATTGAATTGCCTTGAATCGTGTTTTGATTGCCACTTAGGACCGTGACGCCGTTATTTCCGTTAAAGGCAATGACGTTGCCTTGAGCGGCCGAGCCCCCGATGACGCTTCCGCTCGACTCGATATAGATTCCTTCCGACACATTGGGAAGTGGCGTTAAGCCGCCACCTTGCGTCCCGATCAAGTTCCCTTGGACAGTCGCAGCGGCACCGAGGTAGATTCCATAGCCGTAGTTGCCGGAAATCAGGTTGTCGCTGATCGTAGCACCTGCTGAGAGGACGTGAATGCCGTTGCCGAAATTTCCCTGAGCCATTGTGCCGGCTTCATCGGAGCCGATATGGTTACCGATGACGAGGTTATAGGCGGTCGCGCCGGTGTTGATGCGTATCCCATCACCAATTGAGCCATCGATCAGGTTTCGCAAGTCCGGCGATGTGCCGCCCACGGTATTGTCATGCGAACCCGCACCAATCAATACGCCATTGCCTAAGTTACCGAGTATGCCACTGTTGCCGCCGGCGAGGTCAGTTCCGATGTTGTTTCCGGCGATCGTGACAAAGCTGGCGTGATCGAGGGAGACACCGCTTCCGTAGTTGCCGGAAATGACATTCCCAATCGCATGTGACCCGCCGATGGTGATGCCAGTGCTGTTGAAGATGAACACGCCGTTACCATAATTGGGAAGTGCGATGCTGCCGGAGACATCAACGCCGATATAGTTCGCCTGCACCGTCGTTAAGCTGCCAAGGCTGTTATGAATTGCAACACCCTGACCACCGTTACCGGAGATGATGTTCCCGTTTACGAGGGTGTTTGAGACATTGTCGAGATAAACTCCGCTCCCTCCATTGCCAATCGCCGAATCACCGCTCAAGTTCGTACCGATGAAGTTGTTGGAAATTGAATTTCCTGTGGCCGTTGCAGTGCTTCCGGTAATCCGTACGCCATTGAAATCGTTCCCCGAGATCACATTTTTCTCGCCGCCTAGCCCGATATGATTGCCATCAGACTGGTTAATGACAACGCCCTCATTGTTTCCCATGGCTAATGTGCCGGATGGATCGACGCCAATGTAATCGCTCACGATCGTGTTGTTTCCCGGACCAGAAATATTGATGCCCGCGCCAGTTTTGAAATTGTCGATAGCCAAACCTTGTACTGTGGTGTCCCCGCCGGCGATATCCAATCCGTTGGCCGCTGGGCCTGCACCCGTTCCGTCCAATTGAATAAGTGGCATCCTGACGTTGACGTATCCGGGTTGCGTCGAACCATCGATGATCGCACCCTCTAAAATAGTCGGAAGTGCCGAAAGCAGAGAAATAGTGTGAACTCCCGTGCCCGGTATGTTGAATGCAATGGTGTCTTGGCCGGGATTTGAATTGGCTGAATTGATGGCGTCGCGGAGAGTGACAGCGGTAGGATTTAACGGATCGTAGAAATCATTCGCCGTCGTCACCGTAAAGACGGTTGAGGAGAGCAAGGTTCGGTGTTCAAGAAGTTCAAAAGCACTGAATCGCGATCGCTTCTTATCAGACAATTTGGGGACTTTTGAAAAACCACGTGAAAACGATTGTTGAATCAAGGATCGATTGCGGCGGCTCATTTGAATTCTCCTTCTCGTCGAATTGACGAGACTCCATGAAAATAGATCGTACGAGGGTGAAACGCCGACACTGCCTTCGGCGCGGCGTACAGCCAGCGGAATACGGCACTCGCCGCTTCCTTGAGATGGCCTTACACCTATCGGCACGGGATCACTCGTTCGCCAGAAAAACGCTCGAATATCCTGCCTAAACAGATACAATTCGTGGAACTGAAATCCAAATCACATTGCCCATTTTGTGCGGGGGGCCGAAGTCGAA